>NZ_JBWKGY010000006.1:0-439647 GCF_056433525.1 Streptomyces sp. NPDC044704
GGGGGGGGGGGGGGGGGGGGGGGGGGGGGGGGGGGGGGGGGGGGGGGGGGGGGGGGGGGGGGGGGGGGGGGGGGGGGGGGGGGGGGGGGGGGGGGCCGGGGCCGGGGGTGGGGTGTCGTCCGGGACGGGCATGATTTATGGCGCCTGGTCCGGGCCCCCTTTGCCGGTCGGCACAGGGCGCCAACAAATCACGTTTTAGTCCCGGACGACACCCCACCCCGTCCCCGGCCCCTACCGCTCGCCCCCGGACAAGTCCAGCCGCACCGGGCACGGTGGGCAGAGGGGCCGGGGGGCGGGTCAGGTGAGGGAGAGTTCGGCGCGGCGGACCGCTGGGGCGGAGGTGCCGATGGCCGCGCCGGCCATGCTCAGCGCGCCGCCGGCGAGGAACACCGGGGTGATCCCCCACAGGTCGGCCGCGACCCCGAAGACGGGGTACGCCAGCGGCGCCAGGCCCACGGCGGTGAAGGCCATGACCGAGCTGACCCGGCCCAGGTAGGAGGGGTCGGTCGCGGTCTGGATCAGGGCCACCGCCAGCCCCCCGCAGATCCCGCACACCAGCCCCGTGACCAGCGCGAGCGCCACCGCCGAGGCGAGGGTCGGGGCCAGTGCCAGGGCCCCGATCCCGGCCGAGCCGACGATCAGGGTGGCGTTCTGCCAGGCCCCCGCGTGCGGGAAGCGCGGTACCAGGGTGAGGAGCAGCGCACTGGCGGCCGCCCCCGCCCCGAGCGCGCCGACGATCCAGCCGACCCCGCCGGGCCCCCAGCCGCGTTCCCCGGCGAGCAGGATCAGCCCGAGGGTGAGCGGCGCCGAGGTGCCGAGCTGGCTCAGCGCGCCGGAGAGCACGAGGGGCCCGATCAGCCCGTGGCGGCGTATGTAGGCGAGCCCCGAGCGCAGCTGCCGCCAGGGGCTCTCCCCGGGCCCGGAACCCGAACGGGAGCCGGAGCCGGATCCCGGGTCGGCGGTCGGCGCCGGCAGTGGGGAGATCCGTACCGTGAGGAGGAGCAGCAGCGACAGCCCGAACAGGCCCGCCGCCACCCCGAACGCCGCCCCCGGACCGCCCAGCCCCATGGCGAGTCCCGCGGCCGGCGGCCCGGCGGTGTGCCCGACGCGCTCGGCGAGGCTGCGCAGCCCCTGGACGCGTACGAGCTGGCCGGGCGCGGCGATCCGCGGCGGCAGGGCCCCGACGGCCGGCAGGAACAGGGCGTCGACGAGCCCGAACACGAGGGCCACCAGGACCAGCACCCACAGGCCCGGGGAGGTGAGGCCGACGGCCGCCGCGAGGGCCAGGACCACCGCGCACCGCACGGCGTCGGAGGAGAGGACCACCAGGCGGGGTCCGAAGCGGTCGGCGACCACGCCGCCGCCCAGCATCAGCAGGGCCCGGGGCACGGCTCCGGCGGCCATGACCAGGCCGACCTCTCCGGGGCCGGCGGTCTGCGCGGCGGCCCACCCGAGGGCGAGGAAGTAGATGCCGTCCCCGATGAGGGAGGCGGCGTACGCCCCTAGCCACCGCAGGACGTTCCCGTCACGCAACACGGCTGCCGCGCCCACCGCACCCCCCTCGACTGGTCTGGACCAGACTAGGCGGGGCGGGCGGGACGCGGCAGGTGATTTACGGCGCGCGGGCCGGGCGGGGTCAGCGGACGGGGTGTCCGGCCTCGCGCAGCGCCGACTTGACCTCGGAGATCCGCAGGTCGCCGAAGTGGAACACCGAGGCGGCGAGCACCGCGTCGGCCCCGGCCCCGATGGCCGGCGGGAAGTGCGCGAGGGTGCCCGCGCCGCCGGAGGCGATCACGGGGACGCTGACGTGCTTGCGGACGGCGGCGATCATCTCGGTGTCGTAGCCGTCCTTGGTGCCGTCGGCGTCCATCGAGTTGAGGAGGATCTCCCCGGCGCCGAGTTCGGCGGCGCGGTGGGCCCATTCGACGGCGTCGATGCCGGTGCCCCGGCGGCCGCCGTGGGTGGTGACCTCGAAGGAGCCGGTGGCGGTGCGGCGGGCGTCGACGGACAGGACGAGCACCTGGCGGCCGAAGCGCTCGGCGATCTCCTGGATGAGCTCGGGGCGGGCGATGGCGGCGGTGTTGACGCCGACCTTGTCCGCTCCGGCGCGCAGCAGCTTGTCGACGTCGTCGGCGGTGCGGACGCCGCCGCCCACCGTCAGCGGGATGAAGACCTGTTCGGCGGTGCGGCGCACCACGTCGTAGGTGGTCTCGCGGTTGCCGGAGGAGGCGGTGATGTCGAGGAAGGTCAGCTCGTCGGCGCCTTCGGCGTCGTAGAGCTTGGCCATCTCGACGGGGTCGCCGGCGTCGCGCAGGTTCTGGAAGTTGACGCCCTTGACGACGCGGCCGTTGTCCACGTCGAGGCAGGGGATCACGCGTACGGCGAGGCTCATGCGGTCCCTCCCGCGGGGGTGCCGGGCGCCTTGTACGCCTCCACCTCCACCTCGACGACCATCGACGGGTCGACGAAGCCGGACACGATGAGCATCGTCGCGGCCGGGCGGACCGCGTCGAAGAGCTCCTTGTGGGCGCGGCCCACCTCCTCGACGTCGCGCGCGTGCGTCAGGTACATGCGGGTGCGGACGACGTCCTCGGGGCCGAGGCCGGCCTGGGCGAGCGCCTTGAAGGCGACGCCGAACGCGGCGACGCTCTGGTCGTACGGGCCGCCCGCGTCGGCGGCGGTGCAGCCGGAGACGAGGACGAGCCCGTTGGGGAGCTGCACCGCGCGGGAGTACGCGATGACGTCCTCGTAGGCGCCGCCGGAGGAGATGCGCCGTACGGCGGCCGAGGAGTCGGGGGAGCTGCTCATGCGGAGACCACCTTCAGGGCTTCTTCCAGGGTGAAGGCCTTGGCGTACAGGGCCTTGCCGACGATCGCGCCCTCGACGCCGAGCGGCACGAGCTCGGACAGCGCGCGCAGGTCGTCCAGGGAGGAGATGCCGCCGGAGGCCACGACGGGCCGGTCGGTGGCGGCGCAGACGTTCTTCAGCAGCTCCAGGTTGGGGCCGGTGAGGGTGCCGTCCTTGCCGATGTCGGTGACGACGTAGCGGGCGCAGCCTTCGGAGTCCAGGCGGGCGAGGGTCTCGTAGAGGTCGCCGCCCTCGCTGGTCCAGCCGCGGCCCTTGAGGGTGGTGCCGCGGACATCGAGGCCGACGGCGATGCGGTCGCCGTGCTCGGCGATGGCCCTGGCGGCCCACTCGGGGGTCTCCAGGGCGGCGGTGCCGAGGTTGACGCGGGTGCAGCCGGTGGCGAGGGCCGCGGCGAGCGAGGCGTCGTCGCGGATGCCGCCGGACAGCTCGACCTTGATGTCCATGGCGCCGGTGATCTCTGCGACCAGGGCGCGGTTGTCACCGGTGCCGAAGGCGGCGTCCAGGTCGACGAGGTGGAGCCACTCGGCGCCGGCGCGCTGCCAGGCGAGGGCCGCCTCCAGCGGGGACCCGTAGGAGGTCTCGCTGCCGGAGACGCCGTGCACGAGGCGTACGGCCTGGCCGTCGCGGACGTCGACCGCGGGGAGGAGTTCGAGGAGGGGTGCGGTCATCACAGGGTCTCGATCCAGTTGGTGAGGAGCTGGGCACCGGTGTCGCCGGACTTCTCGGGGTGGAACTGGGTGGCCCACAGTGCCCCGTTCTCCACGGCCGCGACGAAGGGCTCGCCGTGGGTGGCCCAGGTGACCTTGGGGGCGCGGATGGCCGGGTTGGTGACTTCCAGGCTCCAGTCGTGCGCCGCGTAGGAGTGCACGAAGTAGAAACGGGCGTCGGCGTCGAGGCCGGCGAAGGCCTGGCTGTCCGCCGGGGCCCGGACGGTGTTCCAGCCCATGTGCGGGACGACGGGGGCCTTGAGCGGGCCGACCGTGCCGGGCCACTCGTCGAGCCCCTCGGTCTCCACGCCGTGCTCGATGCCGCGTTCGAAGAGGATCTGCATGCCGACGCAGATGCCCATGACGGGCCGGCCGCCGGAGAGCCGGCGGCCGATGATCCAGTCGCCGCGGACGTCCTTGAGGCCCTGCATGCAGGCGGAGAAGGCGCCGACGCCGGGGACGAGGAGGCCGTCGGCGTCCATGGCCTTGTCGTAGTCGCGGGTGATCTCCACGTCCGCGCCGACGCGCGCGAGGGCGCGCTCGGCGGAGCGGACGTTGCCGAAGCCGTAGTCGAAGACGACGACCTTCTTGGTGGGACGGGTAGCGCTCATTCCCAGATTCCTCGGATCCGCAGGACTCCGGCGACGAGGCACATCACGGAGCCGATGGCGAGCAGGACGACGACCGACAGGGGCATCTTCTGCTTCTGGAAGGAGTAGACGCCGCCGGCCAGGAAGAGGCCGACGACGATCAGGATGGTGTTGAGGCCGTTCACGGCTAGAGGGCGCCCTTCGTGGAGGGCAGGATCCCGGCGGCGCGGGGGTCGAACTCGGCGGCGTAGCGCAGGGCCCGGGCGAGGGCCTTGAACTGGCACTCCACGATGTGGTGGGCGTTGCGGCCGTACGGGACGTGGATGTGCAGGGCGATCTGGGCCTGCGCGACGAAGGACTCGAAGATGTGCCGGGTCATCGTCGTGTCGTACGAGCCGATCATCGGCGCCATGTTCTCGGGCTCGGTGTGCACGAGGTACGGGCGGCCGGACAGGTCGACGGTCACCTGGGCGAGGGACTCGTCCAGGGGGACGGTGCAGTTGCCGAAGCGGTAGATGCCCACCTTGTCGCCGAGGGCCTGCTTGAAGGCGGCGCCGAGCGCGAGGGCGGTGTCCTCGATGGTGTGGTGGGTGTCGATGTGCAGGTCGCCGTCGGTCTTGACCGTGAGGTCGAAGAGGCCGTGGCGGCCGAGCTGGTCGAGCATGTGGTCGTAGAAGCCCACGCCGGTCGACACGTCGACCTTGCCCGTGCCGTCGAGGTTTATCTCGACGAGGACCGAGGTCTCCTTCGTGGTGCGTTCGACCCGTCCGATGCGGCTCATGCCTGCTGCTCCTTCTTCAGTGCGCGAACCGCTTCCAGGAACGCGTCGTTCTCGGCCGGGGTGCCGGCGGTGACCCGCAGCCAGCCCGGTACGCCGTTGTCCCGGACCAGGACGCCCCGGTCGAGGATCTTCTGCCAGGCGGTGTGGGAGTCGTCGAACCTGCCGAACTGGATGAAGTTCGCGTCGGACTCGGTGACCTCGAAGCCGATGGCCCGCAGTTCGGTGACGAGGCGGTCCCGTTCGGCCTTGAGCTGCTCGACGTAGCCGAGCAGGGTGTCGGTGTGTTCCAGGGCGGCCAGCGCGGTCGCCTGGGTGACGGCCGACAGGTGGTACGGCAGGCGCACCAGCTGGACGGCGTCGACGACGGCGGGGTGCGCGGCCAGGTAGCCCAGGCGCAGGCCCGCGGCGCCGAAGGCCTTGGACATGGTCCGGGAGACCACCAGGTTCGGGCGGCCCTCGATGAGGGGCAGCAGCGAGTCCCGGTGGCTGAACTCCACGTAGGCCTCGTCGACGACGACGAGGGAGGGCTTGGCGGCCTGGGCGGCCTCGTACAGCGCGAGGACCGTCTCCGCCCCGACCGCGGTGCCCGTGGGGTTGTTGGGCGAGGTGATGAAGACGACGTCGGGGGCGTGTTCGGCGATCGCCCGCTCCGCCGCTTCGAGGTCGATCGTGAAGTCCTCGCGGCGCGGGCCGGAGATCCAGCCGGTGCCGGTGCCGCGGGCGATCAGGGCGTGCATCGAGTACGAGGGCTCGAAGCCGATCGCGGTGCGGCCGGGCCCGCCGAAGGTCTGGAGCAGCTGCTGGAGGACCTCGTTGGAGCCGTTGGCGGCCCAGACGTTCTCCCGCGCCACCGGGTGCTTGCCGGTACGGGTGAGGTAGGCGGCCAGCTCGGTGCGCAGCTCGACGGCGTCCCGGTCCGGGTAGCGGTTGAGGGTGCGGGCGGCGTCGGCGACGCGTTCGG
The DNA here is from genome assembly GCF_056433525.1 of Streptomyces sp. NPDC044704. Lineage (NCBI taxonomy): Bacteria > Bacillati > Actinomycetota > Actinomycetes > Kitasatosporales > Streptomycetaceae > Streptomyces > Streptomyces sp. NPDC044704. Next base: position 5,908 of record NZ_JBWKGY010000006.1, read on the forward strand.
CGATCCGTGCGACGAGTTCCTCGGGGAGCTCGTACGGGTTCTCGTTGGTGTTCAGCTGGACGGGCACGTCGAGCTGGGGGGCGCCGTACGGGGTCTTGCCGCGGAGCTCGTCCCGGATGGGGAGGTCGTCGATCCCGATGTCCGCGGTCACTGCTGGGGGACCTTCCATCCGAAGCGCGCCTTCAGGGCGGCGCCGTGCGCGGGCAGGTCCTCGGCCTCGGCCAGCGTCACCACGTGGTGGGTGACCTCGGCGAGGGCGTCGCGCGTGTAGTCGACGATGTGGATGCCGCGCAGGAAGGACTGCACGGACAGGCCGGAGGAGTGGCAGGCGCAGCCGCCGGTGGGCAGCACGTGGTTGGAGCCCGCGCAGTAGTCGCCGAGGGAGACCGGGGCCCACGGGCCGACGAAGATCGCGCCGGCGTTGCGCACGCGGGCGGCCCAGGCGGCGGCGTCGGCGGTCTGGATCTCCAGGTGCTCGGCGCCGTACGCGTCGACGACCTTGAGGCCGTCCTCCAGGCTGTCGACGAGGACGATCGCGGACTGCTTGCCCGCGAGGGCGGGCTTGATCCGGTCCTCGACGTGCTTGGTGGCCGCGACCTGGGGTTCCAGCTCCTTCTCGACTGCGTCCGCGAGCTCCGCGGAGTCCGTGACGAGGACGGCGGCGGCCAGCGGGTCGTGTTCGGCCTGGCTGATCAGGTCGGCGGCGACGTGGACCGGGTCGGCCGTGGAGTCCGCGAGGACCGCGATCTCGGTGGGGCCGGCCTCGGTGTCGATGCCGATCCTTCCGGTGAAGTAGCGCTTGGCGGCGGCGACCCAGATGTTGCCGGGGCCGGTCACCATGTTCGCCGGCGGGCAGCCGTCCGGTCCGGTGGTTCCGTACGCGAACATCGCGACGGCCTGGGCGCCGCCGACCGCGTACACCTCGTCCACGCCGAGCAGCGCGCACGCCGCCAGGATGGTGGGGTGCGGCAGGCCGCCGAACTCCTTCTGCGGCGGGGAGGCCAGCGCGATCGACTCGACGCCCGCCTCCTGGGCCGGGACGACGTTCATGACGACCGACGACGGGTACACGGAGCGGCCGCCCGGGGCGTACAGGCCCACGCGCTCGACCGGAACCCACTTCTCGGTCACCGTGCCGCCGGGGACCACCTGGGTGGTGTGCTCGGTGCGGCGCTGGTTGCGGTGCACGATCCGGGCGCGCCGGATCGACTCCTCCAGGGCGGCGCGGACGGCCGGATCCAGCTGCTCCAGGGCGACCTTGACGGCCTCCGCGGGCACCCGGACCTGCGCGAGCTCGACCCCGTCGAACTTGTGCGCGTACTCGATCAACGCCGCCGTGCCACGATGATGGACGTCCTCGCAGATGGGCCGCACCTTCTCCAGGGCAGCTTCTACGTCGAACTCGGCACGGGGCAGCAGATCGCGCAGGGCGCCGCCCTCGGGGAGGGCGTCACCGCGCAGGTCGATACGAGAGATCACGTCCCAATTCTCTCAGACCGTCTCCCGCGACCGTTCGCCCGTATCACTGGCTGATACACACCCCGGATGTCACAGCCGCCCCTTAGCGTTCCCCTACACGTACGTGACAGCAGGGGGGCTGCCATGACCGAGGGGACGACGGGCGCGCCGCCGGGGGACCTGAGCGACGCCGAACGGCTGATGTGGGAGACCTTCCGGAGCGGGACGGTCTGTGACTTCCGCTCCGCGCCGGCGGATCACGACGAACCGTTCGACGGCCGGGAGTGGGGTCCCGAGCGGACCGTGCGGGCCGAGGTGGTGGCCCTGCTGCTGCTGGCCGGTCCGGTGCCGGTGCCGGGCCGGGTGGGCTGCCTGAAGCTGCGCGGGGCGCGGATCACCGGGCGGCTGGACCTGTCCGGCGGCACGGTGGCCCCGTACGTGGAGATCCGCTCGTGCCGCTTCGACGACGAGGTCCAGCTGTCCGAGACGCGCTGCGGCACGCTCCGGCTGCACAACTGCGCGATACCCCGGGTGGAGGCGGCCCGGCTGCACACCGAGGGCGACCTGCACCTGGTGTCGTCCCGGGTGGCGCGCGGGATCCGGCTCACCGACGCGCAGATCGGCACGGACCTGCTGATCAGCCGCGCGGTGCTGCGGGGCGACGCGCGCGGCCGGGCGGTCGCGGCCGACGGGATCTCGGTCGCGCAGGACTTCCACGCCGACATGCTGGAGACGTACGGGGAGGTCAGCCTGCGCGGGGCGAAGGTCGGGGCCTCGATGAGCCTGCGCGGGGCCCGGCTGTCCCACCCGGGCGGCGGGCGCGCCCTGAACGCCCCCACGCTGACCGTCGAGCGGACCTTGTACCTGACGTCGATCGCCCTCGCCCCGGGCGGCGCCGATCCGGCCCCCCTGACGGGCGACTGGAGCCGGACGCCCGCGCGGGGCGGGCCCGGGCGGGCCTTTGAGTGCCGGGGCGGTCTGCGGCTGGACGACGGCCGCTTCGGCGACTCGGTCGACTTCTACGGGGCCCTCTTCGACCTCGGCCCGGACCAGGAGGTCTCGCTGCGCCGGATCCAGACCCCGGAGTTCCGGTTCGTCGGTGAGGCTCCCGAGCGGGGCAGGGTGGTGGTGTCCGGAGCGAAGGTGGTCAAACTGGTCGACCGGCACACGAGCTGGCCGGGTCCGGGCCGGCTGTCGATGGAGGGGTTCGTCTACGAGGCCCTGGCTCCCCGCGGCGACTTCACACTGGCCCGCCGCCTCGCCTGGGTCGAGGCGGCCACCCCCGAGTACTCCCCCGAGCCGTACGAGCGGCTGGCGGCCGTGCTGCGGGACGGCGGTGAGGACGCGGAGGCCCGCGAGGTGCTGGTGGCCAAGCAGCGCCGGCGCCGGACCACCCTGCCCCCGGCCGCCCGGGCCTGGGGGCACCTCCAGGACTGGACGGTGGTCTACGGCTACCGGCCGGGCCGGGCCGCGCTGTGGATGGCGGTGCTGTGGGCGGCGGGCACCCTGATGTTCCTCGGCCACGCCCCGGAGCCGGTCAAGGCGGACGAGCACCCGCACTGGAACGCGGCCCTGTACGCCCTGGATCTGCTGCTGCCCGTGGTCGATCTCGGCCAGGAGGGCCACTGGAAGACGGCCGGCGGCTGGCAGTGGGGCGCGGCGGCCCTGGTGGTCCTGGGCTGGATCCTGGCCACGACGGTGGCGGCGGGCGCGTCGCGGCTGCTGAGGCGGGGGTGACGGCTCCGGCCGTCCGGCCACTACCCTGTGCCTCGTGACCACCGTTCGCCTGCCCCTCTTCCCGCTGAACTCGGTGCTGTTCCCGGGCCTCGTGCTGCCGCTGAACATCTTCGAGGAGCGCTATCGCGCCATGATGCGCGAGCTGCTGAAGACGGGCGAGGAAGAGCCGCGGCGCTTCGCGGTCGTCGCGATCCGCGACGGCCGGGAGGTCGCCCCGACCGCGCCCGGCCTGCCCGACCAGACGGCCCTGCCCGAGCGGGGCCCGGCGGCGGGCTTCGGCGCGGACCCGATCCAGGCCTTCCACCGGGTCGGCTGCGTCGCCGACGCGGCGACGATCCGGGAGCGCGAGGACGGCAGCTTCGAGGTCCTCGCCACCGGCACCACCCGGGTCCGGCTGCTGTCGGTCGACGCCTCGGGGCCCTTCCTCGTCGCGGAGCTGGAGGAGCTCGCCGAGGACGCGGGCGACGGCGCGGGCGCGCTGTCCGAGGGGGTGCTGCGGGCGTTCCGCAGCTACCAGAAGCGGCTGGCGGGCGCCCGGGAGCGGTCCCTGACCTCAGCGCCCGAGCTGCCGGACGAACCGTCGGTGGTGTCGTACCTGGTGGCGGCCGCGGCCGTGCTGGACATCCCCGCGAAGCAGCGCCTGCTCCAGGCCCCGGACACCGCGACGCGGCTGGCGGAGGAGCTGAAGCTGCTCCGCGCGGAGACGGCCGTGATCCGCCACCTGCCGTCGCTCCCGGCGGTGGAGCTGACCCGTTCCCCGACGAACCCGAACTGACGACTGCGAACCGACGACGACCGCGAACCGACGGTGAAGGCGAACTGATGGCGAAGAAGAAGCCGGCGGGCCCGGCCGGCACCCCGGCGATCGTCGCGCTCACCGCGGCCGGGGTGGAGTTCACCACCCACGCCTACGAGCACGACCCGGCCCACTCCTCCTACGGCGAGGAGGCCGCCCAGGCCCTGGGCGTGGGCCCGGACCGCGTCTTCAAGACCCTCGTCGCGGACGTGGACGGGACCCTCACGGTGGCCGTGGTGCCCGTCTCGGGGTCGCTGGACCTGAAGGCCCTGGCCGCGGCCGCGGGCGGCAAGCGCGCCGCGATGGCCGACCCGGCGCTGGCGGAACGCACCACGGGCTACGTCCGGGGCGGGATCTCCCCGCTGGGGCAGCGCAAGCGGCTGCGTACGGTCGTGGACGCCTCGGCCACCGCGCACCCGACCATCTGCGTCTCGGCGGGCCGCCGGGGCCTGGAGGTCGAGCTGGCCCCGGCGGACCTGGCGGCCCTCACGGGCGCGGTGGTGGCCGCGATCGCCCGGCCCTAGGGCGCGGGCACGGCCCGGAGCGGCGCGTCAGTCGCGCGGGTCGTCCTTCGGCGGGTCGGCGTGGACGTGCGGCGGCGGGTACGTCCCGTACCACTCGGCGGACGGGGAGGTTTCGCGGGGGGACCACAGCGCGGTCAGGCCCAGGTGCAGGGCGACGGCCGTCATCGGCCACACCAGCAGGACCCCGTGGGCCAGCAGCTGGAGCGGCGCGTCGAACGGGACGCCCTTGCCCGCCTCGGCGGCGGCCGCCGGCAGGTTCCCGCCCGGCCCGAGCAGCAGACCGAGCCGCCAGCCGGCGAGGGAGGCGAAGCAGGCTCCGACGGTCAGCCCGATCACCAGGGGCACTCCGCCGCGCCGGCGCCACAGGAAGACGGCCACCGCGCTGAGCACGCCGAAGCCGAGGGCCAGCAGGAAGAAGGTGCCGTCGGCGCCGATCCGCGCCTCGCTCTCGGTGTCGCGCAGGAAGACGGCCTCCCCGTTGGAGACGTACTGCACCCGGGGGGCGAGCCACGCCCACAGCAGCCCGAGGACCACACCGGCCACGCCGACCACGAGGGTGACGGCGGCCCCGTCACGGACGTCCGCGGGGGTGATGCCCGCGGACGCCGCGCCCGGCTTCGAGGGCGCCGCGGCGTCCAGCGGCTCCGGCAGGTCCGTACGGTCCTGCCGGTCATGCGGCCCGGGCTGGTCCGCCCGCTCCGCCGCGGGCGGGTGCGTCGGCGGGTCGTACGGGGACGGCGGCGGGGTCACGGCTTCGGTCACCCCCACATCGTGCCAGGTACGCCCGGCACCGGCTTCAGCGGACCGCCGCCCGGCGGTACGCCCACGTCGCCAGGGCCAGGGACAGTACTCCGACGGCGCCGCACACCCCGAGGTCGAGGACGACGGCCGCCCAGTCGGGGTGCGGGGCGAAGGTCTCCGCGAAGGCCTCGACCCCGTACGTGGACGGCAGCAGGTCCCGCGCCCACACGATCACGTCCGGCATCCGCTCGGGCGGCAGCACCCCCAGCAGCAGCGCGGCCGACATGCCCAGCTGCCCGGCCAGGGTGGCCAGCTCCTGGCGCGGCGCGAGCAGCCCCAGTGCCGCCCCCAGCCCGGCGAGGGCGGCCCCGGCCAGCGGCACCACCGCCGCGAGGATCCACAGGCCGCCCATCGGCAGCCCGAACAGCAGGCTCCCGAAGACGGCCGTGACCAGGGTCCCCGGCAGGGTGAAGGAGGCGTACGCGCCGGCGGCGCCGAGCACCACGGAGGCGGGCGGCACGGGCAGGGTGGCGTAGTGGTCGAGGCCGCCGCCGGCCCGCAGCTGCCCGAAGTACTGCGCGAGCAGGTTCAGGGCGACGAAGGCGACGACGAGCACCGAGGATCCGGCGACGACGGCCCGCGCCTCGGAGCCCCCGTCCACCACGCCCCGCATCAGGATCATGATGCCGACGGACTGGAAGGTGGCCACGAACAGCAGCGGGATCCGCGCGACCCGCGCCCGGGACAGCTGGGCCCGGTAGACGGCGGCGAGCGCGGGGAAGAACCGGGCGCGGGGTGCGAGGACCCCGGGAACGACAGCGGTGGTCACGACTTGACCAGACCCTTCATCCGTCCACCCAGCGCGAGGTAGACGTCCTCCAGGCTCGGCGTGGCCAACGTGAAATCGTCGAGGGCGGCGAAGGCCGGGCCGCCGGTCACGGCGGCCACCGCGGCGCGCGCCTCGTCCTGCGGCAGCCGCAGCACCCAGCGGCGGCCCGATTCGGCGGCCGTCGGGGCGAGCGCCGCGACTTCGGGGACGTCCAGCGGCGGGGCGGTGCGCCACACCAGTTCGAGGCGGACCTCGTCGGAGACCATGGCCTTGAGTCCGGCCGGCGTGTCGCAGGCGATGACCTTGCCCTGGTCGATGACGGCGACCCGGTCGAGGACCGTCTCGGCCTCGATGACGTTGTGGGTGACGAGCAGGACGGTGGCGCCGTGGCGGGCGCGGCGCCGGTCCACGGCCGCCCACACGGCCCGCCGGGCCACGGGGTCCATGCCGGTCGTGGGTTCGTCGAGGACCAGCAGCGGCCGCTCCCCGACCAGGGCCGTGGCGAAGCAGGCGAGGCGCCGCTGGCCGCCGGAGAGCTTCTTCAGGGCCCGCCCGGCGATCTCGGTCAGCCCGAGTTCCTCCAGTACCTCGTCCCGTGCGGCCCGCGCGTCCCGCAGTCCGAGCCCGCGGAGGCGGCCGGTGGTCTCGGCCGCGAGGGAGACGGTGAGCTCGTCGAGGGCGGTGGACTCCTGCCCCAGGTAGGCGAGCAGCCGGGCGGCCCGCTCGGGGTGGCGCACGAGGTCGTGGCCGAGCAGGGTCACGGAGCCGGTGTCGGGCCTGAGCAGGCCGGTGAGCTGGCGGACCAGGGTGGACTTGCCGGCGCCGTTGGGGCCGAGCAGGCCGAACACCTCGCCGCGGCGGACCTCCAGGGAGATCCCGTCGGTGGCACGGGTCTCGGGCAGCGCGGGGGCCCCTCGCCGGCCCCGGACCGCGGGGTAGGTCTTGACCAGGTCACGCACCGCGCAGACCACGTCGGAGGCCGCTCCCGCGGCTGCCGCCTCGGTGTGCCCTGCCTGTGCTGTGCCCGTACTCACGAGGGAGCAGCCTACGCGGCTTTCGCCCCTACCCGGCCGCCGGGGTCGCCGGGCCCGGGGGCGGCGGGGCGCTCCCGGCGCCCGGGACGCCGCTCACGTGCTCGGCGGCCGCGCGGACGTCGATCTCCCGCCAGAAGCCGGCCCGGATGGCGTACCGGTCGTGCTCGTCGATCTGGTCGTCCTTGTGCGCGAGCAGTCCGAAGCGGGCGGCGTAGCGCAGCAGCTCCCCGTCGATGCGGTGCGGGACGCGCGGGTACATGGTGGCGAGCTTCTGGAGGTGGACGGTCTCGGGGAGGCGTTCCATCCAGCGGCGGGCGAAGACCTGGCCCACCTCGAAGGGGTCTCCGCCGACGGTGGTGATGTCCTCCTCGCGGTCGGCCCAGCGCTGTTCGGCGCTGGTGAGCTGGGCGAGGGTGGGCAGCGAGGCGGTCTCGGCGGGCTCGCCGAGGGGGCCGGCGCGGTCGATCCAGCCCTTGTCGGAGGACCAGCGCAGGGCGCTGGAGGGGGCGGGCGCGTTGTGCGCGGGGGTTCCCGCGGCCGGCTGGGCCGGGCCGGGGGCGCGCAGCGAGGCGAGGTCCTTGGGGGTGGGTACGGGTTTGGCGCCTTCGGCGGCGGGGGCGGGTACGGGCGTCCCGTTGGCGGCGGTCCCGGTGGCGGGCGGAGCTCCGTTGCGTGCGGCCTCGGCGAGGGCGGCCTCGGGCAGGGGCGCGGAGAGGATCGCGGCGATCTCGGGGCGCGGTGCGGGGGCCGGGGCGCACAGGCCGGTGAGGTCGCGGGCACGGACGGCGCGGGTGATCCAGGCGCGGTCGAGGACGCGGCGTTCGTCGGCCTCGGCGACGAGGTCCTCGGACTGGTTGTAGTCCCCGTCGGCGGCCTGGACGGCCCACAGGTGGACGGCGACGCCGTGTTCCTTGGCGGACATCAGGCCGGGCAGGAGGTCGCCGTCGCCGGTCACCAGGACGACGTCGGAGCAGGCCCGGTTGCGGGCCAGTTCGGTGAGCTCGGCGTGCATGGCGGCGTCGACGCCCTTCTGCGCCCAGCGGCCGTCGCTGCGGGTCAGGGCGCCGAGGCGGACGGTGACGCGGGGCATGACGCGCAGCCGGCGGTGTTCGGGCTGCGGCACCCGGTCGGGTGCGCCGTCGAACCAGTAGATCCGCAGCAGCGGCTGTTCGGTGTCGGCCTCGGCCCGCTCGCGCAGGCCCTGGATGAGGGCGGCGTGGTCGACGGTGATGCGGGAGCGGGAGGGTTCCCCCGCGAGGAGGCTCGCGGCGGCGCCGAGCAGGTACCCGGCGTCCACCAGGACGACGCAGCGGTCCACGCGTTCCACCCTCTTCCCTGGGGGTCCTCGATTGGGTTTCCCCGAGTCTGCCCGACCGCAAGGGCGTTGAAGGCCGGAACTCGATCATCGGCGTGGCGGATCTCCCGGGGCGGCCGGGAGATCCGCCACTACGCGCAGTAATGATCCAAAATGCGCGGGTTGTGGTGCTGTGTGAGTGTGAAGGCGGCCCTGGCCCCTACACCCCCACGGAGGCATCCCATGGCCAAGAACAAGAACCAGAAGCAGCCCGCGAAGTCGCAGGAGCGCACGGCGGCGCAGGATCCGGGCAAGAGCTCGGCGCAGCCGCAGGGCGAGTCGGTCTCGCCGTCCCCGAGCCCGCTGGACATGGCGCGCAAGGGCAAGCAGAAGAAGTTCGGCCACAACTGACGCCTCCGCGTGCGGTGTGGGAAGGGGCTCGACCGGCGGTGCCGGCCGAGCCCCTTCCTTTGCGCGCTGACGCCCGTACGGCGAGGTGACGCCCGTACGGCGCGCTGACGTCCGTTAGCCGGCCAGGCAGGACGGGCCGAGCAGCACCTTGAGGTCGCCGAAGAGCGCCGGGTCGGGCTGGACGCGGTGCTTGTCGAGGCGGAGCACGGTGGTGGTCCGCGGCCCCTGGAGCTTGATCCGGACCTCGGTGTTGCCCCGGTGGTGGCGCAGGATCTCCCCGAGGCGGGTGACCATCGGCGGGGTGACCTTGACGGTGGGGATGGTGAGGACGACGGGGGCGTTGGTGCCGGCCGAGGTCAGGTCGGGGACCATCAGCTCCATGGCGACCAGCCGGGGGACGTCCTCGCGCTTGTCCAGGCGGCCCTTGACGAAGACGACGGTGTCCTCGACCAGCTGGGTGGAGACGAGCTGGTAGGTCGCGGGGAAGAACATGCATTCGATGGAGCCGGCGAGGTCCTCGACGGTGGCGATGGCCCAGGCGTTGCCCTGCTTGGTCATCTTGCGCTGGAGGCCGGAGATGATGCCGCCGATGGTGACGACCGCGCCGTCGGAGTGCTCTCCGCCGGTCAGCTGGGAGATGCCGGCGTCGGTCTTGTCGGAGAGGACGTGCTCCAGGCCGAAGAGCGGGTGGTCGGAGACGTAGAGGCCGAGCATCTCGCGCTCCTGGGCGAGCAGGTAGGACTTCTCCCACTCGACGTCGGAGAACTCGACGTCCAGGCCGAAGCCGGGTTCGTCGCCGCCGCTCTCGTCACCCATTCCGCCGAAGAGGTCGAACTGTCCCTCGGCCTCCTTGCGCTTGACCGCGACCACGTTGTCGATCATCGGTTCGTGGTGGGCGACGAGTCCCTTTCGGGTGTGGCCCATCTCGTCGTACGCGCCGGCCTTGATCAGCGATTCGACGGTCCGCTTGTTGCAGACGACGGCCTCGACCTTGTCCAGGAAGTCGGGGAAGGAGGAGAACTTCCCCTTGGCCTTCCTCGTCTTGATGATCGACTCGACGACGTTCTGGCCGACGTTGCGCACGGCGGTGAGCCCGAAGAGGATCACGTCGTCGCCCTGGGCGGCGAAGTTCGGCTCGGACTCGTTCACGTTCGGCGGGAGCACCTTGATGCCCATGCGGCGGCACTCGTTCAGGTAGATCGCGGACTTGTCCTTGTCGTCCTTGACCGAGGTGAGCAGGCCCGCCATGTACTCGGCCGGGAAGTTCGCCTTCAGGTAGGCGGTCCAGTAGGAGACCAGGCCGTAAGCGGCCGAGTGGGCCTTGTTGAAGGCGTAGCCGGCGAAGGGGACCAGGACGTCCCACAGCGCCTTGATCGCCTGGTCGCTGAAGCCCTTCTTCTTGGCCCCCTCCTCGAAGATGACGAAGTTCTTCGCCAGCTCCTCGGGCTTCTTCTTGCCCATCACGCGGCGCAGGATGTCGGCCTCGCCGAGCGAGTACCCGGCGATGATCTGGGCGGCCTTCTGGACCTGCTCCTGGTAGACGATCAGGCCGTAGGTGACCGCGAGGACCTCTTCGAGGGGGCCCTCCAGCTCCGGGTGGATCGGGGTGATCTCCTGCTGCTTGTTCTTGCGCAGGGCGTAGTTCGTGTGCGAGTTCATGCCCATCGGGCCCGGCCGGTACAGGGCCGAGACGGCGGAGATGTCCTCGAAGTTGTCGGGCTTCATCAGGCGCAGCAGGGAGCGCATGGGGCCGCCGTCGAACTGGAAGACGCCGAGGGTGTCACCGCGGCCGAGCAGTTCGAAGGTCTTGGGGTCGTCGAGCGGGAGGGCCAGGAGATCGATGTCGATCCCCTTGTTGGCCTTCACCATCTTGACGGCGTCGTCCATGATCGTGAGGTTGCGCAGGCCGAGGAAGTCCATCTTCAGCAGGCCGAGCGACTCGCAGCTCGGGTAGTCCCACTGGGTGATGGTGACGCCGTCGGAGTGCCGGACCCAGACGGGCACGTGGTCGGTGATCGTCTCGCTGGACATGATCACGCCGGCGGCGTGCACGCCCATCTGGCGGACCAGGCCCTCGACGCCGCGGGCGGTGTCGATGACCTTCTTCACGTCGGGTTCGTTCTCGTACATCCCGCGGATCTCGCCGGCCTCGCCGTAGCGGGGGTGCGTGGGGTCGAGGATGCCGGAGAGCGGGATGCCCTTGCCGAGGACGTCGGCGGGCATGGCCTTGGTGAGCCGGTCGCCCATGGCGTACGGGTAGCCGAGGACGCGCGCGGAGTCCTTGATCGCGTTCTTGGCCTTGATGGTGCCGTAGGTGCCGATCATGGCGACCTTGTCGGCGCCGTACTTCTCGGTGACGTACCGGATCACCTCGACGCGCCGACGCTCGTCGAAGTCGATGTCGACGTCGGGCATGGAGACGCGCTCGGGGTTCAGGAAGCGCTCGAAGATCAGGCCGTGGGTGAGCGGGTCGAGGTCGGTGATGCCCATGGCGTACGCGACGATCGAGCCGGCCGCGGAGCCTCGGCCCGGGCCGACCGCGATGCCCTGGTTCTTGGCCCACATGATGAAGTCGGCGACCACGAGGAAGTAGCCGGGGAAGCCCATCGAGATGATCGTGTCCATCTCGTACTCGGCCTGCTTCATCCGGTCGTCCGGGATGCCCGCCGGGTAGCGGCGGTGCATGCCCCGCATGGTCTCCTCGCGGAACCAGGTGACCTCGGTGTAGCCGTCCGGGATGTCGAACTTCGGCATCAGGTTCCGGAACTGGAACATGCCCTCGGTGTCGATCTGGTCCGCGACGAGCTTCGTGTTGGCGCAGCCCTCCTGCCAGGCGTCCGAGGAGTCGATGGCGTACATCTCGTCCGTGGACTTCAGGTAGTAGCCGGTGCCGTCGAAGCGGAAGCGGTCCGGGTCCGAGAGGTTCTTGCCGGTCTGGATGCACAGCAGGGCGTCGTGGGCGGTGGCCTCGCTCGCGTACGTGTAGTGCGAGTCGTTCGTCACCAGCGGCGGGATGCCGAGCTTCTTGCCGATCTCCAGCAGCCCGTCGCGGACCCGGCGCTCGATCTCGATGCCGTGGTCCATCAGCTCCAGGAAGTAGCGGTCCTTGCCGAAGATGTCCTGGTACTCGGAGGCCGACTTCAGGGCCTCGTCGAACTGGCCGAGGCGAAGGCGCGTCTGGAGCTCGCCGGAGGGGCAGCCGGTGGAGGCGATCAGGCCCTCCGACCACTTGCTGATGGTCTCCTTGTCCATGCGCGGCCACTTCGTGAGCCAGCCCTCGGCGTACGCGTCGGAGGACAGCCGGAAGAGGTTGTTCAGCCCGGTGGCGTTCGCCGCCCAGATCGTCTTGTGGGTGTAGCCGCCGGAACCGGAGACGTCGTCGCGCTTCTGGTGGGGCTGGCCCCACTGGATGCGCCGCTTGTTGCGCCGGGACTCGGGGGCCACGTAGGCCTCGATGCCGATGATCGGCGTGACCCCGGCCTTCTTGGCGGTGTGGAAGAAGTCGTAGGCCCCGTGCAGGTTGCCGTGGTCGGACATGGCGATGTGCGTCATGCCCATCTCGTTGCACGCGTTGAACATGTCCTTCAGCCGCGCGGCACCGTCCAGCAGCGAGTACTGGGTGTGGACGTGCAGGTGCGTGAACGGCGGCTTGGTCACGGTGGGAGTCCTCCGGGGGGAGAGAGGGGCGGCAGCTCTGAATCCTACGTCTCCCGGCTGACACATCCGGGGCACCGACGGGTACCTTCATCCGTTGCAGAGCCAAGGACACCTGTCCGGAATGCGATCGACCAGCGATCCACCCAGCGCCACCAGGAGGCATCCGCCATGGCGGTTCCCGAGACGACCGACGAGCAGCGCGCCGAGCAGATACTCGATGTGTTCGACACCGCGTTCGGCGAGCTGCTCGCCGCCGACCCCGCCGCCTTCCAGGTCAAATTCCGGAAGATGGCCGCCTCCGCGTTCGCCTTCTACCGGGGCACCGCCTGCCTGTTCTACGCCGACCTGGAGCGCGACCGGCACGGCGGCCCGTACCTGGACGAGCGGACCGGCCGGGTCTGGATCCACGGCGATCTGCACGCCGAGAACTTCGGCACGTACATGAACTCCGAAGGCCGGCTGATCTTCAATGTGAACGACTTCGACGAGGCGTACGTCGGCCCCTTCACCTGGGACCTCAAGCGCTTCGCCGCCTCCGTCGCCCTGATCGGCTACACCAAGGCCCTCAGCGACGAGCAGATCAGCGAGCTCGTCCGGATCTACGCCGGCGCCTACCGGGAGCGGATCCACCGCCTGGCCGCCGGCGCCAAGCACGAGGAGGTCCCCTCCTTCACCCTGGACACCGCCGAGGGCCCGCTGCTGTCGGCCCTGCGCGCGGCCCGCTCGCGCACGCGGTTCTCGCTGCTCGACTCGATGACGGAGATCCGCGACCACGAGCGCCGCTTCACGGCGGGCGGCGGCGCCATCGAGCTGGACGCGGCCACCCGCTACAAGGTGCTGGCCGCCTTCGACGGCTACCTGGAGACCCTGCCGGAGGAGTCCCTCGTCCGCCCGGACTCCTACCGGGTCAAGGACGTGGTCGGCCGCCGGGGCGTGGGCATCGGCTCGGCCGGCCTGCCCTCGTACAACATCCTGCTGGAGGGCCACAGCGACGCCCTGGAGAACGACGTCGTGATCTACCTCAAGCAGGCGCAGACACCCGCCGTGTCCCGGCACATCACCGACCGGGCCGTCCGGGAGTACTTCGAGCACGAGGGCCACCGCACGGTGATCTCACAGCGGGCGCTCCAGGCGCACGCCGACCCCTGGCTGGGCTGGACGGAGCTGGACGGGGCCGGACAGCTGGTGGCGGAGGTCTCCCCGTACGCGGTGGACCTGGACTGGTCGGACCTGGACGACCCGGAGGAGATCGCGGCGGTCGTCGCCGACCTCGGGCGGGCGACGGCCACCATGCACGCGGCGGCCGACGCGGCGGAGAGCGGCCAGTCCCTGGTCCCGTTCTCCACGGAGCGCGCCATCGACGCGGCGATCGCCGCCGACGAGGAGGGCTTCGCCCGGCTGCTGGTGGACTTCGCGCACGCCTACGGGGCCCGGGCGCGCGCCGACCACCAGATCTTCGTGGACCTGTTCCGCAACGGCCGGATCACGTCGTAGGTCCCCACGGTGTCCGGGCCCAGGGCCCGGCTTCACAGGGAGTCATGGCACACTCGCGACGATGGACGTATCAGGGGCAGGACTCCGGGGGCTGAGGGCCGCGCTGTTCAGCGCGCTCGTCGTGCTGCTCTCGGCCGGGTCCCACGTGCTGATGTCCCGGGTGCCGCTGCCGCCCGCGCTGGTGGCCGGCGCCTTCGCGGGCGTGTTCGTGATCGCCTTCGCCCTGGCGGGCCGGGAGCGCGGCTTCGGACCGATCGCCGCGCTGCTGGTACCGCTGGAGCTGGCGGCCGACACCGTCTTCACCGCCGGGCAGCACCTCTGCTACGGCCCGGCGGGCGGTCCGGTCTCCGGGCCGCTGCGCGCGATGGGCCTGGACGCGCTGTGCGGCGGGACTCCGGTGGGCGGGCCGCTGGCCGAGGTGGCCGCGCCCGGCAGCGACCCCGCCGCGCTGCTCGCCGCGCCCGGGCCGTGGACGCCCTGGCTGCTGCTGGGCGCCCACGTCACGGTCGGGGTGCTGGCCGCGGCCTGGCTGCGGGGCGGCGAGCGGGCCCTGGCCCGGCTGCTGCGCGCGGTGGCCGGCGCCGCGTTCCGGCCGCTGCTGCTGGCGGTGGCCGCGGTGTCGGTGGCCTCCGGCACGGCCCGGCGGGCGCTGCGTCCGCCGGTCGCGGGCACGGGGACCCGTACGCGATTCCCCGCACATTCCGTGGGACGGCGGGGACCTCCCGTACGCGCGGCGCTCGCGAGCGTCTGACGTACGTACGGCAGTCCCCCGACCCTTCACATCCCACGGAGATCATCATGAGTGCACGCAACAGCCAGGCGAACAAGGCGGCGGCCCGCGAGAAGCTGCGGATCGAGCGCGAGAAGCAGGCCAAGAAGGACCGGGCCCGCCGGCAGCTGGTCGTGGCCGGAGCCGTCGTCGGCGTCCTGGCGCTGGCGGGCGGCGTCGGCTACGCGGTCGTGCAGGCGAACGAGCCCGGCTACTGGGACAAGGCCGCCGAGGCCACCCTGGTGAAGCCCGCGAACACCACCGGCGAGGACGGCACCACGGTCGTCATCGGCAAGCCCGAGGCGAAGAAGACCCTGGAGCTCTACGAGGACTCGCGCTGCCCGGCGTGCGCCTCGTTCGAGCAGGCGGTCGGCGAGCAGGTCAAGAAGGACGTCGACGCGGGCAAGTACAAGCTCCAGTACTTCGGGGCCACCTTCATCGACAACGCCGTGAAGGGCGAGGGTTCGAAGAACGCGCTGAGCGCGCTCGGCGCCGCCCTGAACGTCAGCCCGCAGGCCTTCCTCGACTACAAGGGCGCGCTCTACTCGAAGGAGCAGCACCCGGAGGAGACCGTCGACAGCTTCGCCAAGGACGACTACCTGCTCAAGGTCGCGGACACGGTGCCCGCGCTCAAGGGCAACGCCGAGTTCAAGAAGGCCGTCGAGGACGGTACGTACGACCGGTGGGCGCTGGAGATGTCGAAGGCCTTCAACAAGTCCGAGGTGAAGGGCACCCCGACGCTGAAGATGGACGGCAAGAAGATCGAGACCCCGCAGACGCCCGAGGCGTTCACGGCGGCACTCGACAAGGCGCTCGCCGGCTGACCCTCCGCCGGCCGCACGACCGCTCACGGGCGGGCGAACTCCTGGAGTTCGCCCGCCCGTTGCCTTCCCAGGGCTGTTCCCACGGGTGTACCGATCAGTAATATGATTGTCCGTGACCAGTCATCTCACCCCCTCCGCCGGCTCCGCCGCGCGCCCGGCGCACCCGCGCCGCCGTTCGGTCGTCCTCGCCGCAGCGGCCACCGCCGCACTCGCGCCGCTCACCGCCCTGGGCGCCCCGGCCGCCCACGCGGCGACGTCCGCACCCGCCTTCCTGCACGGCGTCGCCTCCGGCGACCCGCTGCCCGACGGGGTCCTGCTGTGGACCCGCGTCACCCCGAGCCCGGAGGCCGTCCCCGGCTCCGGACTCGGCCCGGCCCTGGCCGTGGGCTGGGAGGTGGCCGAGGACAAGGCCTTCTCCCGGATCGTGGCGAGCGGCACCGTCACCGCGAGCGCCGCCTCCGACCACACGGTCAAGGCGGACGTGCGCGGGCTCCGCCCCCACACCCCTTACTGGTACCGGTTCACCGCCGGCGCCACCGTCTCCCCCGTCGGCCGCACCCTGACCGCGCCGGGCCACGACGAGACCACGCCGGGGGTGCGCTTCGGCGTGGTCTCCTGCGCCAACTGGGAGTCCGGGTACTTCTCGGCGTACCGGCACCTCGCGGCCCGCGCCGACCTGGACGCGGTCCTGCACCTGGGCGACTACATCTACGAGTACCAGAGCGGCGGGTACCCGGAGGCGAAGTACACCGTCCGCGCGCACGAGCCGCGGCACGAGATCGTCAGCCTGGCCGACTACCGCGTCCGGCACGGCAAGTACAAGACCGACGCCGACCTCCAGGCGCTGCACGCGGCCCACGCGATCGTCGCGATATGGGACGACCACGAGTTCGCCAACGACGCCTGGGCGGGCGGCGCCGAGAACCACACCCCGGGGGCCGAGGGCGAGTGGGCGGCCCGCGCGGCCGCCGCCAAGCAGGCCTACTTCGAGTGGATGCCCGTACGCACCTCCGTCGCGGGCACCGTCTACCGCCGCCTGCGCTTCGGCACCCTCGCCGACCTGCACCTGCTGGACCTGCGGTCCTTCCGCTCGCAGCAGGTCAAGGTGGGCAGCGGTTCGGTGGACGACCCGGAGCGCACGCTCACCGGGCGGGCGCAGCTGGACTGGCTCAAGCAGGGGCTGGCGAGCTCGAACGCGACCTGGAAGCTGGTCGGCACGTCGGTGATGATCTCGCCGGTGGCCTTCGGCGCGCTGCCCGCGCACCTGCTGAAGCCGCTGACCAAGCTGCTCGGGCTGCCCGAGGGTGGAATCGCGGCCAACGTGGACCAGTGGGACGGCTACACCGACGATCGCAAGGAGCTCCTGGGCCACTTGAAGGACCGGAACATCAAGAACACGGTGTTCCTGACCGGCGACATCCACATGGCGTGGGCGAACGAGGTCCCGGTGCAGAAGGCGACGTACCCGGGATCGGGCAGCGCGGCGACCGAGTTCGTGGTGACCTCGGTGACCTCCGACAACGTGGACGACATCCTCCACGTGCTGCCGGACACGCTCTCGCTGGTCGCCGAATCGGCCATCAAGGCCGCGAACTGGCACGTCAAGTGGCTGGACATGGACGCTCACGGATACGGCGTCCTGGACGTCACGGCCGAGCGCGCGCAGATGGACTACCACGTGGTCTCGGACAAGCGCCGGCCGGACGCGACCTCCTCCTGGGCCCGCTCGTACCGCACGCTGAACGGCACGCAGAAGGTGGAGCGGACCGACCACCCGGTTAACTGACAGACCGTCAATTCTCTTGTCCGATGGGGCGCCTGGTGCATACCAGGCGCCCCATCCGCATCATTGGCAACAAGATTTTTACTTCCGGGTACTTGTCAATTGAATGACATGCACACGTAAGATTCCGGCCAGCGTGAGGAGATCCCTCACCCCCCACCACGCTTCGCGAGGAGTCAACGTGCGCGCTGTTGCCCGCATATCCCCCCTTCTCCGGCGCCGCCTCATGGGCACGGCCGTCCTGGCCGGAACCCTGGCGTTCGCCCCGCTCTCCGCCCCCACCACCCTGGCCGCCGCCCAGACCCCCGCCGAGGTCTGCGCCGAGGAGGGCGCGACGGCCGGGTCCGCGAACGCCCGCGTCGCCCGCCCGAAGGACGAGCACGCGGCCGACCCCAACGAGGTCACGGACGCGCAGGTCAAGGCCATGGACGCCGACCTGAAGAAGAAGCTCGGCCAGCTCGGCCCGCAGCAGCTCGACGGCATGCGGGCGGGCGCCGCCGCGGCGGCCACGAACATCCCGGTCTACTTCCACGTGATCCACAACGGCACCGCCGGGAAGCTCACCGCGACCGACATCGGCAAGCAGATCGCGGTCCTCAACGCGGCCTACGGCGGCCAGGGCACCGGCAACGTCAACTCCGGCTTCCAGTTCACCCTGGCCGGTACCGACTACACGGACAACGCCACCTGGTACAACGTCTCGGACGGCACCACCGCCGAGAAGAACATGAAGAACACCCTGCGCAAGGGCGGCAAGAACGCGCTGAACGTCTACACCGCCAACCTCGGCGGCGGCCTGCTCGGCTGGGCGACCTTCCCGAGCTCCTACGCCTCCCAGCCCAAGATGGACGGCGTGGTCCTGCTCAACAGCTCACTGCCCGGCGGCTCCTCCGCGAACTACAGCGAGGGCGACACCGGCACCCACGAGGTCGGCCACTGGCTCGGGCTCTACCACACCTTCCAGGGCGGCTGCTCGGGCAGCGGCGACTCCGTCTCCGACACCCCGGCCGAGAAGAGCGCGGCCTTCGAGTGCCCCACGGGCCGTGACACCTGCACCGCGAGCGGCGCGGACCCGATCCACAACTTCATGGACTACACGTACGACTCCTGCATGTACCAGTTCACGGCCGGCCAGGTGTCGCGCATGAAGAGCATGTGGACGGCCTACCGGGCCTGATCACGTACGGAACGCGTCACGTACGGAACGCGTACGGATCACCCGCTGATCCCCGCATGACCGTGGGCACGGCTCCGGCGCTCGTCGCCGGGCCGTGCCCACCGGTCTTCCGCGCCTAGTGCCGTGACCGGAAAGGTCCACCGGGTCGCGACGCCCGGCACGGCACCTCTCCGCGTTGTCGGACCACGGAGGTACGTCCAGTACGAACCGCGGCCCTCCGCCTTGAGATGCACCGCACCGGACGCCGCGACCCGGCAAACCTTCCCGGCCACGGCACTAGAGGGTGTCGAGGAAGCCGAGCGCCACCTTCCAGGTCTCCTCGGCGGCCTGCGCGTCGTAGTCGTCGAGGTCCGGGTCCGTGAAGAGGTGCCCGGCCCCGGGATAGGTGTGGACCTCCACGTCGGCCCCCGCCCGCCGCATCCGCAGGTACCAGGCCGTCAGCCAGTCGTGCGGCTCGAACGGGTCCGGGTCGGCGATGTGCAGCTGCACCGGCAGCTCGTCCGCGGAGGCGTCCTCCGCCAGGTCCGCCGTACCGTGCAGGAGCAGCAGCCCGCGCGCCTTGTCGTCGGCCAGCGCCAGGTGCTGGGCGACGGAACCGCCGAAGGAGAAGCCCGCGTAGACCAGTCCCTGGTCGGAGTGGGGCGCCGAGGCCAGCACCGCCCGCTTGAGCAGCTCGTCCCGGCCGATCTCCTCCTGGTGGGCGATGCCTTCCTCGACCGTGCCGAACGTGCGCCCCTCGAAGAGGTCGGGCACCTCGACCCGGTGTCCGGCCGCGCGCAGCCGGTCGGCCGCCGCGTGCACCGCGGGCCTCAGCCCGTACGTCGAATGGAAGAGCATGATGTTCATACCTCCATCGTGCCAGTTTCCGGACGCCTCTCGCGGTTACGTTCTCTGGCATGGATATGGAGAAACTCCTGCGTCCGGTCCTCGTCATCGGCATCATCGTGGCGCTGACGCTGCTCGTCGGCTGGCTGCTCGACCTGCTGCTGCGCAAGGTGGACGCCCGGCACCCGGAAACCCCGCTGTGGGGACTGCTGCGGCGCTGCCGCCTGCCCTTCCGGCTGGTCATGGGCACGGCACTGCTCCGGGCCAGCTACCGGAAGGCCGAGGTCCTGCCCGACCACAGCGTCGGCGTGGGCCGCGCGCTGACCCTGGTGATGATCGCCTCGACGGCCTGGCTCCTCGTGGGCATCGCGACGGCGATCGTCGACGCCTCGTACGCGCGCTACGCGGCCGGCGCCCCCGACAACGCCCGGGTCCGCCGGGTCCGCACCCAGGTGGCGCTGATCCAGCGGGTGGTCACGGCCGTCGTCGTCGTGGTCGCCATCGCCGCCATGCTGCTGACCTTCCCGCCGATGCGCACCCTCGGCGCCTCGATGCTGGCCTCGGCCGGGGTCCTCGGCATCGTGGCGGGCATCGCGGCCCAGGCCGCCCTCGGCAACCTCTTCGCCGGGCTGCAGATCGCGTTCGGCGACACCGTGCGCATCGGTGACACCGTGGTCGTGGACAAGGAGTGGGGCACGGTCGAGGAGATCACCCTCACCTTCCTCGTGGTCCGCACCTGGGACGAGCGCCGGATCACGATGCCGGTCTCGTACTTCACCAGCAAGCCCTACGAGAACTGGTCGCGCGGCGGCGCGGAGATGACCGGCACCGTCTTCTGGCACCTGGACCACTCGGCGCCGGTCGCGCTGATGCGCGAGCAGCTGGCGGAGATCCTCAAGGACGTGCCCGAGTGGGACGGCCGGGCGAGCGGTCTGGTCGTCACGGACACCACCCCGAACACCATCCAGGTCCGCGCGGTGGTCACCGCGAAGGACGCCGACGACGTCTGGACCGTGCGCTGCGCGGTCCGCGAGCGGCTGCTCACCTGGCTGACCGCGCACCACCCGTACGCCCTCCCCCGGATCACGACGGCCGAGGCCGCCCCCCGCCCGTAGCCGCGGCGAGCCCGCGCCCGGGCGGGGAGCGGCTTGCCTAGGGCCTGTCGTCAAACTCCCGTCGTCGCCCGGAGGGCGGCCCTGCGGCGTCTGGTGCGTGCTCTCGGTGCGCCGGGCGGAAGCCCGCGTACTGGACGTACTTGGCTTTCGCCCGGTGCGGCGAGAGCGCGTGCCAGGCGTCGCGGGGCAGACGGGAGTTTGACGACAGGCCCTAGGAGCTGCGCAGGCTGCGCACGTCCAGGTGGCGCAGTACGCGGTCCACGATCTCCGGGTCGGAACCGGGCTCGCTGCGCGCGGCCAGCACCTCGTGGCGGGCGGCGGACATCATCTCCCGCTGGATGCGCTGGATGTCCCGGATGCGTTCGACCCGCTGCGCGTAGGCCTCGCGCCGTTCCTCGTCGACCATGTCGGGGCTGATCCTGGCCCCGACGTCGTACGCGCGCCGGTACAGGGTCTCGACGAGGTCCTCGGGCAGGTCCTCGACCTCCTCGATCTCCTTGAGCCGCCGCTTCGCGGCCTTCGCGGCGCGGATCGCCAGCCGCCGCTCGCTCTCCCGTTCGGCGTCCACGTCCGCCTCCACCTCCAGCCGCCGCACCAGCCAGGGCAGCGTCAGCCCCTGGCACACCAGCGTCACCATGATCACCGCGAAGGCGATGAAGACGATCTCGTCCCGGCCGGGGAAGGGCTCGCCGGCCTCGGTGTGCAGGGGGATGGCCAGGGCCAGGGCCACCGAGGCCACCCCGCGCATCCCGGCCCACCACATGACCACGCTCTCCCGCCAGCTCAGCGGGATCTCCTCGTCGTAGTCGCGCCGCCGGTGCATCTTCTTCGCCAGCCAGCCCGCGGGCAGCAGCCAGACCAGCCGCACGCCGACGACCACGGCGATGACGACGGCCGCCCAGCCCGTCATCTCCCAGACTCGGCCCCGCGCGACCGCGAAGACGTTGTGCAGTTCCAGCCCGATCAGGCCGAACGCCACGCCCGTGACCAGCATGTCGACGACTTCCCAGAAGGTGTGACCGGCGAGGCGGCCCAGCACGTCGTCGGCGTCCGACGCGTACTCGGCGAGGAACAGGGCCGTCGTCAGCACGGCCAGCACCCCCGACCCGTCCAGTTCCTCCGCGACCACGTACGCCACGAACGGAACCAGCAGGGTGAGGCCGATCTGGAGGGTCGCGTCCCCCAGCCGTCCCATGAGCCGGTTGGTGGCCCAGCCGAGCCCGAGACCGACGGCCACGGCCACGACCGCCGACAGCACGAACTCGCCGAGCGCGTCGGGCCACGAGAAGCTGCCGCTGACGGCGGCGGCGACGGCCACGTGGTAGAGCACGATGGCGGTGACGTCGTTGAACAGCCCCTCGCCCTCCAGGATGGACACCATCCGGCGCGGCAGGCCGAGCGACCCGGCGACGGCGGTGGCGGCGACCGGGTCCGGCGGGGCGACCAGCGCGCCGAGGGCGACCGCGGCGGCGACCGGCAGCCCGGGCACGACGGCGTTGGCCACGGCGGCGACCGCGGCGGTGGTCACGAAGACGAGGGCGACGGCCAGCAGCAGGATCGGCCGGACGTTGGCGGCGAACTGCCGCCAGGAGGTCCGCTGGGCGGACGCGTACAGCAGCGGCGGCAGCACCAGCGGCAGGATGTACTCGGGCGGGATGTCCACGTTGGGCACGGCCGGCACGAGTGCCAGCCCGATCCCGCCGAGGGTCATCAACACCGGCGAGGGCAGCCCGAGCCGGTCCCCGAGCGGAACGGTGACGACGGCTCCGAGCAGCAGCACGAACAACAGGGCGAGCTGATCCACTCCCCCACCCTGCCAGCCCCGCCCCGCCCGACCCCCCGCCGCCGCACACTCACCCGCCCCGAATCAACCCACACCACCCCGACCCCACCGGCAGAACCCCGCTCCACCGGCAGCCCGGCCTCACCGGCCGCACCCCAGCCCGTCACGGCAGAACCCAGCCCCACCGGCCAATCCCAGCCCCGCCGGCGTTTGAGGCGCGGGGGCCCGGGGGCAGCGCCCCCGGCAACGGCGCCGCACCGACCCACCGGCACCGCCCACCCGGCCGGCACCGGTCAGGGCCGCACCCCGCCCCGGCTCACCGCCCGGCCAGGGCCCTCCGCATGGAGCGGTGCGCAATCCCCGCGTCCTCGAACTCCGCCCCGTAGGCCACGTACCCGAGCCGCTCGTAGAAGCCGAGCGCATGCGTCTGCGCGCCCAGATCGACCGCGGCCAGCCCGAGCCGCTCCGCCTCCGCCTCGATCGCGCGGACGAGCGCCACGCCGACGCCGAGCCCGCGCGCAGCCTTGGTGACGGCCAGCCGCCCGAGGGAGCCGACCTCCGGCGAGCCGGTCTTGTCCAGGGCCTCGGGCCCGTACAGCAGCCGGCCGGTACCGAGCGGTTCCCCGTCCGGCCCGGTGGCCAGCAGGTGCAGCGCGACCGCGTCGTAGGCGTCGTACTCAAGGGACTCGGGCACGGACTGCTCGACGACGAACACCTCGGTCCGGACGGCGAAGCAGGCGGCCAGGTCGGCCTCCGACGAGGCGACGCGGACGGTGAAGGGGGCGGCGGCCGTCACTGACTCTCGGCCCGGATCACGTCCAGCGCGTGCTGCAGGTCCGCCGGGTAGCCGCTCTCGAACTCCACCCACTGGCCGTCCGACGGGTGCTCGAAGCCCAGCCGCACCGCGTGCAGCCACTGCCGGGTGAGCCCCAGTCGCTTCGCGACGGTCGGGTCGGCCCCGTAGGTCAGGTCGCCGACGCAGGGGTGGCGGTGCGCGGACATGTGCACGCGGATCTGGTGCGTGCGCCCGGTCTCCAGCTTGATGTCGAGCAGCGAGGCCGCGCGGAAGGCCTCGATCAGGTCGTAGTGGGTGACGGAGGGCTTGCCCTCCTGGGTCACGGCCCACTTGTAGTCGGCGTTCGGGTGGCGGCCGATCGGGGCGTCGATCGTGCCGCTCATCGGGTCCGGGTGTCCCTGCACCAGCGCGTGGTAGCGCTTGTCGACCACGCGCTCGCGGAACTGGTTCTTCAGCGAGGTGTACGCGCGCTCGGACTTGGCCACGGCCATCAGGCCGGAGGTGCCGACGTCGAGGCGGTGCACGATGCCCTGGCGCTCGGAGGCACCGGAGGTGGAGATCCGGTAGCCGGCCGCGGCGAGACCGCCGATGACGGTGGTGCCGGTCCAGCCGGGGCTCGGGTGGGCGGCGACGCCCACCGGCTTCATGATGACGACGATGTCGTCGTCGTCGTGGACGATCTCCATGCCCGGCACCGGCTCGGCGACGAGCTCGACCGGGCGGGGCGGCGTGGGCATCTCGACTTCGAGCCAGGCGCCGCCGTGCACGCGCTCGGACTTGCCGACGACGCTGCCGTCGACCGAGACCTTCCCCTCCGACGCCAGTTCGGCCGCCTTCGTCCGGGAAAATCCGAACATACGGGCGATGGCGGCGTCGACGCGCTCGCCTTCGAGGCCATCGGGAACGGGCAGGGTGCGGATCTCGGGAATCGTACTCACCTGTCGAGTATGCAGGACTCGGCAGAGCGGGATTCCCGCGAGCGCCCCGCGATCAGTCCTTGTGGACGGTGCCGTCCGGGTCCAGGCCCTTGAACGACAGCAGGACGATCAGGATGCCGCCGCACACGATCGCCGAGTCCGCGAGGTTGAAGACGGCGAAGTGCGCGGGGGCGATGAAGTCGACGACCGCGCCGCGGAACACGCCGGGCGAGCGGAAGATCCGGTCGGTGAGGTTGCCCAGCGCACCGCCCAGCAGCAGGCCCAGCGCGATCGCCCACGGCAGGCTGTAGAGCTTGCGCGCCAGCCGCACGATCACCACGATCACGGACGCCGCGATGCAGGTGAAGATGATCGTGAAGGCCTCGCCGAAACCGAAGGCGGCTCCGGGGTTGCGGACCGCCTCGAACTTCAGCAGGTCCCCGATGATCTCGATCGGCGGCTGGTGCTCCAGCCTCGCCACGACGAGCATCTTGCTGCCGAGGTCGAGCAGGTACGCGAGGGCCGCCACCACGAGCAGCGCCACGATCCGCCGGTGCCCCCTGGGCTCGTCCGGCTCCGCCTGCGCCTCGGCGCCGTCCCCGACCTCCGGCGTACCGATGATGCGCTCCGCCTCTGCCACGTGAGTCCCTCGAACTAGCTCGAACCAGGTTGCCGAACACAGCCGCGCCAGGTTCCTGGACCCTGACTGGTACACGAGGGTACGTCAGGGTGCGCGCGGGCGCCCTGGCCCGGGCCGCTTCCCGCGCCCCGGGGCGTCCGGGCCCACCTGCGGGGACCGCGCCCGGCGGGATCCGGAAGGGACGGCCTAGTGCCGCCGCTCCTGCTTCTGCTTGCAGTCCACGCACAGCGTGGCCCGTGGGAAGGCCTGCATCCGCGCCTTGCCGATCGGCTGCCCGCAGTTCTCGCAGAGCCCGTACGTGCCCGCCTCCAGCCGTTCCAGGGCCCGCTCGGTCTGCTCCAGCATCGAGCTGGCGTTCGCCGCGAGGGCGAGCTCGGACTCCCGGGTGATGTTCTTGGTGCCGGTGTCGGCCTGGTCGTCGCCCGCGCCGTCGCCCGAGTCCCGCATCAGGCCCGAGATCGCCACCTCGGAGGCGTCCAGTTCGGCGCGCAGCCGCAGCACCTCCGACAGCAGCTCGGTACGGGCGTCCTCGACCTCCTGGGGGGTCCAGGGGTCCTCTCCGGGGCGTACGGCGAGCTCTCCCGGGGCGAGGGGCGCGGTGGCGCGCGCCTTGGGGAGCCCGCTGGTGGCGGCCGTGGCCGCCTTCCTCGCCGTACCCGCAGTCTTCTTGGCAACCACTTTCCGAGCTCCCGTCTTCTGCGCGGCCGGGGCCGCCCCCTCGGCCGCGGCCGCCTTGGCCGTGGCCTTGCTCGTGGTGCGCTTCGCGGCGGGAGCCCCGGCGGTCCGGGCCGCCTTCGCCGCCGTGACGGCCTTGACCGTCTTGACCGCCTTCGCGGCCTTCGCGGCCGAGGCCTGCTCGACCCCGTCCGTCCCGGCCGCGGCCTTCTCGGACACGGCCTTCTTGACCGGGGCCTTCTTGGCCGGGGCCTTCTTCGCGGTCGCCTTCTTGGCGGTCGTCTTCTTCGCGGTCGTCTTCTCGGCCGGAGCGGCCCGCTCGGCGGCAGGCGTGGAGCCTGGCACAGCAGCCACCTCCTGTGTCGCCGTCTTCTTCGCCACCATGGCCGCGGCCCCTTTTCACATACTGTGATCTTGTTTGTGAATCGTGCCGGAACGATAAATCGGCTCCGACCCCACGGCAACGGGGCACGCGTCCATCGAGGTCAACCTGCATCCGTTGTGCCCAGCGGGACGCCCGGTAATCCGCCCCGCCCGCCCCGGTGGATCCCGGACCGGCCCGTCGGCCCATTCGGGTCATACCGGCACCCGCCCCGCGCCCCGCCGCCGACCGGCGTAAACCGGTCTGCCGAGCCGTGCCCCGGCCCGTACACTGGGCCCAGCGAGAGGCATGGATGGGGACGAGTAGCGTCGGACGCAGCCAGGAGCGACCCGGGGACGGTGAGAGCCCGGGGGCGAGCGCGATGCGAAGGATCACCCCGGAGCCGCCGGAAGAAAGCCCGCAGGGCCAGTAGAACCGGCTTCGCACCCCAATGAGGGGGCCATCGGACACGTCCGGCGGCCAAGGAGGGTGGTACCGCGGGAGCCGCACGCGCTCTCGTCCCTCCGGACGGAAGTGACACCCCGCCGGAGGAAGAGTTCAGCCTCATGACCACACCGCCGCAGTACCGCCCGGTACCCGCCCAGGTCGACCTGCCTGCCCTTGAGCACGCCGTCCTCGACTTCTGGCGCGAGAGCAAGACCTTCGCCAAGACCCTGGAGCAGTCCGAGGGCCGCCCCGAGTGGGTCTTCTACGAGGGCCCGCCCACCGCGAACGGCATGCCCGGCGCGCACCACATCGAGGCCCGCGTCTTCAAGGACGTCTTCCCCAGGTTCCGCACCATGCGCGGCTACCACGTCGCCCGCAAGGCCGGCTGGGACTGTCACGGCCTGCCCGTCGAGCTCGCCGTCGAGAAGGAACTCGGCTTCAACGGCAAGCAGGACATCGAGGCCTACGGCATCGCCGAGTTCAACGACAAGTGCCGCGAGTCCGTGACCCGCCACACCGACGCGTTCGCCGAGCTCACGACCCGGATGGGCTACTGGGTCGACCTGGACGACGCCTACCGGACCATGGACCCCGAGTACGTCGAGTCCGTGTGGTGGTCGCTGAAGGAGATCTTCAACAAGGGCCTCCTCACCCAGGACCACCGCGTCGCCCCCTGGTGCCCGCGCTGCGGCACCGGCCTCTCCGACCACGAGCTGGCCCAGGGCTACGAGACGGTCGTCGACCCCTCCGTCTACGTCCGCTTCCCGCTGACCTCCGGCCCGCTCGCCGGCGAGGCGGCCCTCCTGGTGTGGACGACGACCCCGTGGACCCTGGTGTCCAACACCGCCGTCGCGGCCCACCCCGAGGTCACGTACGTCGTCGCGACGGACGGCGAGCAGAAGCTGGTCGTCGCCCAGCCGCTGCTGGAGAAGTCCCTCGGCGAGGGCTGGGAGGCCACCGGCGAGTCCTTCACCGGCAAGGAGATGGAACGCTGGACCTACCAGCGCCCCTTCGACCTGGTCGAGTTCCCCGAGCCGGCGCACTACGTCGTGAACGCCGAGTACGTCACGACCGAGGACGGCACGGGTCTGGTCCACCAGTCCCCCGCCTTCGGCGCCGACGACCTCGCGGTCTGCCGCGCGTACGGCCTGCCCGTCGTGAACCCGGTCCGCCCCGACGGCACCTTCGAGGAGGACGTCCCGCTCGTCGGCGGCGTCTTCTTCAAGAAGGCCGACGAGAAGCTCACCGCCGACCTCGACGCGCGCGGCCTGCTCTTCAAGCACATCGCCTACGAGCACAGCTACCCGCACTGCTGGCGCTGCCACACGGCCCTGCTCTACTACGCGCAGCCGTCCTGGTACATCCGCACCACCGCCGTCAAGGACGCGATGCTGCGGGAGAACGAGAAGACCAACTGGTTCCCGGAATCCGTCAAGCAGGGCCGCTTCGGCGACTGGCTGAACAACAACATCGACTGGGCGCTGTCCCGCAACCGCTACTGGGGCACCCCGCTGCCGATCTGGCGCTGCGAGGAGGACCACCTCACCTGCGTCGGCTCCCGCGCCGAGCTGAGCGAGCTGTCCGGCACCGACCAGTCGCAGCTGGACCCGCACCGCCCGTACATCGACGACGTCACCTTCCCCTGCACGCACGAGGGCTGCGCCCTGACCGCCGTGCGCGTGCCGGAGGTCATCGACGCCTGGTACGACTCGGGTTCGATGCCGTTCGCGCAGTGGGGCTACCCGTACAAGAACAAGGAGATCTTCGAGAAGCGCTACCCGGCGCAGTTCATCTCGGAGGCCATCGACCAGACCCGCGGCTGGTTCTACACGCTGATGGCGGTCGGCACCCTCGTCTTCGACAAGTCCTCCTACGAGAACGTGGTCTGCCTCGGCCACATCCTCGCCGAGGACGGCCGCAAGATGTCCAAGCACCTCGGCAACATCCTCCAGCCGATCCCGCTGATGGACCAGCACGGTGCGGACGCCGTCCGCTGGTTCATGGCGGCCGGCGGCTCCCCGTGGGCGGCGCGGCGCGTGGGCCACGGCACGATCCAGGAGGTCGTCCGCAAGACGCTCCTCACGTACTGGAACACGGTCGCCTTCCAGGCCCTGTACGCCCGCACCTCCAACTGGGCGCCCTCCGCCTCCGACCCGGCGCCGGCCGACCGCACGGTGCTGGACCGCTGGCTGCTGTCGGAACTCCACACCCTCACGGCCGAGGTCACCGAGGCGATGGAGTCGTACGACACCCAGCGCGCGGGCAAGCTCCTCTCCTCCTTCGTCGACGACCTCTCGAACTGGTACGTCCGCCGCTCGCGGCGCCGCTTCTGGCAGGGCGACGCGGCCGCGCTGCGCACCCTGCACGACGTGGTCGAGACGGTCACCCGGCTCATGGCCCCGCTGACCCCCTTCATCACGGAGCGGGTCTGGCAGGACATGATCGTTCCGGTCTCCCCGGAGGCCCCGGAGTCGGTGCACCTGTCGAGCTGGCCGGAGTCGGACGCGTCCCAGGTGGACCGGACCCTCTCCCAGCAGATGCTGCTGGTACGCCGCCTCGTGGAGCTGGGCCGCGCGACCCGCGCGGAGTCGGGCGTCAAGACCCGCCAGCCGCTCTCGCGCGCGCTGGTCGGGGCCGTCGGCTTCGACGCCCTGTCCCCCGAGCTCCAGGCCCAGATCACGGAGGAGTTGAACGTCTCCTCCCTGGCCTCCCTCTCGGAGGTCGGCGGGTCCCTGGTCGACACCACCGCGAAGGCGAACTTCCGGGCCCTGGGCAAGCGCTTCGGCAAGGGCGTGCAGGACGTCGCGAAGGCGGTGGCCGCGGCCGACGCGGCGGCGCTGTCGCTGGCGCTGCGCGCCGGCTCCGCGGAGGTCGAGGTGAACGGCGAGACCGTGGCCCTCACCCCGGAGGAGGTCATCATCACGGAGACCCCGCGCGAGGGCTGGTCGGTGGCCTCGGACTCGGGCGCCACGGTGGCCCTGGACCTGGAGATCACCCCGGAGCTGCGGCTCGCGGGCCTGGCGCGTGACGCGATCCGCCTGATCCAGGAGGCCCGCAAGAACTCCGGGCTGGACGTCGCGGACCGGATCTCCCTGCGGTGGTCCTCGCCGGACGCGGAGGTCGTGACGGCCCTGACGGACCACGCGGCGCTCATCGCCGACGAGGTCCTGGCCACCGACTTCGCCACGGGCGACGCGGACGCCTCCTACGGCGCCCCCTTCACGGACGAACCCCTGTCCCTGACGTTCCGCCTCCGCAAGGCCTAACCACCACAACCCCCGACCGGCCCGCACCCCCCTCCCTGGGGGGTGCGGGCCGTTCCGTTTCCCCGCCCGACGCACGAGCCCCAGGCTCGCCACCCACCCCCAGCCCCGCCAACCCCGGCCCACCCCAGCCCCGCCGACGCTTGAGGCGCGGGGGCCGGGGGGCAGCGCCCCCGGCAACGGCGCCGCACCCTCACAGGGTCCGGGCGGAGCCCACCCCACCGCAGCCCCGCCGGCGTTTGAGGCGCGGGGGTCCGGGGGCGGAGCCCCCGGCAACGGCGCCGCACCCGCACGGGGTCCCAGCGGAGCCCACCCCATCCCAGCCCCGCCGGCGTTTGAGGCGCGGGGGTCCGGGGCGGAGCCCCCGGCAGCGGCGCCGCACGCGCACGGGTCCGGGCGGAGCCCGGGGAACGGAGGAAGGGCGGGGCGGGGAGCTGCACCGCGCAGCGACACCCCCGACACCCCCGGCCCCGCCACCCACCCACCCCCGGGTACGGGAACGGGCCGGGCCCGGCACCCCCTGAGGGGAACCGGGCCCGGCCCGTGAAGCGACTGCCGACGCCAGAGGCGGCGGCGCCTAGTTGTCGTCCTCGTCGATCAGGAAGCCCCGCATCGGCGACGGCGCCTGCATCGGCTGCGGCGCGGCCGGCCGGACCGGAGCCATCGGCTGGGTCATCGCCGGGGACATCTGCTGCTGGCCGCCGTAGGACGGGCCTCCACCCATCGGGGAGGGGCCGCCCATCGGGGACGGACCGCCCATGGACGGGTTGCCCATCGGGTGACCCATCGCACCGGCCGGAGCCATGGACGGGGTCGGCGACGGCGGCAGCGCGGGACCGGCCGGGTTCCGCGGCGGGGCCAGGGAGTCGTCGGCCTGGGTCTCCAGCTGGCGCAGCTGCGACTCCAGGTAGGACTTCAGACGCGTACGGTACTCGCGCTCGAAGCCCCGCAGGTCCTCGACCTTGCGCTCCAGCGTGGCGCGGGCGGACTCCAGGGAGCCCATCGCGACGCGGTGCTTCTCCTGCGCGTCCCGCTCCAGCGCGTCGGCCTTGGCGCGGGCGTCGCGCTCCAGGCCCTCGGCGCGCGAACGGGCCTCGCCGACGATCTTGTTGGCCTCGGAGCGGGCCTCCGCGATCGCCTGGTCGGCGGTCTGCTGCGCGAGCGACAGGACGCGGGCGGCGCTGTCGCCACCGGGGCCCTGCTGCGGGAGCTGCGGCTGCTGCTGGTGCATCGGCTGACCCATGGGCTGCATCTGCTGGCCCATCGGCTGCATCTGCTGGCCCATCGGCTGGCCGAGCGGGTTCTGGCCGCCCATCGACTGCTGCTGCATGGGCTGCTGGCCCATCTGCTGCTGCTGTGCCATGGGGTGCTGGCCGCCCATGGACTGCTGCTGCATGGGGCCGCCCATCTGGCCCGGACCCTGCGGTCCGTGTCCACCGGGGCCCGGGGGCAGCTGCGGCTGGCCGCCGGGAAGCTGCGGCGGGCCCATCTGCGGCTGCTGCTGCTGCTGCGGCGGGCCGGATATGGCCGCGGGCACGGGGGCGCCCGGGCCGCGCTGGTCCTGGGGCTCCGGCTTGCGCATCCCCTGCTGCTGCTGCTGGTTCTGCTGGTTCTGCGCGGCGGCACGCGTGGCGGCGGCCAGCTTGGCGCGCAGGTCCTCGTTCTCGCGCAGCAGGCGCGTCAGTTCGGACTCGACCTCGTCGAGGAAGGCATCGACCTCGTCCTCGTCATAGCCTTCTCGGAGGCGGACGGTCGTGAACTGCTTGTTCCGCACGTCCTCAGGAGTCAGCGGCATGTCTTCTTCACCTCTACGTAGTCGTCGGCAGTCGGCAAGACCGTATCGGGACTGTCCCCGCGCCTGCGGGGAAGCACATCGTTCACACGCTTCTCGCAGCGGTGCTCACGAAACTGATGAGGATGTAAACGATGATCATCAGAACGAAGAAGGACAGGTCGAGTGCCACGCCCCCGAGACGCAACGGCGGGATGAAACGCCGAAGAAGCTTGAGCGGTGGATCGGTGACAGTGTAGGTGGCCTCCAGAACGACCACCATCGCCTTGCCGGGTGTCCATGAACGTGCGAACTGGAACACGTAGTCCATGACCAGTCGGAAGATCAGCACGATGAGGAAGCACATCAGCGCGATGTAGACCACTTGCAGTGCGACGCCCATCCCGCGCTTCCCTCTCCCCTGCTCCCGCTCTGTTCCCGGTCCCGTATCTGACGGATCGGTCTAGCTTTGGTTGAAGAACCCGCCCTCCGCGATGCGGGCCTTGTCCTCCGCCGTGACATCGACGTTAGCAGGCGACAGCAGGAACACCTTCTGTGTCACGCGTTCAATGCTGCCGTGCAGGCCGAAGACGAGACCGGCGGCGAAGTCGACCAGACGCTTCGCGTCCGTGTCGTCCATCTCCGTGAGATTCATGATCACCGGAGTGCCCTCACGGAAGTGTTCCCCGATGGTACGGGCCTCGTTGTAGGTCCGGGGGTGCAGCGTCGTGATGCGGTACGGCTCCCGCTCGGAGACGACCTTGGGCATGATCACGGGGGCGTTCTTCTCCAGGTTGGTGCGGTCAGGTGTGATGGATGCCACGGGGGCAATTCGCGCCGGACGTCCGTTTTCTACCGGCATCGGGAGGGGTTCCCGCTGCGCCGGAGGCTGTACGGCTCGTACCGGTTCGTCCGTTACGGGCGGTTGGTGCACGGGCTGCTGCCGGCGGTCCCGGTCCCGCGGACGCTCCGGTTCGGGCTCGGGCTCGAACTCGTCATCGGGGTCGTACCCCGGGTTGTCGTACCGGTCGTCCTCCACGAGGCCGAGGTAGACCGCCATCTTGCGCATCGCGCCGGCCATTCTCCGAGTCCTCCGCTCTGTGGTGGATCGCCCTGTCGCAGGTGTCGCTGTGTCAGTCAGCGAGGTCGCTGTGTCACCAAAGTCACCAACTGCCCGCGATCCACGTGGTCTGTCCGCTCATCTGCGGAAATGACCATATTTTCTGCTGTGGTCCGACTTTCTTCGCGACGTTACCCGAGCCGGGGTCTCGCGCCGAGCACCGCAGTGCCGACGCGTACATGTGTCGCACCCGCCTGCACCGCCTGTTCCAGGTCCGCACTCATTCCGGCCGACACCATCGTGGCAGCAGGATGGTCCGCGCGCAGGCGGGATGACAATTCCATCAGCCGCTCGAAGGCCGCCCGTTCGCGTCCCGCGTACGGTCCGGACAGGGGGGCGACGGTCATGAGGCCGTCGATCCGCAGTCCGGGCGCGGCCGCCACGAGGTCGGCCAGCTCCGGCAGCAGGTCGGGTGCCGCGCCGCCCCGGGTGCCCCGTTCGCCCGA
This sequence comes from Streptomyces sp. NPDC044704, assembly GCF_056433525.1. Taxonomy (NCBI): domain Bacteria; kingdom Bacillati; phylum Actinomycetota; class Actinomycetes; order Kitasatosporales; family Streptomycetaceae; genus Streptomyces; species Streptomyces sp. NPDC044704. The sequence continues at coordinate 38,595 of NZ_JBWKGY010000006.1, forward strand.
CTCGGCGTCGAGGGCGATCTGTACGAGGACGCCGAGTTCCCGGCCGGTGCCCTCCGCCGCCGACGACAGCGCCGTCACGAGCTTCGGCCGGTCGACCGACTGCACGACCTGCGCGTAACCCGCCACGGAACGGACTTTGTTCGTCTGCAACTGGCCGACGAAGTGCCAGGTGAGCGGCAGATCCGCGCAGGCCGCGGCCTTGGGGGCGGCATCCTGGTCGCGGTTTTCCGCAACATGACGGACACCCAGGTCCGCCAGCAGTCGTACGTCGCTCGCGGGATGGGTCTTGGTGACCACGATGAGGGTCACCTCCTCCCGCTTGCGGCCCGCGGCCGCGCAGGCGGACGCGATGCGCTCCTCCACCCGCGCGAGGTTCTCCGCGAGTTCCGACTTACGGTCTGTCATCAATCCGTTCCAACCACACATATCCGGCGAGCCGCCCGGTCACCCGGTCACGGCGGTACGAGAAGTGGTCCCGCGACTCCAGTGTGCAGACCGGGGACCGGTGGACGGAAGCCACCCCCGCCCCCGCCAGTTGTGCGTGCACTCCGGCGACCACGTCCACGGCCGGCGTCCCCCAGCTGGTCTCGGCCCACGCGGCCGGCACCACCTCGGCGACGGCGTCCCGCATGTCGGCCGGCACCTCGTAGCAGCGTCCGCAGACGGCCGGTCCCGTACGGGCGACCATGCGCCCGGGGTCGGCGCCGAGGGCCACCATCGCCTCGACCGCGGCGGGGACCACCCCGGCGACCAGTCCCGGCCGCCCGGCGTGGGCGGCGCCCGCGATCCCGGCGACGGGATCGGCGAGCAGGACCGGGGTGCAGTCGGCGGTGAGGACGGCCAGGGCCAGTCCCCGACGGGCCGTCACCACGGCGTCGACGGAGGGGACCGGCTGCCCGGCGCCCCACGGTCCGTCGACCACGGCCACGTCCCGCCCGTGCACCTGGTTCATCCAGACCACCAGGTCCGGATCGATGCCCAGGCTCCGCGCCGTGACGTCCCGGTTCGCGCGAACGGCGGCCGGGTCGTCTCCGACCGCGCCGCCGAGATTGAGCTCCTCGTACGGAACGGCGCTCACTCCGCCCCACCGGTCGGTGAAGGCGAAGTGGGCGCCGTTCTCGCTGTGCTGCCCCAGGATCACTTCAAGAAGTCCGGGACGTCCAGTTCCTCGGCCGGGCTGTCCTGGTACGGCCGGGCCGTCGGGACCTGCGGCGCGGGCGCCGCGGGCTCGACCGGGATCTCCACCGGAGCCGGGGGCTCCTCACGCGGGGTGACCGTGCCGAGTCCGCCGAAGGCCGGACGAACCGGCTCAGGAGCGCGGACCGGCGCGGGGGCCGGCTCCTCGCGCTTGGTGGACGCGGCGCCGATGACGTTGTCCCGGCGGGCCGGCGGCTGTCCGCCGTCGAACCCGGCGGCGATCACGGTGACGCGCACCTCGTCGCCGAGCGCGTCGTCGATGACCGCACCGAAGATGATGTTCGCCTCGGGGTGCGCGGCCTCGCTGACCAGCTGCGCGGCCTCGTTGATCTCGAAGAGACCGAGGTCGGAGCCACCGGAGATGGAGAGCAGCACCCCGCGGGCGCCGTCGATGGAGGCCTCCAGCAGCGGCGAGGAGATCGCCATCTCGGCGGCGGCCACCGCGCGGTCGTCGCCGCGGGCCGAGCCGATGCCCATCAGGGCCGAGCCCGCCTCGGACATCACGGACTTGACGTCCGCGAAGTCGAGGTTGATCAGACCCGGGGTGGTGATGAGGTCGGTGATGCCCTGGACGCCCGACAGCAGGACCTGGTCGGCCGACTTGAAGGCGTCCAGCACGCTGACCTGGCGGTCCGAGATGGACAGCAGGCGGTCGTTGGGGATGACGATGAGGGTGTCGACCTCTTCGCGGAGCTCGGCGATGCCGTCCTCCGCCTGGTTCGCGCGGCGCCGGCCCTCGAAGGTGAACGGCCGGGTGACCACACCGATCGTCAGGGCGCCCAGCGAGCGCGCGATGTTGGCGACGACCGGTGCGCCGCCGGTGCCGGTGCCGCCGCCCTCGCCGGCGGTGACGAAGACCATGTCGGCCCCCTTGAGGACCTCCTCGATCTCCTCGCGGTGGTCCTCTGCCGCCTTGCGACCGACGGCCGGGTTGGCGCCGGCGCCGAGGCCGCGGGTGAGTTCCCGGCCGACGTCGAGCTTGACGTCGGCGTCGCTCATCAACAGCGCCTGGGCGTCCGTGTTGATGGCGATGAACTCGACGCCCTTGAGACCGACCTCGATCATTCGGTTGATGGCATTGACACCACCGCCGCCGACACCGATGACCTTGATGACTGCGAGGTAGTTCTGCGGTGCTGCCACGTCGAAGGCCTCTCGCCTCGAGTTACGTGTCGCCGCCTCGCGGGCCTGCGTTGCGACGACTGATGCCGAAATTGGGACGGTCCGTACGCGCCGACCCGAACCCTAACCCTGAAGTTTAGGGTTAAGGGTGTGTCTGTTCCTTGGACTCTTCCGAACAGGACACTAAGTCGACAAGTAGCGCGTGTTCAACGAACACGCCGAACCTCCCGTTTTTCTTTTCACCCTATGTGATCACCCGTATCGGTGGCCAACCAGGGTGCGTCGCTGTTCGACTCGACGTCAACTCCCGGACACCGCAGGGGCGGTGGGAACGCTCACGTCGAAGTGGTCAGCCTTGGGAGCGGCTTTGAGCAGGGCGGTCAACGCCCGCCCCTTCGCCTCACCCAGTTCGCCGCTCCCCCACACGACCGTGCGGCCGCGCGTCAGCTCCAGTACGACCGAATCGTACGACCGCACCTTGACCTGCACGGTCTCCGCGGCGATCGCGTCGGGAAGGCCTCCCGCGATGGCCACCGCCTCCCCGAGGAGGCGCTGCTCGTCGAAGCGGCGGGCGCTGGGAGAGCCCGCCGCGTCCAATTCGAGGACCGGAACGCCCGCGGGGGGTTTCGCGACCGTGTCGAATCGCACACCCGATGCGTCCACTTCGACGAACTCCGCGTCCTTCTTGATGAGCAGGACGGGTTTGCGTTCCGTCACTTTCAGCCCGATTCCGTGCGGCCAGGACCGCACCACATCGACCGAATCGATGCGGGGCAGGCGGGTGCGGAGCCGCTGCGCGATCTCGTCGGTGTCGACGCCCATCAGGGGGGCGCCGACGGGCACGGCGGCGGCGGAGAGGACCTGCTCGGGGGTGAGCACCTCGGTGCCGGCGGCCGTGACCTTCTCGACGCGCAGCCAGGAGGAGCCGTAGAGGACCCAGGTGCCGCCCGCGGCGAGGAGCACCGCGGCGGCGAGGGACGCCAGGACGGGGACCCGGCGCGATCGTCCGCCACCGGGCCCCCGCGGGCCGGACCTCTTCGACGATTTCGGGGGCTTGGGCGGCTTGGGCGAGCCCGGGCCCCTGCCCTTGCGGGCCGTCCCGCGCTGTGCGGTCGTCGCTCCGGCCACTCCTGTGCCTCCTGGTCGGTACGTCCCGCCTCAGCGGGCTCTGCGTGCCGCGATCGCCTCGTAGACCAGGCCGACGAGCAGGTCGTCGGCGTCCCGGCGGCCGAACTCGCCGGCGGCGCGGGACATCTCGTACAGGCGGTGCGGGTCGGACAGCACCGGCAGGACCTGGCCGAGCACCCACTCGGGCGTCAGCTCCGCGTCGTCCACCAGCAGGCCGCCGCCGGCCTTGACCACCGGCTGGGCGTTGAGCCGCTGTTCGCCGTTGCCGATGGGCAGCGGTACGTAGGCGGCCGGCAGTCCGACGGCGGAGAGCTCGGCGACGGTCATCGCGCCCGCGCGGCACAGCATCATGTCGGCGGCGGCGTACGCGAGGTCCATCCGGTCCACGTACGGTACCGGCACATAAGGCGGCATCCCGGGCATGTTGTCGACACGCGGCAGTTCGTTCTTGGGGCCGACCGCGTGCAGGATCTGGATCCCGGAGCGCTGGAGGACCGGAGCGACCTGCTGGATGACCTCGTTGAGGCGGCGGGCGCCCTGCGAGCCGCCGGAGACCAGCAGGGTCGGCAGGTTGGGGTCCAGACCGAAGGCGGCCCGCGCCTCGGGCCGGACGGCGGCCCGGTCCAGGGTCGAGATCGACCGGCGCAGCGGGATGCCGACGTAGCGGGCGCCGCGCAGCTTGCTGTCCGGGGTGGACACCGCGACGGCGTGCGCGTACCGGGAGCCGATCTTGTTGGCGAGTCCGGGCCGGGCGTTGGCCTCGTGGACGATGATCGGCACCCCGAGCCGCTTGGCGGCGAGGTAGCCGGGCAGCGCCACGTAGCCGCCGAAGCCGACCACGCAGTCGGCCTTCGTGCGCGTGAGGATCTCCTCGGCCGCCTTGATGGTGCCGCGCAGCCGTCCCGGGACGGTGATCAGCTCGGGCGTGGGCTTGCGGGGCAGCGGTACGGCGGGGATCAGACCCAGCTCGTAGCCGCGTTCCGGCACCAGGCGGGTTTCAAGTCCGCGTTCCGTACCGAGGGCGGTGATGCCCACGGTCGGGTCCTGCCTCCGCAGGGCGTCCGCGAGGGCCAGCGCCGGCTCGATGTGGCCGGCGGTCCCCCCACCGGCGAGTACGACATGCACCGAAATTCACCGCTCTCCGGACGGACGCTTCTTGACGCGCCGTCTCATCGACTTCCATATCGGCCCGCTCCGCTTCCAGCCGGATCTCGGCTGTCGCATCGCGAGCGCCGCGCGCGCCGCCGGTTCCTCCCGCGCGAAGGCGATGAGCAGTCCGACCGCGAACATGGTCGGGAGCAGGGCCGACCCTCCGTAGGAGAACAGCGGGAGCGGGACACCGGCGATCGGCAGCAGACCGAGCACCGCACCGATGTTGATCACGGCTTGCGCCGTGATCCAGGTGGTCACGCCTCCCGCGGCATACCGTACGAAGGAGTCCTCCGTGCGTCCGGCCACGCGGATACCCGCATAGCCTAGGGCCGCGAACAGGGCGAGCACCGACAGCGTCCCCGCGAGACCCAGTTCCTCACCGGTGATGGCAAAGATGAAGTCCGTGTGGGCTTCGGGGAGTTGCCCCCATTTTTCCACACTGGCACCCAGACCGGAACCGAACCAGCCGCCGGATGCGAGGGCGTAGATTCCGTGCACGGCCTGCCAGCAAAGGTCGTTCTTGCCCGGTTCTGTCGCGCCGAGGCAGGACAGCCGGTCCATGCGGTGCGGGCTGGTCTTGATGAGCAGTGCGACGATCACACCCGCGAAGACGAGGACGCCCACGAACATCCGCGTCGGGGCTCCGGCGAGCCAGAGCAGACCGAACAGGATGGCTCCGAGGATCATCGCGGTGCCCATGTCCCCGCCGAGCATGATCAGCCCGAGCAGCAGGAAGGCCACCGGGACCAGCGGCACCAGCAGGTGCTTCCACTGGCTCAGCAGCCCCTTGTCGCCCTTGCGCGCCAGCAGGTCGGCGCCCCACAGGATCAGCGCCAGCTTGCCGAACTCGCTGGGCTGGAGCATGAACGGACCGCCGAGGGAGATCCAGTTCTGGTTGCCGTTGATCGAGACCCCTATCCCGGGGACCTGGACCAGGACCATCAGGAACAGGGTTCCGGCGAGGACGGGGTAGGACAGCGCCCGGTGGAGCCGCACGGGCATCCGGGAGGCGGCCAGCAGCAGGACGGCGCCGATGAGGGCGGCCAGGAACTGCTTCTTGAAGAAGTACGCGTCCCCGAGGCCCAGCTGGAGGGCCTTGATCATGGAAGCCGAGTAGACCATCACCAGGCCGAGCACGGTGATGAGCAGCGAGCTGCCGAGGATCAGGTAGTACGCGGTGAGGGGGCGGTCCCAGGCCTTCCGCACCTGCTGTTGCGTGCGCCGCACGCCTGCGAGCGGCCCGCGCCCGGCGGGCCGCTTCGCACCGGCCGCCGGGCGCGTCCGGCCCTTCGGCCTGACGGCGGACGGCCGGCGCCCCGGCAGCATCTGCTTGGCCGGCATCTGTGATCTTCCCCTCCACTCGTACGAGGCGAGCAGCCGGGTCGGGGAGGAAACCTGCCCTGGATCGACCTAGGCGCTCTCGGCGGCCAGTTCGCGCACCGCGTCGGCGAACGCGTCCCCGCGCTTGTTGTAGTTCGCGAACATGTCCATGGAGGCGCAGGCTGGTGCCAGCAGGACCGTGTCGCCGGGCTCGGCGAGCCGGGCCGCTTCCCGGACCGCCGCGAGCATCGCCCCAGTGTCGGTCCGGTCGAGGTCGGTGACCGGGACCTCGGGGGCGTGTCGCGCGAGCGCCTCGGCGATGAGCGCCCGGTCGGCGCCGATCAGGACCACGCCGCGCAGCCGCTTCGCGGACTTCTGGACGAGCTCGTCGAAGGTGGCGCCCTTGGCGAGGCCGCCGGCGATCCACACGACCGGTTCGAAGGCCGCCAGGGAGGCTTCGGCGGCGTGGGTGTTGGTGGCCTTGGAGTCGTCGACGTAGGTCACCGCGGCGACCTCGGCGACGTGGGCGACGCGGTGGGCGTCGGGCCGGAAGTCGCGCAGCCCGTCGCGGACCGCGCGCGGCTCGACGCCGAAGGCGCGGGCCAGGGCCGCGGCGGCGAGCGCGTTGGCGATGTTGTGCGGGGCGGGCGGGTTGACGTCCTCGACGTGGGCGAGTTCCTGGGCGTTCTTCTGCCGGTTCTCGACGAAGGCGCGGTCGACGAGGATGCCGTCGACGACGCCGAGCATGGAGGGGCCGGGGGCGCCGAGGGTGAAGCCGATGGCGCGGCAGCCCTCTTCGACGTCGGCCTCGACGACGAGGTCCTCGGTGGCCGGGTCCGCGACGTTGTAGACGCAGGCGACGGTGTTGCCCTCGTAGATGCGGCCCTTGTCGGCGGCGTACGCCTCCATCGTGCCGTGCCAGTCGAGGTGGTCGGGGGCCAGGTTGAGGACGGCCGCCGAGTGGGCGCGTACCGAGGGCGCCCAGTGGAGCTGGTAGCTGGAGAGCTCGACGGCGAGGACGTCGTACGTCTCGTCGCCGGTCACCACGTCGATGATCGGGGTGCCGATGTTGCCGACGGCCGCGGTCTTCAGGCCGGCGGCCCGCAGGATCGAGGCGAGCATCTGGGTCGTGGTGGTCTTGCCGTTGGTGCCGGTGATGGCGAGCCAGGGGGCGGCGTTCTCGCCGCGCAGCTGCCAGGCGATCTCCACGTCCCCGACGACGTCGACGCCGGCCCGTGCGGCGGCGTCGAAGAGCGGGCTGTCGGGCTTCCAGCCGGGCGAGGTGACGACCAGGTCGGTCCCCTCGGGCAGGTTCTCCGCGTCGCCGAGGCGTACGGAGATCCCCTCGGCCTGGAGTTCCGCCGCGCGGGCGCGGTGGCCCTCGCTGTCGCCGCCGTCGACGACGGTCACCGATGCGCCGAGGCCGGCCAGGGCGCGGGCGGCACTGATGCCGCTCACGCCGAGGCCGGCGACGGTGATGTTCTTGCCGTGCCAGGAGGTCACTTGTCGGCTGCCCATCCCGCGTAGAAGAGACCGAGACCCACGATCACGCACATGCCCTGGATGATCCAGAACCGGACCACGACGAGGACTTCGGACCAGCCCTTGAGTTCGAAGTGGTGCTGGAGCGGGGCCATGCGGAAGACGCGCTTTCCGGTCAGCTTGAAGGAGCCGACCTGGATGACGACCGACATCGTGATGAGCACGAAGAGGCCGCCGAGGAGCGCCATCAGGAACTCCGTGCGGGAGCAGATGGCGAGGCCCGCGAGCGCGCCGCCGAGCGCGAGGGAACCGGTGTCGCCCATGAAGATCTTCGCGGGCGAGGTGTTCCACCACAGGAAACCGAAGCAGGCGCCCATCAGGGCGGACGCGACGACGGCCAGGTCGAGCGGGTCACGGACCTCGAAGCAGGCGTTCGGGTTGGTCAGGGTCTGCGCGTTGGCGCAGGACTCCTGGAACTGCCAGACGCCGATGAAGGTGTAGGCGCCGAAGACCATCACCGCGGCGCCGGTGGCCAGGCCGTCCAGACCGTCGGTGAGGTTCACGCCGTTGGACATGGCCAGGATCATGAACAGCGCCCAGACCACGAACAGCACCGGGCCCATCGCCCAGCCGAAGTCCGTGACGAACGACAGCTTGGTGGAGGCCGGGGTGAGTCCGCGGGAGTCCTTGAACTGGAGCGCGAGCACCGCGAAGGCGATGCCGACGATCAGCTGTCCGGACATCTTCGCCTTGGCCCGCAGGCCGAGCGAGCGCCGCTTGACGATCTTGATGTAGTCGTCGAGGTAACCGACCAGGCCCATTCCCGCCATCAGGAACAGGACGAGCAGGCCCGAGAAGGTCGGCTCGCTCCCGGTGATCACCTTGGTCAGGGCGTACGCGACGAGCGTGGCCAGGATGAAGGAGATGCCGCCCATGGTGGGCGTGCCCTTCTTCCCGGCGTGCCCGCGCGGGCCGTCGTCGCGGATGAACTGACCGTAGCCCTTACGGGCCAGCAGCTTGATCAGCAGCGGGGTTCCCACGAGGGTCAGGAAGAGGCCGATGACTCCGGCGAACAGGATCTGCCTCATCGGCCGGCGACCTCGCCCTCGCGCTCCAGCAACGCCAGCGCGACCCGCTCCAGGCCGACCGACCTGGAAGCCTTCACCAGCACGACGTCACCCGGGCGCAGTTCACTGCGCAACAGGTCGACCGCCGCCTGCGCGTCGGACACGAGCACCGACTCCTCACCCCACGAACCCTCGTTATATGCGCCCAGTTGCAGCCAGGACGCTTCCCTGCCCCCGACTGCTACGAGCTTGCTCACGTTGAGCCGGACGGCAAGCCGTCCCACCGCGTCGTGCTCGGCCAGCGATGCGTCACCGAGTTCGGCCATGGGGCCGAGCACCGCCCACGTACGTCCCCCGTTCGCCCTGGCGCCGCCCATCGCGGCGAGTGCGCGCAGGGCGGCCCGCATGGACTCGGGGTTCGCGTTGTAGGCGTCGTTGACGATCGTCACGCCGTCCGCACGCTCGGTGACCTCCATCCGCCACCGGGACAGCGTGCCCGCCCCCGAGAGCGCGGTGGCGATCTCGTCGACGGACATGCCCAGTACGTGGGCGACGGCGGCCGCGGCGAGCGCGTTCGACACGTGGTGCTCACCGTACAGCCGCAAGGTCACATCGCTGCACCCGGTCGGGGTGTGGAGTGTGAACGCGGGCTGTCCCGCGGGCGTCATCCGGACCTCGGTGGCCCGTACGTCGGCGTCCTCGGCCTCGCCGAAGAGCACCGTACGGGCCTTCGTGCGGGCGGCCATGGCGCGGACGAGGAGGTCGTCGGCGTTGAGGACGGCGACCCCGCCCTCGGCCTCGGCCGGGAGGGCTTCGACCAGCTCCCCCTTGGCCTGGGCGATGGCCTCGCGGCCGCCGAACTCGCCGATGTGGGCGGTTCCGACGTTCAGGACGAGGCCGATGCGCGGCGGGGTCAGGCCGGTGAGGTACGCGATGTGGCCGATGCCCCGCGCGCCCATCTCCAGGACCAGGTGCCGGGTTTCGGCGGTGGCCTTCAGGGCCGTGAGCGGCAGGCCGATCTCGTTGTTGAGGGAGCCCGGGGTCCACACGGTGGGTGCGTGGTGCTGGAGCACCTGGGCGATCAGGTCCTTGGTGGAGGTCTTGCCGGCCGAGCCGGTCAGGGCCACCACGTCGGTGCCGAGGCGTCCGACGACGGCGCGGGCGAGGGCGCCGAGCGCCTTCTCCACGTCGTCGACGACGATCGCCGGGACACCGACGGGCCGGGCGGCGAGGACGGCCGCGGCACCCGCCGCGACCGCGCGTTCGGCGTAGTCGTGGCCGTCCACGTGTTCGCCCTCGAAGGCGGCGAAGAGGCTGCCGGGCTCGACCTGTCGGGAGTCGATGACGACGGGGCCGCCGATCCGCACCGAGGGGTCCGGTATGTCGTGGGGCCGCCCGCCGGTGATGTCGGCGATCTCGGCGAGGGAGAGGTCGATCACTGGTTCACCTCGGCCTGTCGGGCGCTGCGTCGCTGGTTCTCGATCGCCGTGCGGAGCACGGCGCGGTCGTCGAAGGGCCGTACGACGCCCGCGGTGTCCTGGCCCTGTTCGTGGCCCTTGCCGGCGACGAGGACGGTGTCCCCGGGCTCGGCGCGCGCGACGGCGGCGGCGATGGCCGCGGCCCGGTCGGCGTCGACGAGGACGGTGCCGCGCTCCTCGGGCGGTACGGACACGGCGCCTTCGAACATGGCGGCGAGGATCGCGAGGGGGTCCTCGGAGCGCGGGTTGTCGGAGGTCAGGACGGCCACGTCGGCGTAGCGGGCGGCGGCGGCACCCATGGGGGCGCGCTTGGTGGTGTCGCGGTCGCCGCCGCAGCCGAGCACGATGTGCAGCCGGCCGGTGGTGACCTCGCGCAGGGCGCGGAGCACCGACTCGACGGCGTCGGTCTTGTGGGCGTAGTCGACGACGGCCAGGTACTCCTGTCCGGCGTCGACCCGCTCCAGCCTGCCGGGGACCCCGGGGACCGCGGCGACGCCGTCGGCGGCAGTCTGCGGGTCGAGGCCGGCGGCGGCGAGGGTGACGATCGCGGCGACGGTGTTGGCGACGTTGAAGGGGCCGGGCAGCGGCGCGGTGGCCCGTACCCGCTGTCCTTCGGGGCCGACCAGGGTCAGCGTGGAGTCCATGTGGCCGCTGACCACGTCCTCGGCGCGCCAGTCGGCGCCCGGGTCGCCGGTGGCGGAGAAGGTGACGACCGGGATCGTCGCCTCCTTGGCGAGGCGGCGGCCGTACTCGTCGTCGTAGTTGACGACGCCGAGGCGGGCCCGGCGCTCGGTGAAGAGCTGGGCCTTGGCCTGGAAGTAGTCCTCCATGCCGGTGTGGAACTCCATGTGTTCCGGGCTCAGGTTGTTGAAGACGGCGACGTCGAAGACGCAGCCGTCGACCCGGCCGAGCACCAGGGCGTGGCTGGAGACCTCCATGGCCACGGCCTCGACGCCGCGTTCGCGCATGACGGCGAACAGGGCCTGGAGGTCGGTGGCCTCGGGGGTGGTCCGCTCCGACTTGATGCGTTCGTCGCCGATGCGCATCTCGACGGTGCCGACGAGTCCGGTGGTGCGTCCCGCCGCGCGGAGCCCGCCCTCGACGAGGTACGCGGTGGTGGTCTTGCCGGAGGTTCCGGTGATGCCGAGCTGGAGCAGGCCGTCGCCGGGGCGTCCGTAGACCGCGGCGGCGAGCTCGCCCATCCGGGCGCGCGGATCCTCGACGGCCAGGACCGGCAGGCCGGTCGCGGCGGCGCGTTCGGCTCCGGCGGGGTCGGTCAGCACGGCGGCGGCGCCGAGGGCGGCCGCCTGGGCGGCGTAGTCCGCCCCGTGCAGGCGGGCGCCGGGCAGGGCCGCGTACAGGTCGCCGGGGCGTACGGCACGGGAGTCGTGCGTGATGCCGGTGATCCGCGTGGCGTCCGACTCAGGGAGTCCCAGCAGGCCGGCCAGCTCACCCAGGGGGGTGGGGTGGGCGGACAGGGGCCGGGGCGCTCCCGGCGGCGCTGCCGGGGCGTCTTTCTGGGCGTTTCTGGGCTGATCAGCGTGGGGCACGGCGGTGAGCGTACCGGGCGCGGCGGGCCGCTCGCGAAGCGAGGGCCCGGCCTGGGCGTCGTCGGCCGACCGGTTCCCGGGATTCGGGGTGATGGTTGTCACTGATGGTGCCTCACGCATTTCTGGCTGGGCGGCCGGATCACTGTCCGGGCTGCGGGCTGGGCTGCGCCGTGTTCGGGGCGGCGGGCGGCGGGCCGCCTTCGAAGGTCACCGGGAGTCCGGCGGGTGCCGTGCCGGTGGGTGCGACCTGGAGGGTCTTGAGGGCGAACTCCATGACCGTCTTGTAGATCGGTCCGCAGATCTGGCCGCCGAAGTAACTGCCCTTGGTGGGGTTCTGGATGGCGCAGTAGACGGTGATGCGCGGGTTGTCGGCGGGCGCGAACCCGGCGAAGGAGGCGGTGTAACCCTTGTAGCGGCCGGTGGCCGGATCCACCCGGTTGGAGGTGCCCGTCTTGCCGCCGACCCGGTAGCCGGGGATCCGCGCCTTGGTGCCGGTGCCCTCCTGGTCGTCGACGACCGATTCGAGCATCTCGGAGAGGGTCTTGGCGGTCTCCTGACTGACCACGCGGGTGCGTTCGGGTTCCGGGGCCGGGGTGAAGCGGCCGTCGGGGCCCTTGGTGCCGCGCACCAGGGTGGGCGTGATCCGGACGCCGCCGTTGGCGATCGTCGAGTAGACGGAGGCGGCCTGCATCGCGTTCACGGACAGGCCCTGGCCGAAGGGGATCGTGTACTGCTGGGAGGTGGACCAGGCCTCGGGTTTGGCGAGGATGCCGCGCGATTCGCCGGGGTATTCGAGGCCGGTGGGCGCTCCGATGCCGAACTTGGTCAGGTAGGAGTGCAGGACCTTGTTGGCTTCGGGCTGGGTGGGGCCGAGCTGGCCGGTGGCCAGGATCGTGCCGATGTTGGAGGACTTGGCGAGGACCCCGTTGAGGGTGAGGTACCAGGTGGGGTGGTCGATGTCGTCCTTGAACAGACGGTCGCCGCGGTGCAGCCGGTTGGGGACCTCGACGTGGGTGGCGGGGGTGGCCTTCTTCTCCTCCAGGACCGCGGCCATCGACATCACCTTGGCGGTGGAGCCGGGCTCGTACACGTCCTGGAGGGCGGCGTTGCCCATGGCGGCGGAGGTGGCCCTGGTGAGGTCGTTGGGGTCGAAGCCGGGGGCGTTGGCCATGGCCAGTACCTCGCCGGTGCGGGTGTCCTGGACGATGACGTAGCCGCGGTCGGCGCCGGACTTCTCGACCTGCTCGGTGATGGCGCTCTGCGCCGCCCACTGGATGTCGCGGTCGATGGTCAGCTCGATGTCGTCGCCGGGTACGGCGGGCTTCTCGCTGGATCCCGCGGTGGGGACGCGGCGGCCGCCGGACTGGGCGTAGGTGAGCTCGCCGTCCTTGCCGGCGAGCTTCTTGTCGAGGGAGGACTCCAGTCCGCCGCCGCCCTTGCCCTCCGCGTTGACGTAACCCAGTATCCCGGCGGCGAGGGCGCCGTTCGGGTACACGCGCTTGCTGCTGTTCTCGTTGAACACGCCGGCGATGACGTTGGCCCCGGGGCCGTTGTTCTTCTTGTCCGCCGCGGCCTTCTCCGCGAAGAGCCGCTTGAGGTCCTTGATCTGGTTCCAGACCTGGGGGGTCTGGCGGCGGGCCAGGATGACGTAGCGGGTGTTCTTGGTCTTCAGGCGCGCGGTGAGTTCCTTGGCGTCCTTGCCGAGGATGGGCGCGAGCAGTGCGGCGGCCTGTTCGGCGGCGTCGGGGGCCTTGCTCTCCTGCGGGGTGAACATCTTCGGGTCCGCGGTGATGTCGTACGCGTCGACGCTCGTCGCCAGGGCCACGCCCTTGCGGTCGGTGATCTCCCCGCGCTCGGCGGCCAGGGTGTGGCTCGCGAACCGGTTCTCGGTGGCCTTCGCGGAGTAGGCGGAGGCGTCGACGGCCTGCACCTGGAGGAGCCGTACGACGAAGGCGAGCATCACCAGGGTCAGGCCCACGCTGACCAGCCGCAGCCGGGGTTTGGGGCTGCCGAGCCGGATGGTGTGCGGCCTGCGGGCGCCGGCGGGGCGCCGGGTCGCGGGGCGGGAGGCCGGGCGGGCGTTCGCGCGGGCCCGGTCGCCGGGCCGGGGGCGGGCCGGCCCCGGCACGCGCCGCCGGGGCGGCTCCTTGGGGCTCACGCGGCCACCCCCGGGCCGGGGAGGGCGGGGGCGAGGGCCGGGCGGGGCCCCGCGGGACCGTGCCCGTGCACGGCGGAACCGCCTGTCAGCGGGGTCACGACGTCACCTGCCTGGATCGGGGGTGGACTGCTGCGGGGGCTGGGGTGACCCGGCCGGGGCGGACGGGCCCCCCGCCGCGGGGGGCGGGGAGGCCGGGGAGCCGGACGGCGCGGGAGCCGGGCCGCCCGACGGCGCGGGTGCCTGGCCCGGGGAGGCCGGGGCGCCGGAGGGGGCGGGGTTCTGGACCGGGGGGACCTGCGCGGAGGGCGGCGGGGACGGCGGCGGCGGGGCCTCGGCCGTCGAGACGGTGCCCGCGACCTTGCCGTCCGGGCCGATGAAGACGGGGCTGCCGCCGGGCACCAGGCCCAGCTCGTGGGCCCGCCGCTGGAGGGCGTCGGGGGCCGAGTACCCGTCGACGTCGCGCTGGAGGGCCTGCTCCTCGTCCGTCAGCGCGGTGGTCTCCTTCTTCAGGTTGCTCAGCTGGAAGGATCCCTCGTTCAGCGCGGAGTTCAGCAGCAGCAGGCTGATCAGCCCGCCGCCGAGGAGGGCCACGACCAGCAGCACGAACGGCATCCGCGCCGCCTGCCCCGGCGGGCCGCCGCCGGCGGGCCGCGCGGCCGGGCCGCTGCCGAGCGCCCGGCCGATGCGGGCCGCCTGCCCGCGGGTCAGCGTGGCCACCTTGCCGGCCGCCTTGCCGCCCCCGGAGCGGCCCGCCGGGCTCACAGCCGCGCCTCGCGGATGCGCTCGACGCCGCGGAACCGGGCCGGGGCCGCCCGCCGGTTCTCGGCGATCTCCTCCTCGGTGGGCAGCTCCGCGCCGCGCGTCAGCAGCTTCAGCTTCGGCTGGTACTTCTCCGGCACCACCGGCAGTCCGGGCGGCGCGGTGGAGGCCGCGCCCGCCGCGAAGACCTGCTTGACCAGCCGGTCCTCCAGCGAGTGGTACGAGAGCACCGCGATCCGGCCGCCGACCGCGATCCGGTCCACCGCCGCCGGAATGGCCCGCTCCAGGCCGGACAGCTCGCCGTTGACCTCGATGCGCAGGGCCTGGAAGGTCCGTTTGGCGGGGTTGCCGCCGGTGCGCTTGGCGGCCTGCGGGAGCGCGTCGCGGATCAGCTCGACGAGGCGGGCGCTGTTGCTGAAGGGCTCCTTCTCCCGCTCGCGGACGACCGCGGAGACGATCCGTTTGGCCTGCTTCTCCTCGCCGTACTGGCGCAGGATCCGCACCAGCTCGCCCGGGGCGTAGGTGTTGAGCACCTCGGCGGCGCTGATGCCCGTCGTCTGGTCCATGCGCATGTCGAGCGGGGCGTCCTGCGCGTACGCGAACCCGCGGTCGGCCTCGTCGAGCTGCATGGAGGAGACGCCCAGGTCGAAGAGGATGCCCTGGACGGCGGGGATCCGCAGGCCGTCCAGCACCTCGGCCAGGTCGGCGTAGATCGCGTGGACGAGGGTGGCCCGGTCTCCGAAGGGCGCGAGGCGCTCGCCGGAGAGCCGCAGGGCCTCCTTGTCGCGGTCGAGGCCGATCAGGTGCGCCTCGGGGAACCGGGTCAGCAGGGCCTCGCTGTGGCCGCCGAGGCCGAGGGTGCAGTCGACGACGACGGCCCCCGGCCTCTCCAGCGCCGGGGCCAACAGGTCCAGGCACCGCTGGAGCATCACCGGGACATGTCGGGACTCGCTAGTCAAAGCGCCCTCTCAGATAACGGCGCGGCAGGCGTACGCCGCGCCGCGCACGCGGAGTTTTACCAGGGGGCCGGGCGGCCGGTGAGGGCCGGGCTCCGGCCGGTTCGCGTCACTTTAGTGCAACGGTCGCCGCGGTCAACGAACCGCCCCGCGCGCGGTGCGCCCCTCTCCCCGTGAACCCGCAAAAGCCGCGAATCACCTGAACGGCGGCCTCCGCCCCACCCCTGTGGGTTAGCTCACAACAAGCCTGGTTGACCTTCTTTGTCCACCCTCTCTCAATGCCTCCACGACGTGTGACCACTAACGTCTTAACCATGACGACTTCCGCATCCCTGCCCGTCACCCCCGCAGCCCAGGCATCCGGCGGCGCCTCCGTCACCGACCGGCTCGTCGAGGCGAACCGGCGGTACGCCTCGGAGTTCACCGATCCCGGTATGGACGCCCGGCCGGTCCTGCACGTGGCCGTCGTCGCCTGCATGGACGCGCGCCTCGACCTGCACGCCGCCCTGGGCCTGGAGCTCGGCGACTGCCACACCATCCGCAACGCCGGCGGGGTGGTCACGGACGACACCATCCGCTCCCTCACCATCAGCCAGCGGGCGCTCGGCACCCGCGCGGTGATACTCATCCACCACACCGGCTGTGGTCTCGAAAGCCTGACCGAGGACTTCCGGCACGAGCTGGAGGACGAGGTCGGCCAGCGCCCCGCCTGGGCCGTCGAGGCCTTCCGCGACGTGGACCAGGACGTCCGCCAGTCCATGCAGCGGGTCCGCACGAACCCCTTCCTGCCTTTCCGCGACGATGTGCGAGGCTTCGTCTTCGACGTCCACACCGGGCTGCTCCGGGAGATCGATCCCGCCTCTTGAGTGACACGAGGCCGTGACGGCGTCAAGAATGCGGGAAGACGTCCGCCGGAAATCTCCGGGACGGGTGTCCGTGTTTCGGGGTGGGCCGGTTCATGCGCCAACAGCGTCGGCCCTTTGAAAGGGCCGAGGAGAACCAGGTGACCACGTATGACGACCGAGCGAGCCTCGCGGATCTGACCAGCACGGCCGAGCGGATCCGCCACTCGGTCGAGGGCGTGATCGAGGGCAAGCCCGAGGTCGTGCGCCTCGCCCTGACGGTGCTGCTCGCCGAGGGACACCTGCTGATCGAGGACGTCCCCGGCGTGGGCAAGACCATGCTGGCCAAGACGCTCGCCAAGTCCATCGACTGCTCGGTGCAGCGCATCCAGTTCACTCCGGACCTGCTGCCCTCCGACATCACCGGCGTCAGCATCTACGACCAGCAGCGCCGCGAGTTCGAGTTCAAGCCGGGCGCGATCTTCGCTCAGATCGTCATCGGCGACGAGATCAACCGCGCCTCCCCGAAGACCCAGTCGGCGCTGCTGGAGTCGATGGAGGAACGCCAGGTCACCATCGACGGCACCACGTACACCCTGCCCAGCCCGTTCATGGTGGTCGCCACGCAGAACCCGGTGGAGATGGAGGGCACCTACCCGCTCCCCGAGGCCCAGCGCGACCGCTTCATGGCCCGCGTCTCCGTCGGCTACCCCAGCCCCGACGCCGAGCTCCAGATGCTCGACGTGCACGGCGGGCTCTCCCCGCTCGACGACCTGACGGCCGTCGCGCACGCCCACGACATCGTCAAGCTGATCGAGGCGGTCCGCGAGGTGTACGTCGCCGAGCCCGTCCGCCGCTACGTCGTCGACCTCGTCTCCGCGACCCGCAGCCACCCCGACCTGCGCCTGGGCGCCTCGCCCCGCGCCACCCTGCACCTGCTGCGCGCCGTGAAGGCCTCCGCCGCCCTGGCCGGCCGGGACTACGTCCTGCCCGACGACGTGCAGGCGCTCGCCGCCCCCGTCCTCGCGCACCGGCTGCTGCCCACCGCGCAGGCCCAGCTGAACCGGCGCACCGCCGAGCAGGTCGTCCACGACATCCTCCAGCGCACCCCCGTCCCCGCCGCGCACGCCCGCGGCGAGATGCCGCCCGGCGCGGGCATCCGGGGCTTCTGATGAGCGCCGGTGCCCCGCGCGGCGCCGGCGGGCTGCCGAGGGAGACGGGTGGGCTGCGGGCCTCGCTGGCGGGGCTGACCACCCGCGGCCGGTCGTTCCTGGCCGCCGGAGCAGCCGCCGCCGCGTGCGCGTACGTCCTGGGCCAGAGCCAGCTGCTGCGGGTCGGACTGCTGCTGGTCGTGCTCCCCCTGATCTGCGTACTGGCCCTGCACCGCACCCGGCACCGGGTCTCCGGCAGCCGCCGGCTCAGCCCGTCCCGGGTGCCCGCCGGGGGCGAGGCCAGGGTCCAGCTGCGGATGGAGAACGTCTCCCGCGTGCCGACCGGACTGCTCATGCTCCAGGACCGGGTGCCGTACGTGCTGGGGCCCCGGCCCCGGTTCGTACTGGACCGGGTCGAGTCCGGCGGGCGGCGCGAGGTCTCGTACCGGGTCCGGTCCGACCTGCGCGGCCGCTACCCCCTGGGCCCGCTCCAGCTGCGCCTGAGCGACCCCTTCGGGCTGGTCGAGCTGACCCGCTCCTTCAGCGCCTACGACACCCTCACCGTCATCCCCCGCACCGAACCCCTGCCCCCGGTCCGCATGACCGGCGAGGCGAACGGCTACGGCGACGGCACCCGCCGCTCGCTGGCCCTGGCCGGGGACGACGACGTGATCCCGCGCGGCTACCGGCGCGGCGACGACCTGCGCCGGGTGCACTGGCGCTCCACCGCCCGCTACGGCGAGCTGATGGTGCGCCGCGAGGAACAGCCGCAGCGCAGCAAGGCCACCGTGCTGCTGGACACCCGGCACCTCGCCTACGAGGGGGCCGGTCCGGACTCCGCGTTCGAGTGGGCCGTGTCCGCCGCCGCCTCCAGCCTGCTGCACGTGCTCGAACAGGGCTTCTCGGTGCGGCTGCTGACCGACACCGGCGATTCCGCGGGCGGCGGCGAGGGCGGCGGCTTCTCCTCGGGCGGGCAGGAGTCCGCCGAGGCGGCCGGGCTGATGATGGACACCCTCGCGGTCGTCGGCCACTCCGACGGGGCCGGGCTCTCCGCCGCCTACGACGCCCTGCGCGGCGGCGGGTTCGGCTCGTCCGGCGGGGACGGCCTGCTCATCGCGTTCTTCGGCGACCTGGACGAGGTACAGGCCGAGATGGCGGCGCGGATGCGCCAGCGCAGCGGAGGCGCCGTGGCGTTCGTACTGGACTCGGCGACCTGGGCGGGAGCGCCCTCGCGGGTCGAGGAGCGGCTGCGCAGACTGCGGGACGCGGGCTGGACGGCGCTGTCCGTCCCGCCCGGCGCCGCGTTCGGCGAGCTGTGGCGGCAGGCCGGGAACGCTCCCCTCGGCACGGCGACCTCCGGAGGCTGGGGATGAGCGGGCGGGCGCGCGTGACGCTCTTCGCGATGCTGGCGACGCTGCTGACCTCCTGGTCGCTGGCCCCGCTGGTGGAATCGTCCGGCTGGCTGCTCCAGGCCGCGGCGCTGCTCGGCGTGCAGGCGGCCGTGGGGGCCGGGGCGCGGCGGGTGCCGCTGGCCAGGTCGCTGACCGTGGCGGCGCAGCTGCTGGTGTCCCTGCTGATGCTGGCCCTGCTCTTCGCGGGGAAGGCGGAGTCCACCGGGTCCGGGCCGCTGGCCTTCCTCGTCACCGACTTCGGGGCCCTGTTCCAGCAGGGCGTCCGCGACGTCGGCGAGTTCGCGATACCGGCTCCGACGACGGACGGCATCCGGCTGCTGCTGCTGGCCGGGGTGCTGCTGATCGGCCTGCTGGTCGACGTCCTGGCGGTGACGGTGCGCACCGCCGCGGCGGCCGGGCTGCCGCTGCTGGCGCTGTACTCGGTGGCCGCCGGGCTGTCGGCCGGTCAGGGCGGTGCCTGGTTCTCCTTCCTGCTGGCGGGCGGCGGCTACCTGATGCTGCTGCTGTCCGAGGGGCGCGACCGGCTCGCCCAGTGGGGCCGGGTCTTCGGTGCGGCGCCCAGCGGGCGGGTCTCGGCCGCCTCCGGCTACGGGGGCGGCTCGGGCGGCCGGGCCGTCGCCCCGGTCCGCACCGGACGCCGCATCGGCGTGGCCGCGCTGGGCCTGGCGCTGGCCGTGCCGGCCGTGCTGCCGGCGCTGGGCGGCGGGATGCTCGGCGGGGGCGAGGACGGCTCGGGCGGGGGTACGGGCGGGACGATCTCGGCGGTGAACCCGCTGGTCTCGTTGCAGAGCAGCCTGAACGCGCAGGACAACCGGGTCGTCCTGCGGTACCGCACGGACAGCCCCCAGCTGGGCGAGCAGTACCTGCGGATCCTGGCGCTGGACGAGTTCAACGGGGTGAAGTGGGAGGCCTCCGGGCGCCCGCTGACGGACGTCCCGGAGCGGCTGCCGGCCCCGTCGGGGCTGAGCGAGCGGGTCCGCGAGAGCGCGAGCGAGGTCCGTACGACGGTTTCGGCGTCGGACACGTACGCGCAGCGCTACCTGCCGATGCCGTACCCGGCGACGCAGGTGGACATCGGCGGGAAGTGGCGCTTCGAGCCGGCCGGCCGGACCCTCGTCGGGGACCAGCTGGGCAAGGACCGCTTCCAGAACGTGCAGGGCGCGCAGTACACCGTACGGAGCCTGCTGCTGCGGCCCACGGCCCAGCAGCTGCAGAGCGCGCCCGGGCCGAACCCGTTCGTGCAGGCGGAGTACACGAAGCTGCCGGACAACCTGCCGCCGGTGGTGGCGGACACGGCCCGGCGGGTCACCGCGGGGGCGCGGGACGACTACACGCGGGCGGTCAGGCTCCAGGACTTCTTCGCGGTGAACGGCGGCTTCCGCTACGACACGAAGGTGTCCTCCGGTACGGGTTCGCAGGCCATCGCCCGCTTCCTGAACGACAAGGAGGGCTTCTGCGTCCACTTCGCCTTCTCGATGGCGGCGATGTCGCGGACGCTCGGGATCCCGGCGCGGGTCGCGGTCGGTTTCACCCCGGGCGAGAAGCAGTCGGACGGCAGCGTGAACGTCTCGATGCGGGACGCGCACGCCTGGCCGGAGCTGTACTTCGAGGGCATCGGCTGGACCCGGTTCGAGCCGACGCCCCGCGCGGGCATCTCGGTGCCGGACTACAGCCGGACCGAGGCCCCGGCCCCGCAGCCGTCGTCGCCGTCCGCGCTGCCGTCGCAGCCCGTCGCGCAGCCCTCGACGGCGCCGTCGAAGGCGGACGAGTGCCCGCCGGAGCTGAAGAAGCTGGGCGAGTGCGGCGGTCCGGCGCTGAAGCAGGACGCGGCGTCCGGTTCGGGCGGCCTGCCGGTGGGCGCGGTCCTCGGCTGGACCGGCGCGACGCTGGCCGTACTCGGTCTGCTGTTGCTGCCGCTGCTGTGGCGCGGCCGGGTGAGGGCGCGCCGGCTGGGCTCGGGCGAGGTGCTCCTGGCCTGGCGGGAGCTGGGTGACGCCGCCTGGGACGTGGGCGTCCCGCCGGACGGGGCGCTGTCCCCGCGGGGGGCCGCGGCGCGCGTGGTGCTGCTCGGCCGGCTGGAGCCGGAGGCCGCCGAGGCGGTGCACCGGGTCGCGGGCGCGGTGGAGCGGGCACTGTACGCCCCGCCGGGCGCGGACCTGTCGTACCCCGGTCTCACCGGCGACGTGCTGCTGGCCCGGGCGGGCCTGCTGGCGGGTGCCGGGCGGGGCGGGCGGCTGCGGGCCATGCTGCTGCCGCGGTCGGCGGCGCGGGTCTCGTGGGCCGTGTCGGCCCGTTGGGCCGCGCTGTCGGAGCGGGCGGCGGCCGTGTTCGGCCGCATCCGGATCCCGCTGCGCGGGCGGGGCTGAGCGGGCCGGCTCCCGTAGCCGCCGCTCGCGTACGGAAAACGCCGGTGCGTCCGGGCTCGTTCCCCCCGAGCCCCGGCGCACCGGCGTTTCCCGTTGCCGGGTCCCCCGATCCCTGTCGGCCAGGGACCCGGCCCGCTCCGCGGCCCCGTGTCCGCGGTGCGGGCCGAAGGCCCTGTCCGTCGCCCCCCATTCTGCTGTTCTCGCAGGTGGGAGCCCATCCGTACGCGTACTCAATTCGGCGGCTAGGTACGGATACTCAGTTCTACGCCGGCGGCGCCCCCGGTGGGCACCGCCGACCGGGGGTCACCGGCTGCCGCTGACCCGTCCCCGCAGGAGCAGCGACAGGGCCGAGTGGACGTCGTCCAGTGACCGCTCGCTCTGGAAGGACTGCCAGTCCAGTGCGGCCACCAGCACCATGCCGACCATCGCCGCCGCCGTCAGCGGGACGTCGATCTCGGCGCTGAGTTCGCCCCGTTCGACGCCCTCGCGCAGCACCGTCTCGACGACCGCGACCGCTTCCTGGCGGACCACCATGAGGGTGGACTGCCAGGCCCGGTTGGTCCGCCACAGTTCGGCGACGTAGAGCTGGGTGAAGGCGGGGTAGCGGTCGATGAAGACCAGACCCGCGCGGATCATGCCGTCCAGGGCTTCGACGCGGCTGCCGCCGCGCGCCTCGGTCTCCTCGGCCGCGGCCCGGAGCGAGGCGGTGAGCAGCCCCACCCCGTGCCGCAGGAGCTCCTCGAAGAGGTCGGTCTTGCTCGCGAAGTTGTAGTAGACGGTGCCTTTGGCCACGCCCGCCCGCTCCGCGATCTCGTCGACCGTGGTCGCGGAGAATCCCTGTTCGGCGATGAGGGTGACGGCGGCTTCGTAGAGCTTCTGCCGGGTGGCCTGGCGGCGGGCGCCGCCGGTGCCCGTACCGGTGCTGCTGCTTTCCATGGCGCTGATTCTCACAGGTCAACAGCCCCTTACAGGCTCAGTTCCGGGTGCAGCCGGTCCATCGTCCACACCTGCTTGCCGCGGGCGGCGAGCGCGGTGAGGGCCAGGGCCCCGACCGTGAAGGCCACCAGGACCGCGCCGCCCTGCCACACCGGGGTGAGGTCGCCGCCGGTGATCAGGCGGCGCAGGCTCTCGACGACGTACGACATCGGCAGGTAGGGGTGGATGGCGTTGAAGAAGTCCGGGCTGGTCTGAACGGGGTAGGTGCCGCCCGCCGAGGTCAGCTGGAGCATCAGGACGGCGAGGACCAGGATGCGGCCGGCGGCGCCGAACTTGGCGTTGAGCCACTGGACGATCGCCGCGAAGCAGCCGGTGACCAGGAACAGGAAGCCGACGGTCAGGGCCGGGTTCTCCATCTCCAGGCCGAGGCCCGGGGCCCAGTGGAGCACGGACATCAGCAGGCCCACCTGGGCGACGCCGATGCCCAGCACGGGCAGCCAGCCCGCGAGGGCGATCCGCCAGGGCGAGGCGCCGGTGGACAGGGCCCGCTTGTTCATCGGGGCGATCAGCATGTAGGCGACCATCGCGCCGACCCAGAGGGAGAGCGGGATGAAGTACGGGGCGAAGCCGGTGCCGTAGTTGGGCGCCTTGTGCAGGGACTGGTTGGCGAGCTGGATGGGGTCGGCCATGACCTGCGTGCGGGCGTCGCGCGCCTGCTGGTCGTAGTCCGGGATCTTGCCGGCGCCGTCGTGCAGGCCCCCGGCGAGCTCGCCGGAGCCGTCGACGAGCTTGTACATGCCGCCGTCGAGGGTGTGGGCGCCGTCGCCGAGCTTGCCGACGCCCTCGTTGATGGCGCCGGAGCCCTTCGTGGCGCTGCCGATGCCGGTGTGCAGCTGGGCCATGCCGGAGGAGACCTTCTGGGCGCCGCTGTTCAGGGCGTTGACCTTGGTGACGGCCGTGTCGAGGTCGGAGGCGAGGGCCGGTGCCTTGTCGACGAGCTCGCGGGCCTTGTTCTCCAGGTCGGTGAGCTGGCCGCGGAGCTTGTTCACGTCCGTGCCGGCCGCCTGGGCGACGTTGTTGGCGTCCGCGGCGAGCAGGGCGCCCTCGGCGACGCTGTCCTTGACCGCCTTCAGGTCGGGGCAGGAGGCCAGGTGCGGCTCGGCGCCCGGGGCGACGCAGTGGTCGGTGTAGTACTTGTCCATCTTGGTCTGGGCCGTCTTGGTGCCGGTGGCGACCGCGGGGGCCTTCTTCAGGAAGGTGTCCAGGTGGTTCCTGACCACCTTGGCCGAGTCCGCGACGAGCGCGGCGTTGGCGGCCAGGGACTTCGGGTCGCTGACGAACGGCTTGGCCTTGGCGGCGGCGCCGTTGACCTTGTCGGCGAGGGTCTGGGTGCCGGCGGCGAGGTCCTTCGCGCCGGTCTCCAGCTGGCCGGCGGACGTGTTGAGCTTCTTCAGCCCGCCGTTGAGCTCGCCGGTCTTCTCCTTGGCCGTGTCCAGGCCGTCGGCGAGGTCCTTGGCACCCTGCTGGGCCTTGCCCGCGCCGTCCTTGAGCTTGTCGGCGCCGTCGGCGGCCTCGGCGGTCTTGTCGTGCAGGTCGGAGAAGTTGACGAAGATCTTGTCGAGGAAGCCGCGGGAGGCGTTCGTGGACGCGGCGGCGCGGACCTCGGAGAAGACGGTCTTCGAGATCGAGCCGACGATGTAGTTGTTCGCGTCGTTCGTGCGGACCTGGAGGGCGCCGGTGGCGGGGTCCTCGCCGGAGCTGGAGGCGATCTTCGTGCTGAAGTCGGCCGGCATGGTCAGGGACAGGTAGTACTTCCCGTCCTCCAGGCCCTTGGCCGCCTCGGCGGCGCTGACCTCGCGCCAGTCGAAGGTCTTGCTGTTGTGCAGCTTCTTGGTGATCTCGTCGCCGGCCTCGATCCGTTTGCCGTCGACGGTGGCGCCCGTGTCGGCGTTCACGAGGGCGACGGGGACCTTGTCGAGGCGCGCGTACGGGTCCCAGAAGGACCACAGGTACAGGGCTCCGTACAGCAGCGGCAGCAGGAGCAGCGCGACGAGCGCGGCCCGGGGCAGCTTCCCCCGCCCGAACCGCTTCAGCTCAAGCGCGGCCAGCTTCGGAGATCGCATCGTCCGCCCCCTTCGGGTCTTCGTCGGTGGTGCCGGTGGTGCCGGTGGTGGTGGTCGTGGTGGCCGTGGTGGCCGTGGTGGTCGTGGTCGGCTTCCCGGGCTCGGACCCGTCCGGCTCCCCGGCCGGGGTCTCACCCTTGGCCGGGGTATCGGCCTTGGCCGGGGTATCGGCCTTGGCCGGGGTATCGGCCTTGGCCGGGGTATCGGCCTTGGCCGGGGTATCGGCCTTGGCCGGGGTCTTGTCCGCCGTGCGTGCCGGGGTGCCGTCCGTGTCGTTGTCCGGGGCCGGCTTCCCGTCGGCCGCCGCGTCCCGGTCGGACGCGGGGTCGCCGGAGAGGCCCCAGGTGATCTTCGGACCGGCGCCGCCGGCGGCGGGCTTCGCGGACTTGCCCGGCTTCGCGGAGCTGCCCGGCTTCGCGGACTTCGCGGGGATCTCGGCGGGGGTCTCCGCGGCCGCGACCGTGCGCAGGACCGTGACGCCCTCGGGGGCCTCGCTGCACACCGCGAGGACGGTGGTCCCCCGGTCGGCGATGGACCGCAGCAGGGCCCAGACCTCGGTGCGCTCGGCGTCCGAGAGCTTGAGGTCCAGGTCGTCGAGGGCCAGCAGGCGGGGACTGCCCAGCAGGGCGATCGCCACGGACAGCCGTACGGCCTCCAGCCGTTCCAGTTCGCGCACGGAGGTGCGCGGCCCCTTCGGCAGGGTGTCCAGGTCCAGTCCGGTGGCGGTCAGGGCCGCCTCGATCCGGGACGCCACACTGGCACGGCGCTCCCCGCGCGGGCGCAGCAGGGCCCGAACGGGGCCCGTGTAGTGCCGCTGGAGGAGGGCCCCCTCGCGGAGCTGCTCGGCGACGGTGAGCGCCTGGTCGAGGTCGTTGACCCCGGGGACCGGGCCGAGGGCGCAGATCCGGCGGACCGCCGCCATCTTCTTCGGCAGCCGGTGGCGGCCGATCTCGGCGTGGCCCTCGGTGGCCTTCATCCGCCCCGTGAGGGCGAGGAGCAGACAGGTCCGTCCGCTGCCGGAAGGCCCTTCGACCGCGATGAGCGAGCCGGGCGCCGCGTCGATCCCGACGCCCCGGAAGGCCCAGCCGCGCGGGCCCTTGAGTCCGAAGCCCTCGGCCTTGACGGCCGCGCCGTGCGGGCTGTCCACGCCGTCCCCCTTCTATTGAACTGACCGGTCAGTTCAAAAACTATCAGGTGCGGGCCCAAAGGCCGTACATGAGGGGGGCTTTGTGGGGAAAAGAGCAGGTCAAGACGATTGTCAGTGGCGCCCGTCACGATGGAGACGCACGAGCACACCGCCCGTGTACCCGCAACACCGCCGAGCACCACGCAACGACAGGAGGTTCGTCATGGCCACACCGTCCCCGTCCCCTGTCCACCCCGTCCCGCGCAGGTCGGCCGCACCACCGGCCGCCCTGGACCTGCTCGCCAAGGCCCACAGCGGCCTGGCCGAGGCGGCCCAGCTGCCCCGGCCCAACGAGCGGTACGCCACGGCCCACCTCGCGGCCCTGCGCGCCGCCGCGGCCGTGCTCGCCGCGCGCGGGCGGCCCGAGCCGGTGCACCCGCGGCGCAGGCCCCGGATCCGCAGCGCGTGGGAGGTACTGCCGGAGATAGCACCGGAGCTGACGGAGTGGAGCGCCCTGTTCGCCTCGGGCGCGGCGCGCCGGGCGCGGGCCGAGGCGGGGATACGGGACGCGGCGACGGGCCGTCAGGCGGACGACCTGGTGCGGGAGGCGGGCATGTTCCTGCGGCTGGTCGAGCGGATGCTCGCGCTGCAGCCCGTGGTGCAGCCCCTGCCGCAGCCGAGGACACCGGGGCCGGAGCGTCCGGAGGCGGGATGACCTGCCCGGCTGTCCGAGGCAATAGGGTGGGGTGCGCACCGCTCCCCCACCCATACGCGCCGAGGAGTCATCAGCCGTGTCGGACAATTCCCGCCCCCGCGCCTCCCTCCGCACCGCCGTGGTGTGGGAGGTCCTCAAGGAGGCCCTCGACCGCCGGGTGAAGGCGACCGGGCGGGATGTGCTGGACGTACTGGACACCGGCGGCGGCACCGGCAAGTTCGCCGTGCCGGTGGCGCACCTGGGCCACCGGGTGACCGTGGTGGACCCCAGCCCGAACGCGCTGTTCGGGCTGGAGCGCCGCGTCGCCGAGGCCGGTGTCGCCGACCTGGTGCGCGGGGTCCAGGGCGACGCCCAGGGCCTCCTCGACGTCGTCGAGCGGGACGCGTACGACGTCGTCCTCTGCCACGGCGTGCTGGAGTACGTGGACGACCCGGCCGAGGGCGTGGCCAACGCGGTCGCCGCGCTGCGCCCCGGCGGCGTCCTCAGCCTCCTCGGCGCCGGCGTCGGCGGGGCCGTGCTCGCGCGGGCCCTGGCCGGGCACTTCACCGAGGCCCGGACCGCGCTCACCGACCCGGCCGGGCGCTGGGGCGCCGGCGACCCGGTGCCGCGCCGCTTCACCGCCGAACAGCTCGGTGAGCTGGTCGGCGGAGCCGGCCTCTCGGTCGGCGCGGTGCACGGCGTACGGATCTTCGCCGACCTGGTTCCCGGGGTCCTGGTGGACACCGAACCCGGCGCGGTGGAGGCACTGCTGCGTCTGGAGGAGGCCGCCGCCGAGCTGCCCGCCTTCCACGCGGTCGCCACGCAACTGCACGTCCTGGGCGAGAAGCCCGCCTGATCTGCGGGCATGCGCGGGCGGGCTTCTGCCCGCACACCCTCCCATCCGGCGCCGCTCCCCGTATGATCGGAAGCACCGGTCGGCATGGCGGACTGCTCATTGGGGAATAAGCGCCTCAGTGACCGCGCTGGCGACGGTACCGTTTGACGCAGTGCTTCCTTGGCACGGTGGATTTGCAGAATGTGGCGTAGAGGGCGGGTATCACGGGGGCGATTCCCCGCCTATCCTGAAGGGGACCCCTGGTCGCTACCCCCCGCGACCGACGGATGAGGAGGACTCCCGTGCCGCTCTCGGAGCACGAGCAGCGAATGCTCGAGCAGATGGAGCGAGCGCTGTACGCCGAAGACCCCAAGTTCGCGACAGCGCTTGAGGGCAGTGGACTGCGCACGTACACCCGGCGACGGGTCTACCAGGCAGTCGCAGGCATTGTGGTGGGTATCGCGCTCCTCATGACCGGTGTGATCGTGCCGAACGTGCTCTGGATCAGCGTGGTGGGTTTCCTCGTCATGCTGGGATGTACGGTCCTCGTGGTCACCGGTTGGCGCAAGGCACCCAAGCCCGGCGAGCAGCCCGTCTCCGGAAGTGCAGACGGCTCGGCCCGCGGCCGCAGCCGACAGCGTCGGTCGATGATGACCCGGATCGAGGAACGGTGGCAGCGCCGCCGTGACGAACAGGGGCAGTAGCCCCACGAAGACCTCATGACCGAGGGGACGGCCGCCCGACAGCGGCCGTCCCCTCGGCCGTACCCCACCGGTTCCGCCTGCCGGACCACCCGCCCTGCGGCATGATGACCGGGTGAGTGTGCTCCCCCTGGTCTTCACCAGCGGCTGGGCCAGCGGGATCAACGCGTACGCCGTGATCCTCCTGCTCGGCGTCTTCGGCGCGACCGGACTGAGCGACGACGTACCCGCCTCGCTCCAGCGCACCGACGTCCTGATCGCCGCGGCCGTCCTGTTCCTGTGCGAGGCCGTCGCCGACAAGATCCCCTACGTGGACTCCCTGTGGGACTCCGTCCACACCGTGATCCGGCCGCTCGCCGGCGCGGTGGTCGGCGCCCTCCTGGCCGGGCAGAGCGGCTCGCTGTCCGACATCGCCGCCGGCGCGGTCGGCGGTACCACCGCCCTGGCCAGCCACTTCGTCAAGGCCGGCACCCGGATGGCCATCAACACCTCGCCCGAGCCCGTCAGCAACATCGTGATGAGCACCGCCGAGGACCTCGGCGTGGCCGGCATCGTCACCTTCGCCATGTTCAACCCCCAGGCCGCCGCCGTCATCGCGGCCGTCCTGCTGCTCGCCGGCCTGGCCATGCTGTTCTACCTGTGGACCCGGATCCGGCGCTTCCTGCGCCGACGCGCCCAGCGCCGTGAGGAGAAACGGCTCGGCGCCGAAGTCCGCGCCGCCACCGGGACACCACCGGACTGGCCCCCTGACCTCCCTCGATAGGCTCAGCCCCATGGCACGAATTGCGGTGATCGGCGCCGGCATGGGCGCGATGGCGACGGCGGCCCGGCTGGCCGTGGCGGGACACCAGGTGACGGTCCACGAACGCGGACCGGACTACGGCGGCTCCGTCGGCCGCCTCAGGCGCGACGGCTTCGCCTTCGACACCGGCCCCGGACTGCTCCACCTGCCCGCCGTCTACCGGGACCTGTTCGTCAAGACCGGCAAGCGGCCCCTGGAGGACCACGTCGACCTGGTCCAGCTGGACCCGGCCGTCCGGCACGTCCTCGGCGACGGCCCCGCCGCCACCACCGTCACCCTCCCCGGCAACTCGCGCGGCGGGGTCGCCGCCGCCCTCGACGAGGCCTTCGGCCCGGGCGCGGGCTACCGCTGGAACGCCGTGCTGGGCCGCGCCCGCGACACCTGGGACGCCACCCGCCGGCCCCTGCTGGAGGAGCCGCTGCGCCCCGACTGGCAGGTACTGGGCCGCGACCCCTACCCCGCGCTGCGCGGGAGCGGGCTGCTGCGCCGCCGCCCGCCGACCCTGGCCGAGGTGGCCGGGCGCGAGCTGGGCGGCGGGCTCGGCGAACTGCTGACCGGCCGGGTCCGTACGTACGGCATCGATCCGGACACCGCTCCCGCCTCGGCCGCGGCGCTGCCCTACATGGAGCAGACCTTCGGCAGCTGGTACGTCCGGGGCGGCCTGCGCGCCCTGGCCACCGCCGTCCACGAGCGCTGCCTGGAACGGAAGGTGGAGTTCGCCTTCGGCTCCGGCGTACGGGACGTCCTGCGGCGGGACGGCCGGGCCGCCGGGCTTGTCCTCGACGACGGCACCGAGGTGGCCGCCGACCTCGTCGTCTGCGGCATCGACCCGAGGCGGCTGCCGCCCGGCATCCTCGCCCCGGCCCCCGGCGGGGTTCCGGCCCGCGGGGCGGGGGTGCCCAGCCGGGTCACCCTGATGCTCGCCCTGCGCGGGGCCCGCCCGGCCGACGCCGTGCACCGCACCCTGGTCCACCGCGACCCCGCGCACCGGCCCGGAGCCGGCACCGGGCCGGTCACCGTACTGCGCCCCGACGACCCGGCGACCCGGCCCGACGCGGACCACGAGGCCGTCACCGTGAGCGCCGTCTGCGACCCGAGGGCGCCCGAGGGCGTGCCCGGGGTGCAGGAGCTGCTCGGACTCGCCGAGCGGGCGGTACCGGGGCTGCGGGAGAGGCTGCTGTGGCATGAGGTGCGCACCCCGGCGGACGTGGAGGCCGCGACCGGCGCCCTCGACGGCTCCGTGCCCCCGCCCGCCCTCGCCGGGGCCGACGGCCGGCTGCTGTACCCGGCGAACACGGCGGCGCTGCCCGGGCTGTACCTCGCGGGCGGCTGGGCCCACCCGGGCGGCGGGCTCGCGCACGCCGGGATGACCGGGGCCCTGGTGGCCGGGCTGATCGTGGAGGGGGCGGAGTTCCGGGGCTCGCAGTGACCCCCGGCGGTCCGCGTCAGTAGCGGTACTGCTCGTACTCGCCGGTGCCGTTGCCGTTGCCCTGGTTGTTGCCCTGGTTGGCCTGGTTGCCCTGGTACGGGTATCCCTGCTGGGGCTGCTGGCCCTGGCCGTCCTGGTACGGGGGCTGCGCGTCGTTGGCGCGCTGCTGCGGGACCCAGACCCCGCCGGGCGGGGTGTCCGTGGAGTACTGCTGGCCGGGGTCGGCGTACTGGGCGTAGCCCGAGTAGTCGTAGGGCGGCGGCGGGGCGACGGCGCCGCCGGTGCCGATGTACGGGTCCGAGTAGGCGGCGTAGACCTGCTGGTCGCCGGCCGGGTAGCCGCCGGAGTAGTCGTAGCCCGGCTGGCCCTGCTGCTGGTCGTAGTAGGCCGCGTACTGGTGGGCGTCCTGCTCGGGCGCGGCGTAGGGGGCCTGGCCGTCGCCCTGCCGGGCGGAGAAGCTCTGTATTCCGTACGAGCCGGTGTCCTCGGGGACCGGCTCCGGGGTGAAGACCTGCGTGGAGCCGGCGTCGCGGCCCTCGTCGGCGGCCGTGTCCCGGCCCTCGGAGCCGTACTCCAGGGCCGTCACCTCCAGGCCGGCGTCCGGGCGCGGTTCGCCGCCGCGGCGGCGACGGCTCCGCTCCTGCCGTACGGGCTCCCCGCCCCGGCGCAGCGCCCAGCCGGCGACGAAGCCCTTGCGGAAGGAGAGCGTCACCAGGGTCTGGCCGACGGCGAAGGCGGTCGCGCCGGCGGCGATCACGAGCACCGAGGGCAGCACCACCCCCGCGACCACACCGACGAAGCCGGTGAAGGCGAGCAGGCGCCAGCGCAGCCGGGCCTTGTACTGCATCAGGACCTCGGCAAGCAGCCACAACGCGACGACACCGAACGCGATGTAGAGGACCGTCATTCCCACGCGTGGCCCCTCTCGGTACGGCCGCCCGCACGGGCAGGGGGACGGCCGGTCAGGCCCGCTGGTGCAGGCCCAGGTTCTCGTAGATCTCGAGGGTCGCCGTCGAATTGTTCAGCGTGATGAAGTGCAGTCCGGGTACGCCCTCGGACAGCAGCCGCGCGCAGAACTCCGTGGCGAACTCGATGCCAATGGAGCGTACAGCGGCCGGATCGTCCTTGACCGCGAGCATGCGCTCTTTCACGGCCGCGGGGAAGACCGCGGTGCTCAGTTGCGGCAGCCGGTCGAGCTGCTTGATGCTCACAACAGGCATGACCTCGGGGATGATCGGGGTCTCGCAGCCCGACTTCGCGACGCTGTCGCGCAGCCGCAGATAATTCTCCGGATCGAAGAACATCTGCGTGATCGCGTAGTCCGCGCCCGCGCGGCACTTGTCCACGAAGTGCCGGATGTCCGTGTCCCAGTCCTCCGAGCGCGGGTGCATCTCAGGGAAGGCGGCGACGCCGACGCAGAAGTCGCCGGACTCCTTGAGCAGGCGCACGAGGTCGGCGGCGTACTCCACGCCCTCGGGGTGCTTGACCCACGGGCCCATCGGGTCACCCGGCGGGTCCCCCCGCACGGCGAGCATGTTGCGGATGCCGGCGTCCGCGAACTGGCCGATGACGTGGCGCAGCTCGGCGACCGAGTGGTCGACGGCGGTGAGGTGCGCGACCGGGGTCAAGGTGGTGTCGGCGGCGATCTGCTCGGTGGCGCGCACGGTGCCGCCGCGGGTGGAGCCGCCGGCCCCGTAGGTCACCGAGACGAAGCTCGGGGAGACGCCCTCGATCCGGCGGAGCGCGTTCCAGAGGTTGCGCTCGCCCTTCTCCGTCTTGGGGGCCCAGAACTCGAAGGAGTACGAGCGCCCGGACGCGAGGAGGTCGCGGACCGTGTGTGCACGGTCCGACCAGGTGGAAGCGGTACCAAGGGCCATACGGGCAGGTTAGACGCGGCTCGGCGGACACCGAAGCGGCGTCCACCCTTTGGACACGTTTTTGGACACCCTCGCGGCCCGGTGCGTCAGCCGGTGACGGCTTCGGCGCGGGCGCGGACGCGCTTGGCCAGGTCGGCAGCGGCGGCGCCGGGGTCGGAGGCCTCGGTGATGGCCCGGACGACGACGACGCGGGTGGCTCCGGCGTCCAGGACCTCGTCCAGGTTGGCCGCGTCGATGCCCCCGATGGCGAACCAGGGGCGGTCCTGGCGCAGGGAGGCGGCGTGGCGGACGAGTCCGAGGCCGGGGGCGTGGCGGCCGGGCTTGGTGGGGGTGGGCCAGCAGGGGCCGGTGCAGAAGTAGTCGACGCCGGGTTCGGCGGCGGCCGCGTCCACCTCGGCCTCCGAGTGGCAGGACCGGCCGATGAGGACGCCGGCGCCGAGGATGGCGCGGGCGGCCGGGACGGGGATGTCGCCCTGGCCGAGGTGCAGGACGTCGGAGCCGATGGCGTGCGCGACGTCGGCGCGGTCGTTGACGGCGAGGAGCTTGCCGTGGCGGCGGGCGGCCTCGGCGAAGACCCGCAGGTGTTCCAGTTCCTCGCCGGCTTCCATGCCCTTGTCCCGGAGCTGGACGATGTCCACGCCCCCGGCCAGGACGGCGTCCAGGAACTCGGGGAGGTCTCCCTGCCGCTTTCGGGCGTCCGTGCACAGGTAGAGCCGGGCGTCGGACAGCTGCTGCATGGGAGTACCCCCCGTGGTGGTGGCGTACGGGCCGGCCGGCGGGACCGGCCGGGCCGTACACCTGTGGATCAGCTCATCAGAGGGCGAGCGCCTGAGCGCGGCGCTTCACCTCCGTGCCGCGATTCTCGCGCAGCGCCTGCACGGGGGTGCCGGGCAGGGTCGGATCCTCGGTGAAGAGCCACTCCAGGATCTCCTCCTCGGAGAAGCGGTCGTCGCGCAGCACGGTCAGCAGGCCCACGAGGCCCTTGACGACCTTGTCGCCGTCGATGAACTGGGCCGGAACCTGCAGGGTGCGCCGCTCGCCCCGGCGTACGGCGATCAGCTGCCCTTCCTTGACCATCTGGCGGACCCGGGTCACCTCGACGTCGAGCATCTCCGCGATGTCGGGGAGGTGCAGCCAGGAGGGGACTAGGGCATCGATCTTTGCGTCAATCTCGGTCACGGACACAAGCCTGCCATCTCGGACTGCCCGCCGGTACCTGGCCCCGTCCGTCCGTGGTCGGGGCCGGGTCCGGCCGCCCGGGATCAGGCCGTGGCGGACTTGAGGGGGGTCGCGGGGTCCGCGACGCGGGCCGGGTCCACCGGGGTGGCCGACTCGATCAGTTTGCGGCCCTGCGCGATGTCCCTCGGGCGGCCGACCGCCAGGACGGCGACGAGGGCCCCGTCCCGGAGCCAGCACACCGACCAGGCGGCGTCGGCGGGGTCGCCGCGCCACAGCAGGGTGTCGGCCCCGCCGTGGTGCCCGGCGTACTGGACGAAGCGGCCGAACTGCTCCGACCAGAAGTACGGGACGGGGTCGTAGGCCCTCACCGGCCCGCCCGCCAGGATGTTCGCGGCGACCGCCCGCGGCCCCTGGAGGGCGTTGTCCCAGTGGTGGACCAGCAGCCGCGTCCCGTAGCGGGCCGAGGGGAAGGAGGAGCAGTCGCCGACGGCGTACACCCGGGGCAGGGTGGTCCGCAGGTACGCGTCCGCGGTGACGGAACCGTCGGCGCCGCGCTCGATCCCGGTCCCGGCCAGCCAGTCCGTCGCGGGGCGGGCGCCGATGCCGACGACCACGGCGCCCGCCTCCAGCTCCCGGCCGTCCGCCAGCAGGACCCGGCCCTCCCCGATCCCGGCCACCTTCGCGCCGGTGAGCAGTTCGGCGCCGGCCTCGGCGTACCAGCGGGCCATCGGGGCGGTGACCTCCGCGGGGAGGGCGCCCGCCAGGACCCGGTCGGCCGCCTCGACGACGGTCACGGCGCAGCCGGCCCCGCGGGCGGCGGTGGCGAACTCGGCTCCGATCCAGCCGGCTCCGACGACGACGGTGGCGGGGGCGGCCGCCAGGACGGGCCGCAGCCGGGCGGCGTCGTCGAGGGTGCGCAGCAGGTGCACGCCGGGGACGCCCTCGGAGCCGGGCAGGGTCAGCGGGCGGGCGCCGGTGGCCAGGACGAGGTCCTCGTACGGGACGGGTCCGGCCTCGGTGTCCAGTTCGCGGTCGGCGGCCCGGAGCCCGGTGACCTCGGTGCCGAGCCGCAGCGTGATGCCGAGGCCCTCGAAGTCGACGTCGAACGCGGAGTCCTCGGCCTTGCCGAGCAGCACCGCCTTGGACAGCGGGGGCCGGTCGTAGGGCTGGTGGGGTTCGGCGCCCAGCAGGGTCACGGGGCCGGTGAAGCCCTGTT
This sequence comes from Streptomyces sp. NPDC044704, assembly GCF_056433525.1. Taxonomy (NCBI): domain Bacteria; kingdom Bacillati; phylum Actinomycetota; class Actinomycetes; order Kitasatosporales; family Streptomycetaceae; genus Streptomyces; species Streptomyces sp. NPDC044704. The sequence continues at coordinate 72,653 of NZ_JBWKGY010000006.1, forward strand.
CGCGCAGGGCCACCGCGGTCTGCACCCCGGCCATTCCGGCGCCGACGATCACGACACCGGGGTTCGTCTGTTGCGTCTGCTCGCTCACGCGGCCCAGCCTAGTTCCCTGACGATCCGTCAGGAATAGCGGGTGCGGACGCCGGGGGAGGCAGCCTTACCCGCCACCGGACGCGGGGTTAGTCTGGCCACCGTACCTATCGCGGGAGTCCGGGCGCACCGGGCTGAGAGGGAGGCTGGCCGGCCTCCGACCGTACGAACCTGATCCGGGTCATGCCGGCGAAGGGAGGGGCTGGACGCCCATGCACTCATCTCGAAAGGGATCCGACGTCCTCGTCATCGGGGGCGGGATCATCGGCCTGGTCACGGCCTGGCGGGCGGCCCGGCGCGGCCTGGGCGTCGTCCTGGCCGACCCGGACCCGGGCGGCGGCGCGGCCCGGGTCGCGGCGGGCATGCTGGCCGCCGTCACGGAGCTGCACTACGGCGAGGAGACCCTGCTCGGGCTCAACGTGGCCTCCGCCGCCCGCTACCCCGACTTCGCCGCCGAGCTCTCCGCGGCCGCCGGCGGCATGGACATCGGCTACCGGGCCTGCGGCACCCTCGCCGTCGCCCTCGACGCCGACGACCGCCTCCACCTGCGCGAGCTGCACGCCCTCCAGCGCCGCTGCGGGCTGGAGTCCGAGTGGCTCACCGGCCGCGAGTGCCGCCGCCTGGAGCCCATGCTGGCGCCCGGGGTACGCGGCGGGCTGCGCGTCGACGGGGACCACCAGGTGGATCCGCGCCGGCTCGCGGCGGCGCTGCTGGCCGCCTGCGAGCGGTCCGGGGTGAGCGTCCACCGCGAGCGCGCCGCCCGGCTGGTCACCACCGGGGACCGGGCCGCGGGCGCCGTCCTCGACGACGGTACGGAGCTGCGCGCCGACCAGGTGGTGCTGGCTGCGGGCTCGCTGAGCGGCCGGCTGGCCGGGGTCCCGCCGGAGGTGGCGGTGCCGGTGCGGCCGGTGAAGGGGCAGGTGCTGCGGCTTTCGGTGCCGGCCGCGTACGCGCCGTTCCTGTCGCGGACCGTACGGGCCGTGGTGCGCGGCAGCCACGTCTACCTGGTCCCGCGCGAGAACGGGGAGCTCGTCCTCGGCGCCACCAGCGAGGAACTCGGCTGGGACACCACGGTCACCGCGGGCGGGGTCTACGAGCTGCTGCGCGACGCCCACGAGCTGGTGCCCGGCATCACCGAACTGCCGCTGGTCGAGACCCGGGCGGGGCTGCGCCCCGGCTCCCCGGACAACGCGCCGCTGCTCGGCCCGACCGACCTGCCTGGCCTGCACCTGGCCACCGGCCACTACCGCAACGGGGTCCTGCTGACCCCGCTCACCGGGGACGTGATGGCGGAGCTGCTGGCGACCGGAGTCGTTCCGGAGGTCGCCCGCCCCTTCACCCCCCGCCGCTTCTCCACCACGCGTCAGGAGTCCTACGCATGACCATCTCCGTCAACGGCGAACCCCGCGAGATCGCGGACGGCACCACCCTGGACGTGGTGGTGGCCACGCTGACCGCCGCCCCCTCCGGCGTGGCCGCCGCACTCAACGAGACGGTCGTCCCGCGCGGACGCTGGCCGCACACCCCGGTGGACGACGGCGACCGGGTCGAGGTCCTCACCGCGGTGCAGGGGGGCTGACGGCGATGGCGGACGACCTCTTCGCCCTCGGCGGCCGGACCTTCTCCTCCCGCCTGATCATGGGCACGGGCGGGGCCCCGAGCCTGGACGTCCTGGAACGCTCCCTGGTCGCCTCCGGGACGGAACTGACGACGGTGGCGATGCGCCGCCTGGACCCGACGGTGCAGGGTTCGGTGCTGTCGGTGCTGACGAAGCTGGGCATCGCCGTCCTGCCCAACACGGCGGGCTGCTTCACGGCCGGCGAGGCCGTGCTCACGGCCCGGCTGGCGCGGGAGGCCCTGGGCACGGACTGGATCAAGCTGGAGGTCGTCGCGGACGAGCGGACCCTGCTGCCCGACGGCGTCGAGCTGCTGGACGCCGCCGAGGTCCTGGTGGACGAGGGCTTCACCGTGCTCCCGTACACCAACGACGACCCGGTGCTGGCCCGGAAGCTGGAGGACGTGGGCTGCGCGGCGATCATGCCGCTCGGGTCCCCGATCGGTTCGGGCATGGGGATCCGCAACCCGCACAACTTCGAGCTGATCGTGGAGCGGGCCGGGGTCCCCGTCATCCTGGACGCCGGGGCCGGGACGGCGTCGGACGCCGCGCTGGCGATGGAGCTGGGCTGCGCGGGAGTGATGCTCGCCTCCGCCGTGACCCGGGCCCAGGAGCCGGTGCTGATGGCGGCCGCCATGCGGGACGCCGTCTCGGCGGGACGCCTCGCCCACCGCGCGGGCCGCATCCCCCAGCGCCGCTTCGCCGAGGCCTCCTCCCCCGTCGAAGGCCGGGCCGCCCTCGACCCGGAACGCCCGGCCTTCACGGCCCCCTCCTGACGCCCGGCCCGGCCGGGGACGGGCGGTGCGGGCGGCGCGCGGAAAACGTCTCGTGCGTCACAGCTGCGCTGCAACCACCCCCGTCCCGGTCGGGCCCGCGGCGGGCGCTCGTAGAATCGCCGGGTGGATACGACCCTGGATGACCCCCTCGTCGGGCGCGTGCTCGACGGCCGCTACCGCATCGACGCCCGCATCGCGGCCGGCGGCATGGCCACGGTCTACCGGACCGTCGACACCCGCCTCGACCGCGTCCTCGCCCTGAAGGTGATGCACCCGGCGCTCGCCGCCGACGGCGCCTTCGTCGACCGCTTCATCCGCGAGGCGAAGTCCGTGGCCCGGCTCGCCCACCCCAACGTGGTCGCGGTGTTCGACCAGGGCACGGACGGCCCGTACACCTACCTCGCCATGGAGTACGTCTCCGGCTGCACCCTGCGCGACGTGCTCCGCGAGCGCGGCGCGCTCCAGCCGAGGGCCGCCCTCGACATCCTCGAACCGGTCCTCGCCGCCCTCGGCGCCGCCCACCGGGCCGGTTTCGTACACCGGGACATGAAGCCCGAGAACGTCCTCATCGGGGACGACGGCCGCGTGAAGGTCGCCGACTTCGGACTGGTCCGCTCCGTGGACTCCGTGACGAACACCACCGGATCCGTCCTCGGCACCGTCTCCTACCTGGCGCCCGAGCAGATCGAGAACGGCGTCGCCGACACCCGCGTGGACGTCTACGCCTGCGGCGTCGTCCTCTACGAGATGCTCACCGGCGGCAAGCCGCACAACGGCGCCAGCCCCGCCCAGGTGCTCTACCAGCACCTCCACGAGGACGTGCCGCCGCCCTCGGTCGTCGTCCCGGGGCTCCCGGCCGATCTCGACGAGCTGGTCGCGCAGGCCACCGCCCGCAACCCCGAGCTGCGCCCCACGGACGCCGCCGGGCTGCTCGGTCTGGCCCGCGCGGCCCGCGCCGGGCTCAGCGACGCCGAGCTGGACGCCGTACCGCCGCAGGCGCGCGCCGAGGTGCGCAGCGCGGCGGAGGACCGTACCGGGGTGGTCCCCCGCCCCGTGGCGCAGCCCGTGCACCTCACCTCCCGGCTGGAGTCCCCGCCGCCGCCCGCCGCGCCGTCCCGCCGGGCGGCGCCGCGCGCGCCCCGGCGCGGTCCGCTGCTGGTCGTCGCGGCGGTGCTGCTGGTCCTGGGCCTCGGTACGGGCGTCTGGTACATCAGCTCGGGCCAGTTCACGAAGGTCCCCAACCTGCTCGGCAAGACGGAGGAGCAGGCGAAGTCCCAGCTGTCGGCGGCCGGTCTCGGCGTGAAGGGGATCGACCGCAAGTTCAGCGACGCCTTCGACCGCGGGACGGTGATGAACACCGATCCGCCGGGCGGCAAGCGCATCCGCGGCAACGGCGCGGTGACGCTCACGATCTCGCGCGGCCCCGAGGTGGTCAGCGTGCCCGACCTGAAGGGCCGCCCGCTGGAGGAGGCCAAGGGCGAACTGACGAAGACGGGCCTGGCGCCCGGAATCGTCACCCAGGCGTTCAGCGAGGACGTCGCGCAGGGCTCGGTGATCAGCACGAACCCGGCGGGCGGCCAGAAGCGGGCGCCCGACACGGCGGTCGCGCTGGTCGTCAGCAAGGGACGGCCCGTCCAGGTCCCGAACGTCGCCGGCCGGCCCCTCGACCAGGCCCGCTCCGCGCTGGAGAGCCTGGGCCTCACGGTGAAGACGGCCGCCGAGGACGTCAACTCGCCCTCGGCCCCCGGTACGGTCGCCGCCCAGTCGATCGTCTCCGGCACCCAGGCGGCGGCCGGTGACACGATCACCCTGACCCTCTCCAAGGGCCCCCGGCAGGTCCAGGTACCGGACGTGACCGGTCAGGACGCGGACACGGCCCGCAAGACGCTGGAGGGCCTGGGCTTCAAGGTGAAGGTGGACCGCCCGTTCCTGCCCCTGGGCAACACGGTGGACAGCCAGTCGGTGGCCGGCGGCCAGGCCGCCCCCGAGGGCAGCACCATCACGGTGAGGACGAAGGGACTGTGACCGCCGGCCCGGACACCGACGGCCCGGACACCGACGGCCCGGTGGCGCGCAATCCCGTGGGCGGGCACGTGCCCGTCGCCGGCGGGCTCGCCTCGGTCGGTCTGCCGTACGCCCGCGAGATGGGCGCCGAGGCCGTCCAGGTCTTCGTGGCCAATCCGCGCGGCTGGGCCACGCCGACCGGCAGCCCGGCGCAGGACGAGCTGTTCCGTACGCAGTGCGCCGAGCGGTCGGTCCCCGCGTACGTCCACGCCCCGTACCTGATCAACTTCGGCTCGCACACCGAGGCGACCGTGGAGAAGTCGGTGGAGTCACTGCGGCACTCGCTGCGCCGCGGCCGGGAGATCGGCGCCCTCGGGGTGGTCGTCCACACCGGCTCGGCCACCGGGGGCCGCCCGCGCGAGGCGGCGTACGCGCAGGTCAGGGAGTACATGCTGCCGCTGCTGGACGAGCTGACCCATGACGACGACCCCTTCCTGCTGCTGGAGTCCACGGCCGGGCAGGGCTCCTCGCTGTGCTCGCGCACCTGGGACTTCGGACCGTACTTCGAGGCGCTCGACCACCACCCGAAGCTCGGCATCTGCCTGGACACCTGCCACATCTTCGCGGCAGGCCACGACCTCGCGGAGCCCGGCGGCACCAAGCAGACGCTCGACCTGCTGGTCGACGCGGTGGGCCCGGGGCGGCTGAAGCTGATCCACGCCAACGACTCCAAGGAGGGCGTCGGCGCCCACAAGGACCGGCACGCCAACATCGGCCAGGGCCACATCGGCCGGGAGGCCTTCGGCGAGCTGTTCTCGCACCCCGAGACGGCCGGTGTGCCGCTGATCATCGAGACGCCCGGCGGCAAGGAGGGCCACGCGGCGGACGTGGCGCTGCTGAAGGAGCTGCGCGACGGCCCGCACTGATCCACGAGCTCCTTGAGGAATACCCCAGGGGGGTATACGGTTCTGTCACGGAGACAGGACCGCTACCCGGCGTTTCCCACGCGAGGGGCTTTGTCATGGAGCACGCACACGCGCACCACGGTCACGAGCACGAGCACGACGACGAACGGGCCCACGGCCACGAGCACGGCCACGCACCCGCCGGCGGCACGGCCGGCTGGGCCGAAGCGGCCCGGGCCACCCTGCACTGCCTCACCGGGTGCGCCATCGGCGAGGTCCTCGGCATGGTCATCGGAACCGCGCTGGGCTGGGGGAACGTCCCGACGATGGTCCTCGCGATCGTGCTCGCGTTCGTCTTCGGCTACGCGCTGACCCTGCGCGGGATCCTCGCCGCCGGAGTGGGCCTGCGTTCGGCCGTCCGGGTGGCGCTGGCCGCGGACACCCTTTCGATCGCCGTCATGGAACTGATCGACAACGGGGTGATCGCCCTGTGGCCGGGCGCGATGGACGCGCACCTGGCGGACCCGCTGTTCTGGATCGTCCTGGCGATCGCGCTGGCGGCCGCCTTCGTGATCACGGTCCCGGTGAACAAGTGGATGATCGGCCGCGGCAAGGGGCACGCGGTCGTCCACCGCTACCACCACTGAACCGGCCGGCGCCGGCCTACAGCTCGGGGCCGTCCCCCGGCTCCTCCTGGTACGAGTAGCGCTGCTCGCGCCAGGGGTCGCCGATGTTGTGGTAGCCGCGCTCCTCCCAGAAGCCGCGACGGTCGGCGGTCATGTACTCGATGCCGCGGACCCACTTGGGGCCCTTCCACGCGTACAGGTGCGGGACCACGAGGCGCAGCGGGAACCCGTGCTCGGCAGTCAGCAGTTCGCCGCCCATATGGGTGGCGAACACGGTCCGTTCGGCGGCGAAGTCGTCGAGTCTCATGTTGGAGCTGAAGCCGTACTCGGCCCACACCATCACGTGCGTGACCTGCGGCGCCGGGGGCGCGAGCGTCAGGAGGGTACGGGCGAGCACGCCGCCCCATTCGGCGCCCAGCATGCTGAACTTGGTGACGCAGTGGAGGTCCGCGACGACCGACTCGAAGGGCAGGGCCGCGAATTCCTCGTGGTTCCAGCAGTGCTTCTCGCCGTCGGCGGTCGCACCGAAGACCCGGAACTCCCACCGGTCCGGCTTGAACTTCGGTACAGGACCGTAGTGGGTGACGGGCCAGCCCCGCTGCAACCGCTGCCCCGGTGGGAGCTCGAACTGCTCTGCTCCCGGAGATTCCCGGTTTTCCGGCTGACCCATGTCTCCATGGTGACAGACTGGGCAGGGTGGTCATGACCAGGTCTGGACCTAGTCGGGCAAGTCCTGGCAACTCCCACTAAGGAGGCACTTACTGGACGGCCTCCGGCGGCGGTGCAAGGATGCGCGCAACTGCCCCGTCACATAGCTGACATTGCCTGGAAGGAGCCTCTGCGATGCAGGGCGACCCCGAGGTCCTTGAGTTTCTGAACGAGCAGCTGACCGGCGAGCTGACGGCCATCAACCAGTACTGGCTGCACTACCGCATCCAGGACAACAAGGGCTGGACCAAGCTCGCCAAGTACACGCGTGAAGAATCCATCGACGAGATGAAGCACGCGGACAAGATCACCGAGCGCATCCTGATGCTCGACGGCCTGCCGAACTACCAGCGCCTCTTCCACGTGCGCGTCGGCCAGACCCTCACGGAGATGTTCCAGGCGGACCGGCAGGTCGAGGTCGAGGCGATCGACCGCCTCAAGCGCGGCATCGAGGTCATGCGCGGCAAGGGCGACATCACCTCGGCCCGGCTCTTCGAGGAGATCCTGGAGGACGAGGAGCACCACATCGACTACCTCGACACCCAGCTGGAGCTGATCGAGAGCATCGGCGAGCCGCTCTACATCGCGCAGCTCATCGAGCAGCCGGAAAGCTAGAAGGCGGACCGGATCCGGCAGGCGCGACCCGGGAGGGCCGGGGACTAGGCCGCTTCGGCCAGCGCGGGCTCGGCGTCGGCCTCGGCCGAGAGGACCGCGGCCGTCCTGCCCTGGTCCAGCAGCTCCCGGCGCGGGCACGCCCCGCGGCCCAGGATGCCCTGGATGGTGCGCACGCAGGAACCGCAGTCGGTGCCGGCCTTGGTGGCGGAGGCGATCTGGCGGGGGGTACAGGCCCCGGCCGCCGCGTGGTCCTTGACCTGCTTGTCGGTGATCCCGAAACAAGAGCAGACGTACACGCGGTTCACCTCCCTGGCGAGGAACGGTTCGGCGGGCCATCCCCTGGTTGGTGAGGCTTACCTAACCGTACCCAAAGTTAGGCAACCCTAAAAGCCCCCGATATGACGATGGGGCGCGGATCACATCGATCCGCGCCCCATCGTCGTACGAAGGTACTGAGTGATCCCTACTGGTCGCGGTACATCTCGGCGACCAGGAACGCCAGGTCCAGGGACTGGCTGCGGTTGAGCCGCGGGTCACAGGCCGTCTCGTAGCGCTGGTGCAGGTCGTCGACGAAGATCTCGTCGCCGCCGCCCACGCACTCGGTGACGTCGTCACCGGTGAGCTCGACGTGGATGCCGCCCGGGTGGGTGCCCAGCGCCTTGTGGACCTCGAAGAAGCCCTTGACCTCGTCGAGCACGTCGTCGAAACGGCGCGTCTTGTGGCCGGAGGCCGCCTCGAAGGTGTTGCCGTGCATCGGGTCGGTCACCCAGGCCACGGTCGCGCCGGAGGCGGTGACCTTCTCGACCAGCTCGGGGAGCTTGTCGCGGACCTTGTCGGCGCCCATGCGGACGACGAAGGTCAGCCGGCCCGGCTCGCGCTCGGGGTCGAGGCGGTCGATGTACGTCAGGGCCTCGTCGACGGTGGTCGTCGGGCCGAGCTTGATGCCGATCGGGTTCGCGATCTGCGAGCAGAACTCGATGTGCGCGTGGTCCAGCTGGCGCGTGCGCTCACCGATCCAGACCATGTGGCCGGAGGTGTCGTACAGCTTGCCGGTGCGCGAGTCCGTGCGGGTCAGCGCGCCCTCGTAGTCGAGGAGCAGCGCCTCGTGCGAGGCGTAGAACTCGACGGCCTTGAACTCGGCCGGGTCGGTGCCGCAGGCCTTCATGAAGTTCAGCGCGTTGTCGATCTCCCGCGCGAGCTGCTCGTAGCGCTGCCCGGACGGGGAGGACTTCACGAAGTCCTGGTTCCAGGCGTGCACCTGGCGCAGGTCGGCGTAGCCACCGGTGGTGAAGGCGCGCACCAGGTTGAGCGTGGAGGCGGACGCGTTGTACATCCGCTTCAGGCGCTCGGGGTCCGGGATGCGGGCCTCTTCGGTGAAGGCGAAGCCGTTGACGGAGTCGCCGCGGTAGGTCGGCAGGGTGACGCCGTCGCGGGTCTCGGTGTCCTTGGAGCGCGGCTTGGAGTACTGGCCGGCGATGCGGCCGACCTTGACGACCGGCACGGAGGCCGCGTACGTCAGGACGGCACTCATCTGGAGCAGCGTCTTCAGCTTGGCTCGGATGTGGTCGGCGGAGACGCCGTCGAAGGCCTCGGCGCAGTCGCCGCCCTGGAGGAGGAACGCCTCGCCCTTGGCGACGGCTCCCAGACGGGCGCGCAGCTGGTCGCACTCGCCCGCGAAGACGAGCGGAGGATACGACTCGAGGTCCGCGACGACAGCGCGCAGTGCCTCGGCATCGGGGTACGAAGGCTGCTGCGCCGCGGGAAGGTCTCGCCAGGTCGCCTTGGCGGCGGGGGCTTGGGTTTCAGCGTTCACGGTCACCTCGTACACATTACGGCGTCGTACGTCCCGTCCAGCCCGGTGCCCAATACGTGAGACAGGTGTCTCCCGGAATGTTCCGGCCGTGCGCTAGGGTCGGCGGCATGTACGCGCACTTCGACAAGAACTGGTGGTGGCCCGCTTCCGGCGGCCCACACCTCGCGCGTACCCACTGACATGTGACGAGTGACGCGAAGGCCGCCCCGAGGGGCGGCCTTCCGCATGTGGTGCCACAGCCACCGCCACGGCCGGGCCGCCCCTCCCTCCGGAAGGACGCCCCACCATGACCACGGCATTCAGCCGACTGCTCGACGACAGCGCCCCGCCGTTCGCCCTGCTGCGCCGGCGGACGCCGGGCCGCGACCACGACACCGTCGAGGTGCTCGTCGGCCCGGTCCACGAGGCCGAGCGCCTCGCCGACCTGCCCGTCGGCCCGCTGCCCACCCTCGCCCTCGTGCCGTTCCGGCAGATCCGCGAGCGCGGCTTCGACGTGCGCGACGACGGCACGCCGCTGAGCGTGCTGGCCGCCGAGGAGGCGTACGAGGTCCCCCTCGCCGAGGCCCTGGCCGCGCTGCCCGCGCACCGGGTGCGGGTGGACGGGGGCGGCTTCGACGTCTCCGACGAGGAGTACGCGGCCACCGTCGGGCGGGTCATCCGCGACGAGATCGGCCGCGGCGAGGGCGCGAACTTCGTGATCCGGCGCACCTACGGGGGCCGGATCGACGGTTTCGGCCGGGCCGACGCGCTGGCCCTGTTCCGGCGGCTGCTGGAGGGCGAGCGGGGCGCGTACTGGACGTACGTGGTCCACACCGGGGACCGCACCCTGGTCGGGGCCAGTCCCGAGGTACACGTGCGGATGTCCGGCGGCACCGTCGTGATGAACCCGATCAGCGGCACGTACCGCTATCCCGCCGGGGGCCCGACCGCCGCATCGCTCCTGGCCTTCCTCGGGGACCGCAAGGAGACCGAGGAGCTGTCGATGGTCGTCGACGAGGAGCTCAAGATGATGTGCACCGTCGGCGACATGGGCGGGGTCGTCGTCGGCCCCCGGCTGAAGGAGATGTCCCACCTCGCGCACACCGAGTACGAGCTGCGCGGACGGTCCTCGCTGGACGTCCGCGAGGTGCTGCGGGAGACCATGTTCGCGGCGACGGTGACGGGCTCGCCCGTGCAGAACGCCTGCCGGGTCATCGAGCGGTACGAGAGCGGCGGCCGCGGCTACTACGCGGGCGCGCTGGCGCTCCTCGGCACCGACGCGGCCGGGGCGCAGACGCTGGACTCCCCGATCCTGATCCGCACCGCCGACATCGCCCCGGACGGCGCCCTGCGCGTGGCGGTCGGCGCCACCCTGGTCCGCGACTCCGACCCGGCCGGCGAGGTGGCCGAGACGCACGCCAAGGCCGCCGGGGTGCTGGCCGCGCTGGGCGTACGGGAGGCCGCGCCCCGGCGGGCCGGCGCGGGGGCCCGGCTGGCGGACGATCCCCGGGTCCGGGAGGCGCTGGAGGCCCGGCGCCGGGACCTGGCCCCGTTCTGGCTGCGCATGCAGGAGCGCCCGGCGCGGGCGGCCGGGCACGCCCTGGTGGTGGACGGGGAGGACACCTTCACGGCGATGCTGGCCCACGTGCTGCGGGTGACCGGCCTGGAGGTGACCGTACGCCGCTACGACGACCCGGGGCTGCGGGCCGCCGCGGCCGCCTGGGAGGGCCCCGTCGTCCTCGGCCCGGGCCCGGGTGACCCGGCGGAGTCCGGCGACCCGAAGATGCGGACGCTGCGCGCCCTGGCCGCGGAGCTGCTGGCCACGCACCGCGGCGGCGTCCTGGGCGTCTGCCTGGGCCACGAACTGCTGGCGGCCGAGCTGGGCCTGCCGCTGATCCGCAAGGCGCGGCCGGCGCAGGGGGCGCAGACGCGGATCGACCTGTTCGGGGTCCCGGAAGTGGTCGGGTTCTACAACACGTACACCGCGCACTGCTCCGACGCCCTGGCCGCGCGCCTGTCCGGCGCGGGGGTGGAGGTCGCCCGGGATCCGGCGACGGGCGAGGTCCACGCCCTGCGGGCGCCGGCCGCGGGCGTGGCGGGGGTGCAGTTCCACCCCGAGTCGGTGCTGACCCTGCGCGGGGTGGACCTGGTGCGCGATCTCCTGAGCGGGGTCACGGCCCCCGTCTGAGCTCCGGCGCGGGCCGGGCGGGGGTCAGGCGGGGCCGGGCACGAGGGTGTTCTCGGAGCGGCGGCCGGCCAGGTAGTCGGCCACGTTCCGGACGGTGGCCTCGATGATCTGGCCGACCGCGTCGCTCGTGTAGTACGCCTGGTGGGAGGTGACGACCACGTGGGGGAACGTGACGAGGCGGGCCAGGGTGTCGTCCTCGACGGCCTCCAGGGACTTGTCGAGGAAGAAGACCCCGGCCTCCGCCTCGTACACGTCCAGGCCGACCCCCGTGAAACGGCCCGCGCGCAGCTCCGTGACCAGGGCTTCCGTGTCGATCAGTCCGCCGCGGCTGGAGTTCACCAGGATCGCGTCGTCACGCATCGCCTTCAGGGCGGCCGAGTCGACGAGGTGGTGCGTGGACTCCAGCAGGGGCACGTGGAGGCTGATCAGGTCCGAGGAGGCGAACAGTTCCTCCTTGTCCACGTACTTCATGCCCAGTTCCGTGCAGGCCGGGTTCTCGGCGACGTCCCAGCCGAGGAGGTTCATCCCGAAGCCGTGCGCGATCCGGGTGAAGGCCTCGCCGATCTTGCCGGTGCCGAGGACGCCGACGGTGCGGCCGCGCATGTCGCGGCCCATGAGCCCGTTCAGACGGAAGTCGAAGTCCCGGGTGCGGATCGAGGCCCGGACGATCCGCCGGTTCACGGCCATCGCCAGGGTCCAGGCGAACTCGGCGACGGAGTAGGGCGAGTAGTACGAGACCCGGCCGACGGTCATGCCGAGCCGCCGGGCCACGTCCAGGTCGATGTTGTTGAAGCCGGTCGAGCGCTGGGCGATCATCCTGGTCCCGCCGGCGGCCAGGACGTGCAGCACCCGGGCGTTCAGGTCGGCGTTCACGCTGGAGGAGACGATCTCGTACCCGGCGGCGATGGGCGCGGTGTCCTCGCTCAGGAAGACGTCGAGGCAGCGGACCTCGTGCCCTCCGCGGAAGGCGCGCTCCAGGAGCGGCTTCTCGTCGGCGGTCACTCCGAAGGCCAGGATCTCCACGCGTACTCCCGTGCGGTAGGGCGGACCATGGGTCGTTTCGTCACGATACGACCCACGGTCGGCCCCTGCCCGGCAGCCCGGCCGGGGGCTCAGCCGAAGAAGACGCCGACCTCCTCGTAGAGCGCCGGGTCCACCGTCTTCAGCTTCGACGTGGCCTCGGCGATCGGCACCCGGACGATGTCCGTGCCCTTGAGCGCGACCATCTTGCCGAAGTCCCCGTCCCGCACCGCGTCGATGGCGTGCAGCCCGAAGCGGGTGGCCAGCCAGCGGTCGAAGGCGCTGGGCGTGCCGCCGCGCTGGATGTGCCCGAGGACCGTCGTACGGGCCTCCTTGCCGGTCCGCGCCTCGATCTCCTTGGCCAGCCATTCGCCGACTCCCGACAGGCGGACGTGCCCGAAGGAGTCGGTGGTGGCGTCCTTGAGCACGAGTTCGCCGTCGGTCGGCACCGCGCCCTCCGCGACGACCACGATCGGGGCGTAGCTCGCCTTGAAGCGGGAGGTGACCCAGGCGCAGACCTTGTCCATGTCGAAGCGCTGCTCCGGGATGAGGATGACGTTGGCGCCGCCCGCCAGGCCCGAGTGCAGGGCGATCCAGCCCGCGTGCCGGCCCATCACCTCGACGACCAGGACCCGCATGTGGGACTCGGCGGTGGTGTGCAGCCGGTCGATGGCCTCGGTGGCGATGCCGACGGCCGTGTCGAAGCCGAAGGTGTAGTCGGTGGCCGACAGGTCGTTGTCGATGGTCTTGGGCACGCCGACGCACGGAATGCCGTACTCCTCGTACAGCTTGGCGGCGACGCCCAGGGTGTCCTCGCCGCCGATCGCGATGAGGGCGTCGACCTCGAACTTGGCGAGGTTCTCCTTGATGGAGCGCACGCCGTTCTCCGTCTTGAACGGGTTGGTGCGCGAGGAGCCGAGGACGGTGCCGCCCCGGGGCAGGATCCCGCGGACCGCCGGGATGTCGAGCGGGACGGTGTCGCCCTCGACCGCTCCGCGCCAGCCGTCCTTGAACCCGACGAACCCGTAGTCGTACTCCTGCACGCCCTTGCGGACGACGGCCCTGATCACCGCGTTGAGTCCGGGGCAGTCGCCGCCGCCCGTGAGCACTCCGACCTTCATGGAATCTCCCTTCGCCATGACGGTCACGCTAGTGGTGACTCAGGTCACAGCAAGGGACCAGGAGGGGTCAATTCCGGTGGAATTACGGGGCGTTGCGTACACCGGTTCACTCGTACGAGGAAGTAAGTACGACCTTCGACACCCGGTTCGGCGGGTACGGCCCCACAGGCCCGGCCGGGCGTGGCCAGGTCAGGCGTCGTCGAGGCCGCGCTCTATGGCGTAGCGGACGAGCTCCACCCGGTTGTGCAGCTGGAGCTTGCCGAGGGTGTTCTGCACGTGGTTCTGCACCGTGCGGTGGGAGATGACCAGGCGTTCCGCGATCTGCTTGTACGAGAGCCCCTTGGCCACCAGCCGTAGGACCTCGGTCTCCCGGTCGGTCAGCTGCGGGGCCTTGGGCTCGTCGGCGGCGGCCGGCGCGGGGTCGGTGGCCAGGCGCCGGTACTCGCCGAGGACGAGGCCGGCCAGGCCGGGGGTGAACACCGGGTCGCCGGCGGCCGTGCGGCGGACCGCGTCGATGAGCTCCTGGGCGCCGGCGGACTTCAGCAGGTAGCCGGTCGCACCGGACTTCACCGCCTCCAGGACGTCCGCGTGCTCCCCGCTGGCCGACAGGACGAGCACGCGCAGCGCGGGATCGGCGCCGACGAGCTCCTTGCAGACCTGGACCCCGGGCATGCCCGGCAGGTTGAGGTCGAGGACCAGTACCTGCGGGGCGGCGGCGCGGGCCCGGCGCACCGCCTCCGGCCCGTCCCCGGCGGTGGCCACGACGTCGAAGCCCGCGGCGGCCAGGTCGCGCGCGACCGCGTCCCGCCACATCGGGTGGTCGTCGACGACCATCACCTTGATGTCCTGGAGCTCGTTGGGCTCGTTCACTGGGTGCTCCCCCTCGGTACTTTCAGTTCCACTTCGGTGCCCTGTCCGGGGACGGACACCAGCTCGGCGCTGCCGCCGAGGTCGCGCAGCCGGCCCCGGATGGACAGGGCCACGCCCATCCTGCCCTCGCCCTCCGCCTGGTCGAGCCGCCCGGACGGGATGCCGGGGCCGTCGTCCCGGACGGTGACGATCACCTCGTCACCCCAGTCCTCCACCAGGATCCAGGCGCGGGCGCCGTCCCCGGCGTGCTTGCGCACGTTGTCCAGGGCGGCCGCGACCGCGGCGGCCAGCTCCCGGGCCGCGGGCACCCGCAGCATCACCGGGGTGCCCGGCTCGGCGAAGCTCACCTTGGACCCGGCGTGCGGGGCGAGGAGCGACCGCAGGTCCAGCTCGCCCGTGTCGCCGTCGGCCTCGTCGACCTCGTACGTGTCCACGAGCGCGCCGAGCGACTCGTCGCGGGAGACCCGGGACGGGTGGACGAGCCCGCTGGAGACCAGCGTGCGCAGCGCCACCTCCTGCTCCCCCGCCATGCGGCCCAGTTCGGCGGCCTCGCCGCCCAGTTCGGTGCCGCGCCGCTGGACCATGGCGAGGACCTGGAGGACCCCGTCGTGGATGTCACGGGCGAGGCGCTCGCGCTCGCGGGTGGCCGCCTCGATCTCCAGGGCGCGGGCGAGGGTCGCCTCGCTGGCCCGGGCGACCTCGACGACGTAGCCGATGGCGATGGACGCGACCCACACCAGCAGGACGTTGTGCAGGGTGTCGCGGGTGGGGTCGCCGCCGTGGACGACGATGTTGGCGGCGGCCACGAACGACGAGGCGAACCCGGCCCAGCGCCAGCCGCCCTTGATGGCGAAGGCGAGGACCGAGCCCGCGGTCCAGATGCTCGGCAGGGTCGGGCCGCCCCCCACGATCCGCTCGTGGGTGTCGGCGAGCGGGGTGAGGAGGATTCCGGTCAGCGCGACGGTGAGGTCGGCGCCGAGGAAGCGCTTCGTGCAGCTGGCCGCGTTCGCGACCTTGGAGTGGGTGGCCAGCGTCCAGACCGCGAGGAGGACGAAGTAGCCGATCGCGACCCGGGGCCGGTCGAACTTCTCGTAGGAGAAGGCGAACAGCCCCACCGCGTAGACCATGGTGAGCAGCCGGTAGGCCGTCAGGGCGCGCCACAGCGGCTGTTCGACCGACATGCGTACGACGCGCTCGCGCTTCGCCATCTCCCCCACCCCCCGCGGACGGTACGTCCGCCGCCCGCCTACTCCGCGGCCTGGTCCCGCTGCTCGCCCTTGTCGGCCCTGTCGGCCTTGTCGGCCTTTTCGGCCTTGGCGGCCTTCTCGGCGTCGGCGATCTGGCGCTTGGCGGCCGTCGCGTAGATGTCGACGTACTCCTGGCCGGAAAGCTTCATGATCTCGTACATGACCTCGTCGGTCACCGAGCGGAGGATGAACCGGTCGCCGTCCATGCCGTGGTAGCGGCTGAAGTCGAGCGGCTTGCCGATCCGGATGCCCGGACGCATCAGCTTCGGGACCACCTTGCCGGGCGGCTGGATCTTCTCCGTGTCGATCATCGCCACCGGGATGACGGGGGCACCGGTGGCGAGCGCCACCCGGGCCAGGCCGCCGGGCTTGCCCCGGTAGAGCCGGCCGTCGGGTGAACGGGTCCCCTCGGGGTAGATACCGAACAGCTCCCCGCGTTCGATGACGTCGATGCCGCTCTTGATCGCGGCCTCGCCCGCACCGCGCGCTCCGGAGCGGTCCACCGGAAGCTGCCCGACGCCCTTGAAGAAGGCGGCCGTCAGCTTGCCCTTGACCCCGGGGGAGGTGAAGTACTCCGCCTTCGCGATGAAGGTGACCTTCCGGTCCAGCACGGCCGGAAGGAAGAAGGAGTCCGAGAAGGACAGGTGGTTGCTCGCGAGGATCGCCGGCCCCTCCGCGGGAATGTTCTCGAGGCCCTCCACCCAGGGCCTGAAGGCGAGCTTCAGGGACCCGCCGATGGAGAACTTCATTGCGCCGTAGATCAACTCGAAAGCCTTCCTGTGTCTGTCGAACAGACCTTATCTCCTGGCTCCGCCCGGAGCGGCCCGACGACCCTGGTCGGTGCCACCCCGGTCGCGTACGGTGAAGTCACACAGCGCAACCCTCCCCGTACCCCCGCGCATCCTGATCGACAAGGAGACTCTGGTGCCCGTCCTCCCTGGAGCAGAGCCGTTCCGCCACGAGGGCGGAGAGGTCGGCGTGCTTCTCTGCCACGGCTTCACCGGTTCGCCGCAGTCGCTCCGCCCCTGGGCCGAGTATCTGGCCGAGCGCGGACTGACCGTGTCGCTGCCGCTGCTGCCCGGGCACGGGACGCGCTGGCAGGACATGCAGCTCACGGGCTGGCAGGACTGGTACGCGGAGGTCGACCGCGCGCTGCGGGAGCTGCTGGACTCCTGCGAGCGGGTCTTCGTCTTCGGGCTGTCGATGGGCGGCGCGCTGACGCTGCGGCTGGCGGCCAAGCACGGGGACGCGATCAGCGGCATCGTCCTCGTCAACCCCGCCAACAAGGTGCACGACCCGCTCGCCGTCGCCCTGCCGGTGGCCAAGCACTTCATCCGCTCCACGCCGGGCATCGCCAGCGACATCGCCAAGCCCGGCTCGGTCGAGGTCGGCTACGACCGCGTCCCGACCCGGGCCGCGCACTCGCTGCGGAAGTTCTTCCAGCTGGTGGACGCCGAGCTGCCGCAGGTCACGCAGCCCGTCCTGCTGCTGCACAGCCCGCAGGACCACGTCGTGCCGCCCGTGGACTCGGCGCGCATCCTGGCCCGGGTGTCCTCCACAGACGTCACCGAGACCCTGCTGGAACAGAGCTACCACGTCGCGACGTTGGACCATGACGCGGAGCGGATCTTCGCGGACAGTTTCGCGTTCGTCGGCCGGCTCGCGGAGAGCGTCGGCAGGGAGGGGGCGGCCAGCGGTGGCTGAGCACGAGGAGTCGTCCGGGGGCGTTCCCCCGCTGGACGAGGAGGCGGCGTGGGCCGCGATCGTCGCCGGGTACGGGCAGGAGCCGCCGGACCCGCCCGGCGCCAGGCCGTTCCGGCCGATCGAGAACCTGATGCTGCCCGAGGAGGACGTGAAGCCGGCTCCGGCCGCGCCCGACGCGGACCAGGGCAAGGGCGCCGACCAGGGCAAGGGCGCCGATGCGGATCCCGCGCCGGCGCTGGGCAGTTCGGTGGTCTTCGCCCCCGGCGTGGGCATGGGCGGGGCGGGCACGGGTCCCCGGGACCACACGCCGGCCGAGCCCGGGGACGATGACCTGAGTCCGGCGGAGGAAGGTCACTTCGTCCCGCCGGAGCCGGAGCTTCCGCCCGCGGACACGACGACGAAGTTCGCGTGGCTGGCCGTGATCGGCGGCCCGGTGCTGCTGCTCCTGGCGGTGCTGTTCCAGTGGGACATGACCTGGTGGCTGACCACCCTGGGCATCGGCGGCTTCCTGGGCGGCTTCGCCACGCTGGTGGCCCGCATGTCGCAGGGCGACGACGACGAGGACGACGACCCGGGCCGCGGCGCGGTGGTCTGACCGCCCCGCCCGCCTCCCCCGGAAACCGCGGCGCCCGCGCCCCGGACCCCGGCCCACCGCCGGGTTCCGGGGCGCCGTGCGTGGGCGCCGGCGCTACGGCGTCGCCGGGAGGCGGAGTACGGCCAGGACCGGGAGGTGGTCGGTGGCCGCGCCCAGGTCGGACCGCGTCACCCCCGGCAGCCCGGACGGGACCCCGCAGGACAGGACCTCCACGCCCCGCGAGGCGAAGACCGCGTCGATGCGCCGGTCCGGGCCGCCCGGCGCCGCGGCCGGGAAGGTGTGCTCCCCGCCCCAGGGGGCGACCGTCCAGCAGTCCTGGAGGGCTCCGGCCAGGCGGCCGAAGGCGGCCCCGTCCGGGGTCTCGTTCACGTCGCCGCCGGCGATCACGTACGGGGCGTCCGTCGAGGCGACGCGGTCCAGCAGCATCTGCGTCTGCCCCGCCCGTTCCTCCCGGTCCAGGGACAGGTGGGCGCTGATCACCCCGAGGCGGACCGTCCCGAAGCGGACCACCGCCGTGGCGAAGCCGCGCCGGTGCCGGCCGGGGGTGAGCGGGAGCAGCACGTCCTCGGTGCGTTCCACGAAGGCCCGCAGCGAGCACAGCAGCAGCGGCCCGGCGGCCGTCGCTCCGCCGCCGAGGACCACGAGGTCGCTCTTCGCGGCCAGCCGGGCGGCGTGCTTGCGCCAGCGGAAGAACCGCGGGGCCTCCTGGGCGAGGACCAGGTCCGGCTCGCAGGCCCGGATCACCCGGGCGAGGGCGTCCTCGTCGTCGCGCAGTGAGCGGATGTTGTAGCTGAGTACCCGGATGACGGCGGAACCGTCGGGCTCCGTAAGGGACTTGGGCGGCAGGGGCGGCGTCGGGTCCATGCCCGCAACATACGCAGCCGCCCGCCGCTCCCCCAAGGGGCGCGGCGGGCGGTCACGGCAAAGGGCGGGTCAGCCCTGGCGGGCCAGGTCGGCCGCGCCGACGAGTCCGGCCTTGCCGCCGAGCTGCGCGGCCAGCACCTGCGCGTGCGGACGCCAGGCGCCGCCGATCAGCCAGCGCTTGAAGGACTTGCGGATCGGGTCGAGGACGAGGTCGCCCTCGTCCGAGACGCCGCCGCCGACGATGAACGCCGACGGGTCGAAGAGGGAGGCCAGGTCGGCCAGGCCCGCGCCGGCCCAACGGGCGAGCTCGCGGAAGGAGTCGACGGCCACCAGGTCGCCCTGGCGGGCGGCCTGGCTGATGTGCTTGCCCTCGATGCCCTCGGGGGTGCCGTCGCCGAGGCCGAGGAGGATCGTCGCGTTCTCCGGGGTGGCGTTGGCGCGCTGCCTGGCGTAGCGGACGAGGGCGCGGCCGGAGGCGTACTGCTCCCAGCAGCCCTGGCTGCCGCAGCCGCACAGCAGGCCGTCGGGGACGACCCGGATGTGGCCGAATTCGGCCGCGACGCCGAAGCGTCCGCGCCGCAGCTTGTTGCCGATGATGATGCCGCCGCCCAGGCCCGTGCCGAGCGTGATGCAGATGACGTCCTCGTGGCCCTGGCCGGCGCCGAAGCGGTACTCGCCCCAGGCCGCGCAGTTCGCGTCGTTCTCGACGACGACGGGGAGGCCGATGCGCTGCTCGACCTTGTCCTTGAGGGGCTCGTGCCGCCAGTGGATGTTCGGGGCGAAGAGCACGGTGGCGCGCTTGTCGTCCACGTATCCGGCGGCGCCGATGCCGACGGCTTCGATGGTGTGGCTGCTGCTGACTTCGGCGACGGCGGCGCAGATGGCCTCCGTCACCCCGTCCGCGGTCGGCGGGGTGGGCACCTTGTACGTCTCAAGGATGGTGCCCTCTTCGTCGACCACGCCGGCCGCGATCTTCGTGCCGCCGATGTCGACGCCGATGGTGAGTCCCATTAGTCCCTCGGTTTCCGGTCAAACCCCGCCAGGGCCCACCGTACCCGAGGCGGGCGGAGGATCAGTCGAGATCGATCCGCTCGGCCGGGCCGGCTTCGGGGCCCTCGTCGGGGCCGTGACCGGGGGCGCCGTCCGTTCGGGGGGCGGGTCCGGCGGGCGGCTCGTCGCGCGTCCAGCGGCGCTCGTGGCCCTCGACGGCCGAGCGGTAGGCGGCGAGGAGTTCCGAACCGGCGGCCGCGAGGTGGTCGAAGACCTCGGGGTTGCGTTCGATGACGGGCTTCGCGGCCGTCTTGGCCTGGCTGACGAACTGGCGCACGGCGTCCTGGGCGACGGCTCCGACGAGCGGGTTGTTCAGGGAGGAGACCTTGTCGGCCACGGCCTCGAAGAGCTTGAACAGTTCCTCGGCGGCGGTCCCGGTGCCGGCTCCCGCGCCGTCCCGTCCGGCGCGGCGGCGCTCCCGCTCGGCGGCGAGGTCCTCCTCGCAGGCCTTCGCCCAGGCGTCGTCGTCGGTGGGGCGGTCGGCGGTCTCGCTCATCGCGGACTCTCCTTGCGGGGCGTACGGTGCAGCCACCTTCGACCTTACCCGAACGGCGGTACGGGGATCAGTGCGCCCGGGGCCACAGCTGCGGGTCCGGGGTGAAGCGGACGCGGAGCACGCCGTCGGCGAGGGCGGCGCCGGAGACGGTGCAGCGGCGCAGCGCGGAGGGCAGCGGAACGATCCTGCGGTAGGGGCCCACCGCGAGGAGCAGCTCGTCCCCGCGCCGGACCAGGTCCAGCTCGCTCTTGACGGCCCGGGGCAGCGGCACCGCCCAGACGAGCACCCCGTCCTCGGCGCGCCGGTCCTCGACGGCCCAGTGGGGCCGGCCGGGGGCGGCCTCCGGGGCGAGCGGGCCGGCGGCGGCGAGGGCGGCCAGGTCCTCGGGGCCCTGCGGTTCCCGGCCGGGGTGGGGCAGGCCGACGACGGGCAGGTCCTTGCTCCACGCGGTGCGGAACGCCTCCTGCCGGGCGGCGATGCCGGCCACCCACGGGTCGGCGGAGTCCCGCGGTACGAGCCGGTTGGCGACCAGGTCGGCGACGGGCAGCCGGAGCAGGGCGAGCCCGAGCAGGCCGGTGCGCAGGGCGGCGTCGGCGGCGGGTCCGGGTTCGGCGACGACCCGGACCGCGGTGGTGTCCGCCTCGATGACGGCCTGGACGGCGGCGAGCTCCTCGTCCCAGCGGGCGGCGGCCTCGTACAGCCACTGGGCGGGCATCGGGACGCCGGCCAGCTGGGCCAGTACGGGGCGCAGGGCGCGGGCCGCCTGCCGTTCGGCGGGCAGCAGCCGGGCGAGGTAGCGGCGCAGCTGGGCGGGGAGGCCGAGGGTGGTGACGGTCTGGTGCAGCGGGGGCATGTCCACGACGACGAGGTCGGTGGCGGGTGCGGTGGCGGCCCGGCGCAGGGCGCGGAGCAGGGCGAACTGTTCGGCGCCGGGCAGTTCGGTGAGTTCCTCGGCGCCGAGCGGGCGGCCGCCGAGCATGCCGATGAGGGCGGCGCCGCGCTCCTGGAGGGCGACGAGCTCGGTACGGAACTCCGCGCCGGAGTCGATCCCGGCGAACCGCAGCCCGGGCACGGGGCCGGGGTCTGCCGCGGGGTCCCCGGACACCAGGACCACCCGCTGCCCGGCGCGGGCCGCGGCGAGCGCGGTGGCGGCGGCGACGGTGGTCCGCCCCGCCCCTCCGGGGCCGGTGATCAGCAGGGTGCGGGGCATGGTTCTCCTTCGTACGTACCACCGGGCCTCACGGGACGGGCACCGCCCGAGGGGTCCGGGCCCGCCCGGGGAGGCCGGCCCCACCCGGAGCGACCGGGCACCGCCCCGGGATCCGGCCACCACGCAGAGGGGCCGGCCGCCCGGAGGGCAGGGCGCCGCCCAGGGGGGCCTGTCCCGCCCGGAGAAGCCGGCCACCCGGAGGGACCGGGTACCGCCCGGAGGGGCCCACCGCTCAGCGGGGTCGGCCGCTCACGGGGCTGGGTGGTGCTCCGCGCCGTTCGGGGGTGGGGTCGCCCCGGGGGGTCAGGTGGATTCGACGCGCTTCTTCAGGCCCGCCAGCGCGCGGTCGATGATGACCTTCTCCGCCTTGCGCTTGATCATGCCGAGCATCGGGATCTTGACGTCCACGGTCAGCTGGTAGGTGACCTCCGTGCGGCGGCCGCCGTCCAGCGGAGCCAGCCGGTACGAGCCGTCCAGCTGCCGCAGCATCTGGGACTTGTCCAGCGTCCAGCTGACCTCGTCGGAGCCCTTCCAGGCGTACGCGAGGGTGTGGTCGTCCTTGATCGCGCCGGCGTCGAGCAGCAGCCGCACCTTCTCGGCGCGGCCCTCGGCGTCGGTGGCGAGCACCTCGGCCTCCTTCACCTCGCCGGTCCACTCGGGGTAGCGGGCGAAGTCGGCGATCACGGCCATGACGTCGGCCGGCGAGGCCTCGATCGTGATGCTCGAGCTGGTGTGTTCCGCCATCGCGGTCGCTCCTCCGGGGAGTATTCGACAAGTGTGCGGGAGGCCTCCGGCCGCCGCGTGAAGGCTACCGCGCGTGTGGGTGCGGCCACTCCAGCACCTCCCGTCACCCCGCCGTCACCATTCCAGGGCCCACGGCCGCCCGGTCGCCGCGAAGTGGCCGACGTTCACGCATTCCGTGCCGCCGATCCGCATGCGCCGCGCCAGCGGCTGGTGGACGTGCCCGAACAGCGCGTACCGCGGCCTGGTCCGGCGGATCGCCGCCAGCAGGGCCTCGCTGCCCCGCTCGAAGCGGCGGGCCACGGTGTCGTAGCAGAGCTCGGGGACCTCGGGCGGGATGTGCGAGCACAGCACGTCCACCTCGCCCAGCGCCTCCACCTTGGCGGCGTACTCCTCCTCGTCGACCTCGTACGGCGTGCGCATCGGGGACGGCAGTCCGCCGCCGACGAAGCCGAAGACCCGGCCGCCGATCTCCACGCGCTGGCCGTCGAGGACGGTCGTGCCGGGTCCCGCGTACTCCGGCCAGAGGGCCGGGACGTCGACGTTGCCGTAGGTGGCGTACGTCGGGGCGGGGAACGCGGCGAACATCTGGGCGTACTGGCGCCGTACGGCGTCCTCGATCAGCCGGTCCCGGTCCAGGCCTTCCCACAGCCGGCGGCCGAAATCGCGTGCCTCCGCGAACCTGCGCGCCGTGCGCAGTGCGACGATCCGGTGGGCGTTCTCGATGCCGAAGAGGTCGGGGAAGATGCCGCGCGAGTGGTCGGCGTAGTCGAGGAAGAGCACCAGGTCACCGAGGCAGATCAGCGCGTCGGCGCCGTCCTTGGCCCGTGCGAGCGCTTCGGCGTTGCCGTGGACGTCGCTGACGACGTGGACCCGCGTACGACTCTTGCTGCCACCCATGCCGCCACCCTAGGGGGGACCGGCCCGGACGGGTAGAGCAGCCCTGGAAGCCTGCCGGACCTGCGGTTACTTCCTAGTCGCAAACAGGGTCGACTAGTGTCGGCATCGCCGTTAGCGGGCGTACGGCGTACTGGCAATGTCTGACGATGTACAGAATGTGACGCACGGAACATCTGGCCGGTTCCCTCTATCCGGAACCCACTACCGGTGGGTAACGTCCGGTCGGTCCACACGGTGGCGATGGCGCCCAGAGGAGCAGCAGTCTTGCGCGAGTTCAGCCTTCCGGCTCTGTACGAGGTCCCGTCGGACGGGAACCTGACGGATCTCATCCGCCGCAACGCCGCTCAGCATCCCGACACTGCCGTCATGAGCCGCAAGGCCGACGGCCGGTGGCAGGACGTGACCGCGACGGAGTTCCTCGCCGAGGTGCGCGCCGCCGCCAAGGGGCTGATCGCGGCGGGCGTCCGGCCCGGCGACCGCGTCGCCCTGATCTCCCGCACCCGCTACGAGTGGGTGCTGATCGACTTCGCGATCTGGAGCGCGGGCGCGGTCACCGTCCCCGTGTACGAGACCAGCTCCCCCGAGCAGATCCAGTGGATCCTCGGCGACTCCGGCGCCGTCGCCGCGATCGTCGAGAGCCCCGGCCACACCAAGGCCGTCACCTCGCTGCGCGACCGCCTGCCGGAGCTGCGCGAGGTCTGGGAGATCGAGCAGGGCGCGCTCCAGGCGCTGAAGGACGCGGGCGCCGGCGTCACCGACGCGGAGGTCGACGAGCGCAGCGGTCTGGCGAACGCCGACGACCCGGCGACCATCGTCTACACCTCGGGCACCACCGGCCGCCCCAAGGGCTGCGTGCTGTCCCACCGCAACTTCTTCGCCGAGTGCGGGAACGCGGTCGAGCGGCTGAAGCCGCTGTTCAAGACCGGCGAGTGTTCGGTGCTGCTGTTCCTCCCGGCCGCGCACGTCTTCGGGCGCCTGGTGGAGGTCGCGGCCGTGCTGGCGCCGATCCGGCTGGGCTGCGTACCGGACATCAAGAACCTGACCGACGAGCTGCAGTCGTTCCGGCCGACGCTGATCCTCGGCGTGCCGCGCGTCTTCGAGAAGGTCTACAACTCGGCGCGCGCCAAGGCGCAGGCCGACGGCAAGGGCAAGATCTTCGACGCGGCGGCCGAGACGGCGATCGCGTACAGCCGGGCGCTGGACACCCCGCGCGGGCCGTCCTTCGGGCTGAAGCTCAAGCACAAGCTGTTCTCGAAGCTCGTCTACAGCAAGCTGCACGCGGTCCTCGGCGGGCGCGGCGAGTACGCGATCTCCGGCGGCGCCCCGCTGGGCGAGCGGCTCGGGCACTTCTTCCGCGGCATCGGCTTCACGGTGCTGGAGGGCTACGGCCTGACCGAGTCCTGCGCGGCCACCACCTTCAACCCGTGGGACAAGCAGAAGATCGGTACGGTCGGCCAGCCCATGCCGGGTTCCGTGGTGCGCATCGCGGACGACGGCGAGGTGCTGCTGCACGGCGAGCAGATCTTCACCGGGTACTGGAAGAACGAGGCGGCGACCGCCGAGGCGCTGACCGACGGCTGGTTCCACACGGGCGACGTCGGCACCCTCGACGAGGACGGCTACCTCACGATCACCGGCCGCAAGAAGGAACTCATCGTCACGGCGGGCGGCAAGAACGTCGCCCCCGCCGTGATCGAGGACCGGATCCGTGCGCACGCGCTGGTCGCGGAGTGCATGGTGGTCGGCGACGCCCGGCCGTTCGTGGCCGCACTGGTCACCATCGACGAGGAGTTCCTCGGCCGCTGGGCCGCGGAGCACGGCAAGCCGGCGGGCGTGACGGCGGCGGAGCTGCGTGAGGACGCGGACCTGATCGCCGCCGTCCAGCAGGCCGTGGACGACGGCAACGCGGCGGTTTCCAAGGCGGAATCGGTGCGGAAATTCCGCATTCTGCCCTCCCAGTTCACGGAGGAGTCGGGCCACATCACGCCGTCGCTGAAGCTCAAGCGGAACGTGGTGGCGAAGGACTTCGCGGACGAGATCGAGTCCCTGTACCGGAGCTGACGGAACCCGTACCGGGGCTGACGGTCACGGCACTAGTGCCGTGGCCGGGAAGGTTCGCCGGGTCGCGGCACTAGCGCGGGTCCTCGGCGAGGATCCGCGCCATGTTCCGTTCCGCGAGGGCCGTGATGGTCACGAACGGGTTCACCCCGAGCGAGCCGGGCACCAGCGAGCCGTCGACGACGTACAGGCCCTGGTAGCCCTTGGCGCGGCCGTGGTCGTCCGTGGCCCGGCCGAGGACGCAGCCGCCCAGCGGGTGGTAGGTGAAGTCGTCGGCGAAGGCCCGGTTGCCGCCGAAGAGGTCGTGCCGGTAGACGGTGACGTTCCTGCGGTTGATGCGGTCGAAGAGGTTCTTGGCCGCGTTCACGGACGGGGCGTTCTGCTCCCGTCTCCACTGGAGCTTCGCGGAGTCACTGGCGGCGTCGTACGTGAAGTGCCCGCGCTCCGGGTTCCTGGTGATGGCGAGGTACATCGAGATCCAGTGCTCGAAGCCCATGGGCAGCGGGGCGATCTCGGCGAAGACCGGGTTGGCGGCGTTGTCCCAGTCGTCGATGCCGAGGGCGGGCATGGTGGCCTGGTTGGCGCCGACGGTGTCCCAGATGTGGTTGGCGCGGGCCGTCATGACGTTGCCGTTGGGTCCCCAGCCGAGACCGACCTGGTCGTTCAGCGCGGGCAGGGTGCCGGTCTCGCGGGCGCGCAGCAGGATCTCGGTGGTGCCGAGGCTGCCGGCGCCGAGGAAGAGCTGCCGGCAGCCGAGCTCGCGCACCTGGGTGACGCGGCCGGTGAGGTCGCTGGTGCGGACCGTGAGGACGTAGCCGCCCGCCGGGTCGGGGCGTACGCCGACCACGCGCTGCATGGTCTCGATGGTGACGTTGCCGGTGCCGAGGGCGGCGGCGAGGTAGGTCTTGTCGACGCTCTTCTTGCCGTGGTTGTTGCCGTAGATGACCTCGCCCGCGAGCGCGGAGCGGGTGGCGGTGCCGGCGGCCTCGCGCTTCATGTAGGCGAAGTCGTAGACGTTGGGCACGAACACGGTCTTCAGGCCGGTGTTGTGGGCGTGCTTGCGGGAGGTCCGGGCGAAGCGGTACCACTCGGTGGACTCGAACCAGGCGGGGTCGATGTCGTTGACGCCGAGCATGGCGCGGGCGCGCGGGTAGTAGGTGCCGTACATCTCGTCGGCGTCGACCTGGGGCAGCACCTCGGAGAAGTACGAGCGGCGCGGGGTCGGCGCCATGCCCCCGTTGACGAGGGAGCCGCCGCCCACGCCGCGGCCCACGTACACGGACATGGCCCCGTAGTTCACCCGGTCCAGGACGCCGGGGTACGGGCTGATGTCGCGGTTGACCACGTCGAGCCAGAGGAACTGGGCGAGCGGGGCCTCGGTGCGGGTGCGGAACCACATGGAGCGGTGGTCGGGCGCCGAGGTGGCCGGGAAGACCTTGCCGTCGGGGCCGGGGGTGTCCCACAGCCGCCCCATTTCGAGGACGACGGTGCGTACGCCCGCCTGCCCGAGGCGCAGGGCGGCGACGGCGGATCCGTAGCCGGAGCCGACGACGATCGCGGGGGCGTACCGCGCGGGCGGCGGCTCGGCGGCCGCGGCGGAGGAGAGTCCGATGCGGGTGAAGCCGAGCGCGGCGGCGGTCTGGAGGGCGCCGAGCCCCAGAACATGACGACGCGTCAGGTTTGGTGTCATGGCCGCATCATGAGCGGATTGCGCCCAACCGGCCATAACCCGCACTGACACGCTTCTGAGTGACAGTCAGACATGGCTCGACCGTATGCGGACCCCGGTGGAGCCCGCCCGGTTCGCCGGACTCCGCCCGCGCCGGGGCCCCCAGGGGCGATAATCCCCCTCCGCGCGGAAAGGGGGCCCGCCCGCCGCGGTCACAGCAGCTCGCGCAGCCGTTCCGCCAGGAGGTCCCACCGCCACTTCTCCTCGACCCAGGCCCGGCCCCGCTCCCCCATGCGGCGGCGCAGTTCCGGGTCCCGGAGCAGGGCCGTGATCCGGTCCGCCGCGTCCTCGGCGGAGCCGCCGCGGACCACCCAGCCCGTCTCCCCGTCCAGCACCGCGTCCGGGGCCCCGCCGGAGTCGCCGGCGACCACCGGCAGGCCCGTCGCGGAGGCCTCCAGGTAGACGATGCCGAGTCCCTCGACGTCCAGACCGCCGCGCCGGGTCCGGCACGGCATCGCGAACACGTCGCCCGCCCCGTAGTGGGCCGGAAGTTCGGCCCACGGCACGGCCCCGGTGAAGACCACCGATCCGGCGACCCCGGTCGACTCCGCGAGTGCGCGCAGGTCCGCCTCGTACGGCCCGCCGCCCACGATCAGCAGCACCGCGTCCGGCACCGACGCCAGGATCCGGGGCATCGCCTCGATCAGGGTGTCCTGCCCCTTGCGCGGGACCAGCCGCGAGACGCACACCACCACCGGCCGGTCGGTCAGGCCCAGCCGGGCCCGCACCTCGGCCCCGCCCGACCCCGGGTGGAAGGTCTTCTCGTCCACCCCCGGCGGGAGCTGGACCATCCGCGCCGCCGCCCGGTCGGTCACCGCCGAGGCGATCCGCGAGCGCGTGTACTCCCCCAGGTAGGTCAGCGTGTCCGTGCCCTCGCCGATGCGCCGCAGCAGCTGCCGCGCCGCCGGGAGCTGCGCCCAGCCGGCCTCGTGCCCGTGCGTGGTGGCGACCAGCCGGCGCGCGCCGGCGCGGCGCAGCGCCGGGCCCATCAGGCCCAGCGGGGCCGCCGCCCCGAACCACACGGACTCGCAGCCGTGTTCGCGCAGCAGGCCCACCGCCCGGCGGGTCACCCGGGGGGTCGGCAGCAGCATCGTCGTACGGTCGCGCACCACCCGGAACGGCTGCTCCGCGTCGAAGGCGGCGGTGGCGGCGCGGCCTTCCTCGCCGTGCTTCCAGGTGGAGGCGTAGACCACGATCCGGTCGGGGTCCAGCCGCAGCGCCATGTTGTGCAGGAAGGCCTGGATGCCGCCCGGGCGCGGGGGGAAGTCGTTGGTCACGATCAGCGTCTTGTGCATCACCGGCCAAAGTACCGGACGCGGCCGGGGCGACCGCCGGGACGCCGGGGCCACGGCACTAGCCGGTGGTGCCGCCGAGCTCCGTGCGCAGTGCCGCCCGCCAGGCGGTGGTCAGGCCCGCCAGGTCCCCGCCGACCGTGTCCGCGAGGGCGGTCGGCAGCGGTTCGCGTCCGGCCCGTTCGTACAGGTCGACGAGCGTGGCCTCGCCCCACTTGCCGGCGATGAGCCGGCAGGCCAGCCAGGCGCCCTCGTACGCCCGGGCCAGCGCGTCCGGGTCGCCGCCGAAGGCGAAGTCCCCGTCCGACGGGAGCCCGGCGGGCAGCTCGCCGCGCCGCACGGCCCGGCCGAGGGCGGGCGCGGCCTCGGCCGGGGGCGGGCCGCCGCCCCGGTACGCCGCCCAGTCCGCGAAGCCTTCCGACAGCCACAGCGGGGTCCTCGCGGTGGTGGCGGCGCGGGTCGCGACGTGGGTGGTCTCGTGGGTCAGGACGATCCGCCGCCCCTGCCCGGAAAGCTGCGCGTACCCCTCCGGGTTGACGACGACCCGGTCGGCGGGGGCCGGTCCGGGGCCGGTGCGGCCCGTGGTGACGGCCCCCATGCCCCGGTAGGCGTCGGCGGGCCGGCCCAGCAGCGCGGCCATCGCGTCGAGGGTCCCCGGGACCAGCACCACCACCCGGCCCGCCCATGTCCCGGGCCAGGCGGCGCTCACCGCGGGCACGGCCCGGTCGGCCTCCTGCGCGATGCCCGACAGGGTCTGCGGGCTCTGTCCGACGCCGAGCACGAGCGCGTGCGCGCCCCGGGCCACGGCCGGGTCGCCCTGGTCCCACAGCTGCGGCGGGGCCCCGGGCGCGGGCCGGTCGCCGTCGACCCGCCAGCCGGCCGCGCCCCGGGTCAGCTCCACCTCGCGGTCCGCCTCGGCGGGGGCGGTGTCGTAGCCGGCGAGGGCGTAGCGCAGCCGGGCCCGCGCGTGGGCCCGTACGCCGTCCCGCCGGACCGAGGTGACCTCGTAGGACCAGCCCTCCAGCGGGATCCCGGCGAGCCGTGCGGGCGGTGCCGCGGACCAGTCGGCGACGGCCCGCCGGACCTCGCGCTCGGGGGCGCCGGCCGGGGCGGGCGCCGTGCACCCGGCGACCGCGAGCAGGCACGGCAGCAGGAGGCGGACGACGGCACGGCGCAGGGGGCTCACCGGCCGATCGTACGCACCGGGCCGGCCGGGGCGTCCTACGGCCGGGTCACCGAGGACACCGGCATCATCCCGACCGGGTCGTAGCGCACCCGCGCCCCCGGGTAGGGGGCGTGGACGACCTGCCCGTTGCCGACGTACATGCCGACGTGGCTGGCGTCCGAGCGGTACGTGACGAGGTCCCCGGGCTGTGCCTGCGAGAGCGGGACCTGCCGGCCTGCGTGCCGCTGGGCCTGGGAGGTGCGCGGCAGGGCCACGCCCGCCTGCCGGTACGACCACACCATCAGCCCGGAGCAGTCGAAGCCGGAGGGGCCGGTGGAGCCCCACACGTACGGGCGCCCCACGGCGGCGCGGGCGGCCATCACGGCGGTCATGGCCCGGCCCGAGGCGTGGCCGGAGGCGGGCGGCTCGGGCGGCGCGCCGGGCCGGCCGCCGGAGCGCGAGGCCCGCTCGAAGTCGGCCCGCTCCCCGGAGGGCATCGCGTTGAGGAGGCGGCGGGCGGCGGCGAGCTTCGCTGTGACGGAGCGCTTGTGCCGGGCCACGTCCGCGCGCAGGGAGTCGAGTTCGGCGAGCTTGTGGGAGGCCTCCTGGCGCTGCTGGCCGATGCGGCGCTGTTCCTCGCGGAGTTCGCCCAGCTGGCGGGCCTGGCGGCCGCTGAGCCGGCTCAGGACGGCGGCCTTGTCGAGGTAGTCGTCGGGGTCCTCCGACAGCATCAGCTCGACGGTGGGGTCGAGGCCGCCGGAGCGGTACTGGGCTCCGGCGAAGGTCGCGAGGACCCCGCGCATGGTGTTGATCCGGTCCTGGCCGCGGGCCACCGCGTCCTGGGCCCGGCCGATCTCGGCCCGGAGCCGGTCGGCCTTCTCCCCGGCCTCGTTGAACTGCTCGGTGGCCTGCTCGGCCTCCTCGAAGAGCCGGTCGACCTGGGCCCGGGAACCCGAGGGCTCCTGCGGGGCCGCGCCGGCGGGTGCGCCCGTCATGGCTACGGCGGCGGTGGCCGCCGCGGCGGTGAAAACGGTGACCTTGGTGTTCCGGGCGGGGCTGGTGAGCCCGGGCCGGCGATGGGACGCCACGTGGAACCGCTCCCTTCCGCTGCGCGGGGCCCGGGTCCGCCCCCCGTGGACGGCCGTGTGCCGGGGTTCCGCGCTGGCAGACAGTAGCCGCGCGACCACGCACCGGCCAACGACCGCCGACGGGCCGGCACGCCGACGCCCCGCCTCAGACGCAGGTCATGGGCGGGGCGTGCGGTCAGAGCGGGGCCCGTGAATTCGCCCGGATGGGCGGTGCGCGGGCGCGTCCCGGAGGGGAGCGGGAGGGGTCAGATGCGGACGCCGAACTGGAAGGGCATGTTGTCGATCGACTCGTACTTGACGCCGCCGCGCGGGTTGGAGGCGTGCAGGGTCATGTTGTTGCCCGCGTACAGGCCGACGTGGTGCAGGTCGCCGTAGAAGAAGACGAGGTCACCGGGCTGGAGCTGGCTCCGGCTGATGCGGGTGCCCTCGTTCGCCTGGGTGTAGGTGGTGCGGGTGACGGAGACCCCGGCCTGCTTGTACGCCCACTGCACCAGCCCGGAGCAGTCGAAGGCGCTGGGGCCCTCCGCGCCGGAGATGTAGGCGCTGCCCACCTTGGTCTTGGCGGCGGCGAGCGCGGCGCCGGCCCGGCCGGATGCGTTCGCGGGCGGGGCGACGGGGGAGCGTTCGGCCTCGCTGCGGCCGGCCCGGCCGGCCTTGGCCTCCTCGTCCTTGAGCTGTGCGCGGTCCTGCGCGGTCAGCGTGTTGAGGAGGGCCTGGGCCTCGGCGAGCTTGTCCTGGGAGGCCTTCTTCTTCTCGCCGAGCTCCTTGCGGGTGGCGTCGAGGTCGGCGAGCTTGCCCGCGGCCTCCTGGCGCTGCTGCGCGAGGGTGCGCTGCTTGGCCTGGATCTTGCCGATGGCGTCGACCTGCTTGCCGCTCAACTGCTGGAGCGTGGAGGCCTTGTCGAGGTAGGTCTCGGGGTCGGCGGAGAGGAAGAGTTCCACGGACTGGTCGAAGCCGCCGCCGCGGTACTGGGCGGTGGCCATCGAACCGAGCGTGTTGCGCAGGGTGTTGAGCTCGTCCTGGCCGCGGGCGACCTGGTCCTGGAGCTGCCCGATCTCCTTCTCCAGCTTCTCCTGGCGCTCCTTGGCCCCGTTGAACTTCTCGGTGGCCTGCTCGGCCTCCTCGTAGAGGCCGTCGACCTTGGTCTTGACCTCGTCCTTGTTCGGTTTGTCCGGGGCGGCCACGGCCGAGTGCGAGGAGAGGGCGACGGCCGCCGCGGCGGTCGCGGTGAGCACCGTCACGCGCGTGCGGGTCGGCTGCTTGGGTCGACGGTGGGACGCCACGGGGGCGAGCTCCTTCCTCGGACCGCCGAGGGGGAACGCACGCCCGGCGGGCACCTCCGCCGACACCCCGAATGGGTGACCTATCGCACGAAGGTGTGAGCAGACCCTAGTGACACGCCGGTGATCACTTCAAACGTCTGCACGGAAAAACCCCTTGCCCTGCCCGCATCTTTACCTACGGCCCACGCAGCGTGCCGGGGGACTGACGGTGCGTCCCCCTAGCGCCCCGTTAATTCCGGCATCGGGGGCAGTGGTTACGAAACGCGCGAAAGCCGCTTCAGCAGCAATGCGGACGTCACCGGCCGGGCTCCCGCCTTCGCGACCCCGTCCGCCACCTCCCGGTCGGTGGAGACCACGACCACCGGGCGGCCCGGCGGCTCGGCCCGTACCAGCTGGCGGATCAGCTCGTCCGCCGTCACCCCGGCCTTGGAGAACAGCACCCGCACCCCGCGCGGCGGCGCGAGCAGCACCGGCGCCGCGAGCTCCGCCCCGTCGAAGACGCAGGTCATCTCGGCGCCGGTCTGCGCGGCCAGCATCGACAGCCCGCCCAGCAGCCGCAGCCGCTGCTTCTCCAGCGGCATCGTCGGATAGCCGGTCTTGGTCACGTTGTAGCCGTCGACCACCAGATGGGCCTGGGGCAGCGCCAACAGCTGGTCCAGCAGCGCCGGATCGGTCTCCGACAGGGCCCGCGCCGCGATGTCCTTCGGCGTCATCCGGCCCGGCTCCACCGCGTCCACGGTGTCCGCCGGGCGGGTGTTCACGGGCGGCAGCGCCAGCTCGCGCCGCAGCCCGGCCGCCGCGTCCAGGACGGTGTCCAGCAGCAGCCGCAGCCGCATGTCCTCGATGCTGCGCCCCTCACGGGTGGCCCGGCGCGAGGTCTCCAGCGCCGACTCCACCTCCGCGAGGCGGGACTTGAGCCGCCGGGACTCGCTCTCGGCGGCCGCCACCTGCGCGGCGGCCTCCCCGCGGATCCCGTCGATCTCGGCGCCCACCTTGCGCAGGGCGGCCTCGCCCCGCTTGACGTCGCTCAGGGCGCTGCGCAGTTTGCGCTGAAGCGATTCCGCTTCCTTGCGGGCCGCTTCGAGCTCGGCGCGCACCTGCTCGCCGCCCGCCCGCTGCAGTTCCCGTACCTGCGCCAGCTCCTCGCGCAGCCGCTCCAGCTCGCGCCGGGTCTCGTCGCCCACCCGCTCGGCGTCGGCGCGCTGCGCCTCCTCGCCCGCGGACGCGACCAGCTTGACCCAGCCGGCCGGCCGCAGCACGTACGCGGCGGCCGCCACGTCCAGCGGGTCGGCCGCGGCGGGCGGCGCCCCCGACTCCAGCGCCCCGGCCAGCTCCGGCTGCGCCTCGCGCAGCTTCTCCGCGACCCTGCTGCGGAACACGCCGTCCGTCTCCACGGCCGCGGCCATGGCGTTGCCCGCGAACTTGGCGCGCCGGGTCGGGGTGAACCGGGCGTACTGGCGCAGCTGCGCCGGGAGGTCCGCGACCGTCAGTCCGCCGAAGGCGTCCGAGACGAGCGCGACGACCCGGCGCCGCACGCCTTCCGGCAGCGGGCGGTCGAGCGCCTCGGCGGCGTCGCCGGCCTCGTCGGCCGGCTCAGCGCCGCTTGCTGGCTCCACAATCCGTCACCCCTACCGTGATCTACTGTGGGCCCGGCTCCGTCAGGAGTCGGCGCCCGGCCTGTCCACGAGTTCGATCTGGTCCACCGCGTTGCACCAGCGGCAGCGGACCGACTCGATGGTCTCACTGACCACCTCGCGCTCCTCGACCTTGGGCTCCCCGGCGAGGTCCAGGTGGACGTACTCCACGACCTTCGACGAACGGGTGACGTCGAACCGCGTGAGGTTGCCGCACAGGGTGCAGCGCCACCGGGTGGTGTCGGTCGGCAGGGGAACCGTCATCAGGCCGCTCTCTCCTTCGTAGCTCATTCAATTAAAGCCCGTGCTGCGGTCCGCGGACCGCAGCACGTAACCCTACGGCCTGGCACCACCCTCAGGGGGGCTCACCTGCGTCATGCTCTGTCGCATGATCGTAAGGTGGCGGACCGTCCGCGAGGCCGCCCGGGGCCCGGTGGTCACGTACGCGCTGATCGCCGGCTGCTGCGTGGCGTTCGTCCTCAGCCCCGCCTCGGGCCTGAACCCGTCCTACGGGACGGGCGAGCGGCTGCTGGTGACGGGGACGGCGTACTTCCGGCACTGGGGCGTGGTCCCGGACGAGCTCTTCTCCGGGGCGGGACGGCCCCTGTTCACCCCGCTGACGGCGCTCTTCGTCCACGGCAGCTGGCTGCACCTGCTGGGGAACATGCTGTTCCTCTACGTGTTCGGGGCGATGACGGAGGAGCGGATGGGCCGCGCGCCCTTCCTCGTCTTCTACGTCTGCACGGGATACCTCGCCCTGGCCGCGTACGCGGCGGCCAACGCGTCCTCGGACCAGACCCTGGTCGGGGCGTCCGGCGCGATCTCGGCGGTCCTGGGCGCCTTCCTGTGCCTGTTCCCGCAGGCCCGGGTGACGAGCCTGTTCCCGTTCCTGCTGTTCCTGCCGCTGCGCTTCCCCGCGTGGATCGTGCTGCTCTTCTGGTTCGGGCTCCAGTGGCTGGCGGCGCACCGCGCGGGGAGCGGCCCCGGAGTCGCCTACCTGGCCCACGTGGTGGGCTTCTCGCTCGGCTTCCTCTACGCGTGGGCCCGTTATCGGCGTACGACTAGAGTGAGGCGACCAGTGACTGCCGGCGAGGGAGACAGCCAACCGTGATCACCGCGATCGTGCTCATCAAGACCAGCGTGGACCGCATCCCCGAGATCGCCGAGTCCATCGCGCAGCTGGACAGCGTCAGCGAGGTCTACTCCGTCACGGGAACGTACGACCTGATCGCGCTGGTCCGCGTGGCCCGCCACGAGAACCTCGCGGACATCATCCCGGGCCGCATCAGCAAGATCCCGGGCGTCGAGGCGACGGACACGCACGTCGCGTTCCGCACCTACTCCCAGCACGACCTGGAAGCGGCGTTCGCGATCGGCCTCGACGCGTAGCGCCCGCCGGCCGCTGGTGCCGGCCGTCAGACGGCCGGGACGCAGCGGCCCTCTTCGGTGCGGTACTGCCACTTGGCGCCGTCCGCGACGAGTTCCCGCACCGCGCGGACGAAGCGCTCCACGTGCTCGTCGGGGGTGCCGGCGCCGAAGCTGACGCGGATGGCGTTCAGCGAACGCTCCCCCGGCGCCGCCTCGGGGGCACCGCACTCCCCCGGCTCCTGCGGCTCGCTGCCCAGCAGCGTGCGCACCAGCGGGTGGGCGCAGAAGAGTCCGTCGCGCACCCCGATGCCGTACTCGGCGGACAGGGCGGCCGCGAAGTGCGAACTGTTCCAGCCGTCGACCACGAACGAGATGACGCCGACGCGCGGGGCGTCGTCCCCGAAGAGGGACAGGACGCGGACCGCCGGGACCTCGGCCAGGCCCTCGCGGACCGTGGCGATGAGGTGGCGCTCCCGGGCGACAAGGCCGTCGAAGCCCGCCTCGGTGAGGGCCTTGCAGGCGGAGGCGATGGAGTAGACGCCGATGACGTTCGGGGAGCCGGCCTCGTGGCGGGCGGCGGTGGTGTGCCACTCGACGTCGACGCCGCCGTCCTCGCGGCGGGCCACCTTGCGGGAGGCGCCTCCGCCGGCCAGGTACGGGTCGGCCTCCTGGAGCCAGTCCGCGCGGCCGGCGAGCACGCCCGAGCCGAAGGGGGCGTAGAGCTTGTGGCCGGAGAAGGCGACCCAGTCCACGTCCAGGTCGCGGACGGAGACGGGGTGGTGCGGGGCCAGCTGGGCGGCGTCGAGGACGATCCGCGCACCGTGGGCGTGCGCGGCGGCGGCGAGCTCCTTCACGGGCCACAGCTCACCGGTGACGTTGGACGCGCCGGTGACGCAGACCAGCGCGGGGCCGTACGGGTCGCGGTCGGCCAGGGCCCGCTCCAGGGTGGCGACGGCCTCGCCGGGGGTGCGGGGGGCGTTGAGGTAGGTGACCCGCGCGTCCGTCCAGGGCAGCAGCGAGGCGTGGTGCTCGGTCTCGAAGACGAAGACCTGGCAGCCGGCCGGGAGGACCGCGGCGA
Organism: Streptomyces sp. NPDC044704; assembly: GCF_056433525.1. NCBI lineage: Bacteria > Bacillati > Actinomycetota > Actinomycetes > Kitasatosporales > Streptomycetaceae > Streptomyces > Streptomyces sp. NPDC044704. Next base: position 108,482 of record NZ_JBWKGY010000006.1, read on the forward strand.
GCAGGTTGAGGGAGTCGGTGGTGGACCGGGTGAAGACCACCTGGTCCGAGGGCCGGCAGTCGAGGAACTCGGCGACCGTGACCCGGCTCTGCTCGAAGAGGTCCGTGGACAGCTGCGAGAGGTAGCCGGCGCCGCGGTGGACGCTGCCGTAGTACGGGGCGTACGCGGCCACGTCGTCCCAGACCCGCTGGAGCGCGGGGGCGCTGGCCGCGTAGTCCAGGGCGGCGTAGGTGACCTCACCGCCGGTCACGAGCGGGACGGTGACGTCCCGGCCGAGCACGGCCAGCGGCTCGGCACAGGCGGGGCCCCCGGCGGTGGCGGCGTCGGTGGCGGCGGTGGCGGCGGCGGTGTTCAGGGATGCGGACATGGCGGTATCTCCCGGCAGGCAGGGCTGAATGGCTTCGGTGTGCCCGTACGCGGGTACGGCTCTGCGGCCGTCCGGGGTACGGGAAAGCCCTCGGAGTGACGCGGGGCGCACGGAAGCGGACCCGGTCCGAGGGGTGAAGTGGGGGCGGAGTCGCCCTATCGCATTCGCTTGCTCACGGAAAACGCTCCTCGAGAGACCAGGACCCCTGGTGTCGAGGGATCCGCGCTTGCCGTAGACCTCGCTGCCTACGGCCTGGTCATCACCCGGGGCACCCCGCCACGGAAGGAGGGTTGCCGGACAGCAAGCCGGGGCCTAAACGCTGTCACTCGTGACCTGGGCAGAATCCTGCCACACGATCTCCCGTGCGCAAGACCCCGGTCCACGATGCGGACCGGGGTCTTGGCCGAAACGGGTGGGGCTCAGGCGTTGCTGGCGGCCACCCAGCGGTCCAGGGCGGCCCGCGCCGCACCCGAGTCGATGGACTCGGCCGCCCGGGTCACGCCGGCCGCGAGCTGCTCCTCCAGGGAGCCCGTCCCCGGGTCCAGCGCGACCAGGGCGGCGGCCGAGTTCAGCAGTACGGCGTCACGGACGGGGCCGCTCTCGCCCGCCAGCAGCCGGCGGGCCACATCGGCGTTGTACGAGGCGTCCTCGCCCCGCAGCTGCGACACGTCGACGAGCGGGATCCCGATGTCGCGCGGGTCGAACGTCGACTCGGTCACCGAACCGTCCCGGACCCACCACACGCGCGAGGTGGCCGTGGTGGTCAGCTCGTCGAGGCCGTCGTCGCCGCGGAACACCAGCGCGGACGAGCCCCGCTCGGCCAGCACCCCCGCCATGATGGGGGCCACCCGCGGATCGGCCACGCCCGTCGCCTGGGCCCGCACCTTGGCCGGGTTGGTCAGGGGACCGAGGAAGTTGAAGGTCGTCCGGATGCCCAGCTCCTTGCGGGCGGCCGCCACGTGCCGCAGCGCCGGGTGGAACTTCACCGCGAAGCAGAGGGTGATCCCGGCCTCCTCGACGACCTCCACCACCCGGGCGGGGGTGAGGTCGAGGTTGACGCCGAGCTTCTCCAGCACGTCGGAGGAACCGCTCGCGGAGGACGCCGCCCGGTTGCCGTGCTTGACGACCTTCGCGCCCGTGCCGGCCACCACGATCGCCGACATGGTCGAGATGTTGACCGTCTTGGCGCCGTCGCCGCCGGTGCCGACGATGTCCACCGTCCGGCCCGCCACCTCGATCAGGTTGGCGTGTTCGTACATGGCGCGCACCATGCCGTTGATCTCCGCGACGGTCTCCCCCTTGGCCCGCAGCGCGACCACGAAGCCGGCGATCTGCGCGTCGGTGGCCTCGCCCCGCATGATCCGTTCCATCGCCCAGGCGGTGTCGTCCGCACCGAGGTTCCGGCCGGTCAGCAGGGCGTCGAGGACGCCCGGCCAGCCACGGGCCGCCACGCTGTCGCCGCCTGCCGGGGTCACAACGTTCATGGTCCGCTCCTGCTGCTCATCGGGATACCACGGGGGAATGGGAAGGAGACCAGCCTATCCAGCCCCGGAGACGGCAAAGAGCCCCGTCCAGACACTGGACGGGGCTCTCGCCGTGGCGACACCAGGATTGACCGAAATCAATCCCTCAAGCGGTCATGCCGGAGATCAGTGGTGGCCGTGGCCGCTCTGGATCTCCTTGTACTCCTCGACCGTGGGCTTCGGAATCTGGTTGCCCTCGGCGTAGAAGCCCTTGCTGAGCTTCGCGCGCAGCTTCTCGGTGGCCTTCACCTTGCGCTCGACGCCGTTCTCGTCGACCGTCGGGCCGATCTCGATCGGCTCGTAGGTGGTGTACGAGGTGAGCGTGTGCAGCTTGCCCTGCGAGAGCGGCTCGTGGATCTCGACGAACTCACCGTGCGGCAGGCGCTTGATGATGCCGGTCTCGCGACCGTGCAGCACCTTGTCCCGGTCCCGGCGCTGGAGGCCGAGGCAGATCCGCTTGGTGGCGATGAACGCGAGCACCGGGACGACGAAGAAGCCGATCCGGACGAACCAGGTGATCGAGTTGATCGACAGGTGGAAGTACTGGGCGAACATGTCGTTGCCGCCGCCGATGAGGAGCACGATGTACTCCGCGATCCAGGCGACACCGAAGGCCGTACGGGTCGGGACGTTGCGCGGGCGGTCCAGGATGTGGTGCTCGCGCTTGTCCCCGGTGACCCAGGACTCGATGAACGGCCAGACGGCGATGGCGCCCAGCACCAGCGGGAAGAGCACCAGCGGGATGAACACGCCCAGGACGAGCGTGTGGCCCCACAGGTTGATCTCCCAGCCCGGCATGGCTCGGATCAGGCCTTCCGGCATACCCATGTACCAGTCGGGCTGCGCACCGGTGGACACGTGGTCCGGGCGGTACGGGCCGAGGGCCCAGATCGGGTTGATCGAGGCGATCGCGGCGACGGCCGAGATGACACCGAAGACCAGGAAGAAGAAGCCTCCGGCCTTGGCCATGTAGACCGGCAGCAGCGGCATGCCGACGACGTTGTTGTTCGTCTTGCCGGGACCCGCGAACTGGGTGTGCTTGTGGAAGAACACCAGGATCAGGTGGGCGACCAGCAGGCCCATCATGATGCCGGGCAGCAGCAGGATGTGCACCGAGTAGAACCGGGCGACGAAGTCGCCGCCGGGGAACTCGCCGCCGAACAGGAACATCGACAGGTAGGTGCCGACGACCGGGACGGACAGGATCGCGCCCTGCATGAAGCGGACACCGGTGCCCGAGAGCAGGTCGTCCGGCAGGGAGTAACCGGTGAATCCGGTGAACATGCCGAGGACCAGCAGCAGGAAGCCGAAGATCCAGTTGACCTCACGCGGCTTGCGGAACGCACCGGTGAAGAAGACGCGCATCATGTGCACGACCATGGCCGCGACGAAGATCAGCGCCGCCCAGTGGTGGATCTGCCGGATGAGCAGACCGCCGCGGACGTCGAAGCTGATGTCCAGGGTCGAGGCGAAGGCCTCGGACATCATGACGCCCTGCATCGGCACGTACGAGCCGTGGTACTCCACCTCGTTCATGCTCGGGTGGAAGAACAGCGTCAGGTACACACCCGTGAGGATGATGATGATGAAGCTGTAGAGGCAGATCTCACCCAGCATGAAGGACCAGTGGTCCGGGAAGATCTTGCGCATGTTGGCCTTGGCGAGGCCGTAGATGCCCAGGCGGCCGTCCGCCCAGTCCGCCACGCGCTCGCCGGCGGGCGCTTTGCGCCCCGTCTTGTTGTCTGTGGCAGTGCTCATCCGCGCTCCCAGAATGCAGGCCCGACGGGCTCTTCGAAGTCGCCGTGCGCTTCGAGGAAGCCTTCGTCATTCACGCCGATCCGCAGCTGCGGAAGCGCGTGACCGGCCGGGCCGAAGATGACTCGGGCGCCGTCGGAGAGGTCGAAGGTGGACTGGTGGCACGGGCAGAGCACGTGGTGCGTCTGCTGCTCGTACAGGCTGATCGGGCAGCCGACGTGGGTGCAGATCTTGGAGAAGGCCACGATGCCCTCGTGGGACCACTCCAGCTCCTGCTTGTCCTTGATGTCGTCCGGCTGGATGCGGACGATCATCAGGGCGGCCTTGGCGATCTGGACCTGGAAGTCGTGGGCGTGCTCGTCCAGACCCTCGGGCATCGCGAAGGTCAGCGAACCGACCAGGACGTCCTCCGGACGCAGCGGCTCCATCGTGTTCTGGTTGATGAGCAGCTTGCCCTTGGCCCACATGGTCTTGCGGAGCTTGTCCTCCGGCAGGGGACCGAGGTCGCGCATGATCACGAGCGCGGAGAGCGGCAGCATGGCCAGCGCACCGAGCAGCGTGTTGCGGATCAGGGGGCGGCGGGCGATGCCGGACTCGTTCGCACCATCGGCGAAGTCCTGCATGACCTGCGCCTTGACCTCCGGCGGAGCGGCGATCTCGTGGCGCTCGGCGGCGACCTCGACGTCGGACATCAGGGTGCGGGCCCAGTGGACCGCACCCGCGCCGATGCAGAAGAGCGCCGTGCCCAGGGTCAGACCGAGCGCGAAGTTCAGCGCGCTCACCTTCCCGACCGGGAAGATGTAGACGATCTTGTCGACCGGGAAGATCACGTACGAGGCGATGAAGCCGATCGTGGCCAGCATCGACAGCGTGAACAGCATCGCGACGGTGCGCTCGGAGCGCTTCGCCGCCCGCTCGTCGATGTCCTGGATACGGGGCTTGTGGACCGGCAGGCCCGGGTCGGCGAACGGGTCGTCCGCGACCGCCACACCACCGTGGTGCGCGTCGCCCTGCTCGCTCGGCAGGTGCTTCTCTTCGGGAATGTCTTGGCTACTCATGACTTCTTGGCCTTAGCGGTGTGGGCCGCGACCCAGACGGCGACAGCGATCAGCGCACCCAGACCGAAGATCCAGCCGAACAGACCCTCGGAGACGGGGCCGAGGCCACCGAGCTTGAGGCCACCGGGGCTGGTCGACTTCTCGCCGTTGACGTTCTGGAGGTACGCGATGATGTCCTTCTTCTCCTTCTCCGGCATGGTGCTGTCCGGGAAGGAGGGCATGTTCTGCGGGCCGGTGAGCATGGCCTCGTAGATGTGCTTCGGCGAGACGTCCTCGAGGTTCGGGGCGTACTTGCCGTTCGTCAGCGCGCCGCCCTCGCCGGTGAAGTTGTGACACTGCGCGCAGTTGTTGCGGAACAGCTCACCACCCTTGGCGATGTCGGCATCAGCCGGGTCGTACTGCTTCGCGACGGGCGTGATCGGGCCGGCGCCGAGCGAAGCGATGTACGCCGCGAGCTGGTCGATCTGGGCCTGCGAGTAGATGGCGGGCTTCTTCGGCACCTGGGCGCCGGGCTGCTGGGCGGGCATGCGGCCCGTGCTCACCTGGAAGTCGACGGCCGCGGAGCCGACGCCGACCAGGCTGGGGCCGTCAGTGGAACCCTGACCGCCGGTACCGTGGCAGCTTGCGCAGCCCACGGCGTAGAGCTTCTGGCCCTCCTCGATGGCGAGGGACTGGGCGGTTTCGTCGGCCTGCGCCTTGCCCGCGGGCGCGAAGGCGGCGTACAGCCCCCCAGTGACCGCCAGCGCGAAGAGTAGAACGACGACCGCCGCCAGCGGATGGCGTCGTCGTGCGGAGAGCTTTTTCACGGATTACCCCGGTGTCAGGATCTTCTGCGTCGGTGTTTCTGGATGGAGTGCCGAGCGCTGGGGCCCGGCGACGTGTTCGCTACTTGATCAGGTAGATCGTGGCGAAGAGGCCGATCCAGACGACATCGACGAAGTGCCAGTAGTAGGACACGACGATGGCCGACGTGGCCTGTTCGTGGGTGAACCTCTTGGCCGCGTACGTCCGGCCGAGGACCAGCAGGAAGGCGATGAGACCGCCCGTCACGTGCAGACCGTGGAAGCCGGTGGTCAGGTAGAAGACCGAGCCGTACGGTCCGGACGAGAGGGACATCCCCTCGTGCTTGACCAGCTCGGTGTACTCGAACACCTGGCCGCCAATGAAGATCGCACCCATGACGAACGTGATGATGAACCACGTCCGGAGCTTCTTCACGTCACCGCGCTCGGCGGCGAAGACGCCGAGCTGGCAGGTGAGCGAGGAGAGCACCAGGATCGTTGTGTTCGTCGCCGAGAAGGGCAGATTCAAGGCCGAAGCCTGCTCTGTCCAGTACTCGGCACCCGTCACGGATCGCAGGGTGAAGTACATCGCGAAGAGGGCCGCGAAGAACATCAGCTCGGAACTCAACCAGATGATGGTTCCGACGCTGACGAGGTTCGGCCGGTTGACCGTCGGGTGCGCGTGCCCGGTATCTACTGTCGTTGCTGTCGCCACGACCGACATTATGTCGGTCGCTTATCCCGCCCTCACCCCGGGGGGTGCCGTTCGGAGTGTCAGGGGCGTGTGCAAGGCCCGAACGGCCCATCAGATCGTCCTTCCGGCGTCTCGGGCGGGGCTGTGCGAACCGATGTTGACAGCGGGTCGGACGGAGTAGCATCCCGCGCATCATCAGCGTGATTCACGGACACGTGGAGGAACGAAATGCGGGCGACTGCGCGGGTTCTGGTCTACAGCGACGACGCGGGCACCCGGGAGCAGGTGCGGCTGGCGGCCGGGCGCAGGCCGGCGGCGGACCTGCCCCCGGTGGAGTTCCTGGAGTGCGCGACGCTTCCGGCGGTCCTGACGGCGCTGGACGAGGGCGGCATCGACGTGTGCGTGCTGGACGGCGAGGCGGTTCCGGCCGGGGGCATGGGCGTGTGCCGGCAGATCAAGGACGAGATCTTCCGGTGTCCCCCGGTGCTGTTGCTGATGGGGCGTCCGCAGGACGCCTGGCTGGCCACGTGGAGCCGCGCGGACGCCGCGGTCACCCTTCCGGTGGATCCTGTCGACTTCCCCGAGGTCCTGGCGGGTCTCCTGCGCCCGCGGCTGTCCCTGGACGCCTAGCAGGGGCCCCAGAGGGCCCCTAAGGCCCCGAACGGCCCACGGGCGCCCGTACGGACGCCCGTGGGCCGCTGTGGGCCCGTACTAGACGGTCGGGCGGAGGCGGGCCTGGTCGATGGGGCTGCGGCCCTCCTGGGTGCCCTTGAGGAGGGCACTGCCCTCCCTCCAGTCCTTCCAGTCCATGTTCCAGTCGCCGAAGCCGTTGCCGAAGATGTCCATGTCGTCGCCGATGCTGTTGATCACCTTGACGATGTCGCCCTCGGTGATGTTCTCGTAGAACCAGGCGGCGTTGCCGGTGCTCATGCCGGTGCAGCCGTGGCTGACGTTGGCGACGCCGTGGGAGTCGACCGACCACGGTGCGGCGTGCACGTATTCACCACTCCAGGTGACACGGGTCGCCCAGTAGACGGGCAGGTTGTAGTACTCGCTGCCGCCGATGCCGACGGTGTCACCGCGCATCTGGACGTAGTACTGCTTGCCGAGCACCACCTTGATGCCGTTGCGGGTGGAGAAGCCGGGCTTGCCCGTGGTCACCGGGAGGGTGGTGACCACCTCTCCGTTCCGGCGGAACGTCATGTAGTGCGAGGAGGCGTCGGTGGTGACCTCCACCCGGTCGCCGAAGTCGATCTTCAGCGGCTTCGAGGCGGCGCCGTGGAGCTCGTCGGAGACGCGGACGCCCTCCAGGTTGCTCCGTACGGTGACGCTGGTGTTGGCGGGCCAGTAGTCCTTGGGCCGGTAGTGGAGGTTCTTGTCGTCGATCCAGTGCCAGGCGCCCTCGGTGCCGGCGGCCGCGTCGACGACCAGGGCCCGTTCCACGACGGCACGGGCCGCCTTGTCCTTGACGGGTTCGTTGAGCTCGGCCGTGATGGGCTGCCCGACGCCGTACTTGCCCTCGTCCGGGCCGAACTCGACCTTGAGGACCTTGTCGGCCGGTGTGGTGTCGAAAGCCAGCGTGCGCTGCCCCGGAGCGCCCTTCTGGTTCTCGGTGCTCACGGTGACGGCGTAGTGGACGCCCGCGGCCATCGGGGTGGTGCTGTGCCAGCGGTCCCCCTTGGCGGAGAGTTCGCCCGCCAGACGGCGTCCGTGGGTGTCCACGACCGTCACGTCGGTGATCCGGGACTCGGCTCCCTTGACGGTGACTTCCAGGGGCTTGTCCGGATCGGCGGGACGGCCGCCGGAGGCCTGGTTGAAGGCAACGTGGTCGCCCGCGTCGTACGGGCGGGCTGACAGCGGGTTCTTCTCGCCGGACCCGCATGCGGTGGCGCCGGCCCCGAGGGACGCGACCAGCAGGGAGCAGCTGAGTACCGTCCAAAGACGCGGTGAGTGCTTCATGGAGCCAACGCTATGAAGATATGACAATTACGGCGCGCGGGGTGACTGCAAACGAGGGGCCCGGACTCCTCCGAAGAGGTGTCCGGGCCCCAAGTGCGCGGTCGGGCCGCGAGGTCCTGCTGGTGCTGCCCTGCTGGTGCTGTCCTACTGGTTCTGGTTCTCACCGCGGTAGTACTCGTACACCCAGCCCCACAGGCCGATCAGGATGATCGGGGCCGAGAAGTACATGAGCCACCAGCCGAAGATGACGCCCATGAACGCGAGCGCGCCACCGATGGCGAGCGAGAGCGGCTGCCAGCTGTGCGGGGCGAAGAACCCCAGCTCGCCCGCCTCGTCGGCGACGTCGGCCTCCAGGTTGTCCTGGGCCATCTCGTCCACGCGCTTGGCCGTGAAGGCCAGGTAGTAGCCGATCATGACGCTCAGGCCGAAGGCCAGGAAGAGCGCGGTGGTGCCTACGGGCTCCTTCGACCACACGCCGTACACGACGGCCATGACCAGGATGAAGAAGGAGAGCCACAGGAACATCTTGCCCTGGATCTTCACTTGTCGGCCTCCTTGCCGCCGGTGACGGCCTTGGCGGCGACGCTGTGGTCCTCGAGGTGGTCGAGGGCCGCGATCTCAGGGTGGTGCAGGTCGAACGCCGGGGATTCGGAACGGATCCGCGGCAGGGTGAGGAAGTTGTGCCGCGGCGGCGGGCAGGAAGTCGCCCACTCGAGCGAACGGCCGTAGCCCCACGGGTCGTCGACCTCGATCTTCTTGCCGTACTTCGCCGTCTTCCAGACGTTGTACATGAAGGGCAGCATCGACAGGCCGAGCAGGAACGAGCTGATCGTGGAGATCGTGTTCAGCAGGGTGAACCCGTCGGCGGCCAGGTAGTCCGCGTAACGGCGCGCCATGCCCTCGGCGCCCAGCCAGTGCTGCACCAGGAAGGTGCCGTGGAAGCCGACGAACAGCGTCCAGAAGGTGATCTTTCCGAGGCGCTCGTCCAGCATCTTGCCGGTGAACTTCGGCCACCAGAAGTGGAATCCGGAGAACATCGCGAAGACCACGGTGCCGAAGATGACGTAGTGGAAGTGCGCGACGACGAAGTACGAGTCCGAGACGTGGAAGTCCATCGGGGGCGAGGCCAGGATGACGCCGGTCAGACCACCGAAGGTGAAGGTGATCAGGAAGCCGACGGCCCAGAGCATCGGGGTCTCGAAGGACAGCGAGCCCTTCCACATCGTGCCGATCCAGTTGAAGAACTTCACACCGGTCGGAACCGCGATGAGGAACGTCATGAAGGAGAAGAACGGCAGCAGCACACCGCCGGTGACGTACATGTGGTGGGCCCACACCGTCACCGAAAGACCGGCGATGGCGATGGTCGCCGCGATCAGACCGATGTAACCGAACATCGGCTTGCGCGAGAAGACCGGAATGACCTCGGAAATGATTCCGAAGAACGGCAGCGCGATGATGTACACCTCTGGGTGTCCGAAGAACCAGAAGAGGTGTTGCCACAGCAATGCGCCGCCATTGGCCGCGTCGAATACGTGCGAACCGAATTTGCGGTCGGCCTCCAGCGCGAAGAGCGCGGCGGCCAGCACCGGGAAGGCGAGCAGGACCAGGACACCGGTCAGCAGCACGTTCCAGGTGAAGATCGGCATGCGGAACATCGTCATGCCGGGCGCGCGCATGCAGATGATCGTGGTGATGAAGTTGACCGAACCGAGGATCGTGCCGAAGCCGGAGAAGGCCAGACCCATGATCCACATGTCGGCGCCGATACCCGGCGAACGGACGGCGTCCGACAGCGGGGAGTAGGCGAACCAGCCGAAGTCGGCGGCACCCGAGGGGGTGACGAAGCCGGCCACCGCGATGGTCGAACCGAAGAGGTACAGCCAGTACGCGAACATGTTCAGCCGCGGGAACGCCACGTCGGGCGCGCCGATCTGGAGCGGCATGATCCAGTTCGCGAAGCCCGCGAACAGCGGGGTGGCGAACATCAGCAGCATGATCGTGCCATGCATGGTGAACGCCTGGTTGAACTGTTCGTTCGACATGATCTGCGTGCCCGGACGGGCCAGCTCGGCGCGCATGAAGAGCGCCATGATCCCGCCGATGATGAAGAACACGAACGACGTGACCAGGTACATCGTGCCGATGGTCTTGTGGTCGGTGGTGGTGAGCCACTTCACGACGACATTGCCCGGCTGCTTGCGCCGTACCGGCAGCTCGTTCTCGTACGAGTCAGCTGCGGCGGCACCCTGAGATTCGTTGAGGATGCTCACAGTTTGTTCACTTCCGCATTCCGGGCCGGGTCAGTCTGCTGGATACCGGCCGGGAGGAAGCCGGTCTGCCCCTTCTCGGCCAGCTCCTTCAGGTGCGCCCGGTACTCCTCCGGCGAGACGACCTTCACGTTGAAGAGCATCCGGGAGTGGTCGACACCGCACAGCTCGGCACACTTGCCCATGAAGGTGCCTTCCTGGGACGGCGTGACCTCGAAGACGTTGGTGTGACCGGGGATCACGTCCTGCTTGAACAGGAAGGGGACCACCCAGAAGGAGTGGATGACGTCGTTCGACGACAGGATGAAGCGGACCTTCTCGCCCTTGGGCAGGTAGAGGGTCGGCCCCGGGTTGCCCGTCTCCGGGTTCCGGTCGCCGGGGACGCCCTTCTCGTAGACGCCTTCGGCGCCCGCCGGGAAGTCCTTGGTGAAGCGGTCCGGGATGGCGTCGAGCTCCTTGGGAACCTGCGTGGTCCCGAGCTTGCCCTCGCCGGCCTGCTTCGCCCGCTCGCGCGCGGCGGGGGTGCCCGCGTCGCCGTCGACGTTCTCGACGTAGTTGAAGCCCCAGCTCCACTGGAAGCCGATCACGTTGATCGTGTGCGCCGGCTTGGCGGAGAGGGACAGCAGCTTCGACTCGTCGCGCGCGGTGAAGTAGAAGAGCACCGAAACGATGATGAGCGGGACCACGGTGTACAGCGCCTCGATGGGCATGTTGTACCGGGTCTGCGCGGGGACCTCGATCTTCGTCCGGCTACGCCGGTGGAAGATGACGCTCCAGATGATCAGGCCCCAGACCAGGATGCCCGTGATGAGAGCAGCTGCCCACGACCCCTGCCACAGGGACAGGATGCGAGGCGCCTCCTCCGTGACCGGATAGGGCATTCCGAGGCGGGGGAAGTCTTGCCAGTTGTACGTGCAACCAGTGGCGGTCGCCAGGACCGCGCCCGCAGTCAGCGCCTGCAGCAGCTTCCGCCGCATCGGGCGCCGCGGCGAGCGGTCGGAGCCGTAGGGACTCACGTAGCGCCTTCCCGAGAGTCTCGGCCCGCGCGGCCGGCTGCGGCCGTGTTCGGGTCGGTCGCCGGCCCTGACGCAGGCAGGGGTTTGGATGTTTATGCGGACCAAACCCTACTGGACGCTATTTGGGGTCGCGCGGGGAGGGTGCCCAACGCGCCGTTACTGACCCCGAAGGGGTGGATCCGCCGTACGGGGGACGGGCCATCCGGCCCTGAATGGCCCGCTCCGGACGACATCTGACGGCCCCTGACCCGGCCGTTCGCGGGGCGGGGGTTAGCGTGGCCCGATGCCGTACTTCGACACCGCGTCCGCCGCCCCGCTGCACCCCGTCGCCCGACAGGCCCTGCAGGCCGCCCTGGACGAGGGCTGGGCGGACCCGGCCCGGCTGTACCGGGAGGGCCGGCGCGCGCGGCTGCTGCTGGACGCGGCGCGGGAGGCGGCCGCCGACGCGGTGGGGTGCCGCCCCGACGAGCTCGTGTTCACTCCTTCGGGAACGCACGCGGTTCACACGGGCGTCGCGGGCGCCCTCGCGGGCCGCCGCCGGGTCGGCGGCCATCTGGTCGTGTCGGCGGTCGAACACAGTTCCGTCCTGCACGCGGCGGACGCGCACGCGGCGGCCGGGGGCACGGTCACGGAGGTTCCGGTGGACCGGCTCGGGGCGGTGGACCCCGGCGCGTACGCGGCCGCGCTGGCCCCGGACACCGCCCTGGCCTGCCTCCAGTCGGCGAACCACGAGGTCGGCACGGTCCAGCCGGTGGCGGAGACGGCCGAGGCCTGCGCGGCGGCCGGGGTTCCGCTGCTGGTCGACGCGGCGCAGTCGCTGGGCTGGGGACCGGTCGAGGGGGCGTGGTCGGTGCTGACGGCGAGCGCCCACAAGTGGGGCGGCCCGCCCGGGGTGGGGCTGCTGGCGGTGCGCAAGGGCGTCCGCTTCTCTCCCCAAGGCCCCGCCGACGAAAGGGAGTCGGGGCGCTCCCCCGGCTTCGCGAACCTCCCGGCGGTCGTCGCGGCGGCGGCCTCGCTGCGCGCGGTGCGGGCGGAGGCCGACGCGGAGGCGGCCCGGCTGCGGATCCTGGTCGACCGGATCCGGCGGCGGGTGGCCCGGCTGGTCCCGGACGTGGAGGTGGTGGGCGACGCCGAGCGCCGGCTCCCGCACCTGGTCACCTTCTCCTGCCTGTACGTCGACGGCGAGACGCTGCTGCACGAGCTGGACCGGGCCGGCTTCTCGGTGTCGTCCGGCTCCTCCTGCACGAGCTCCACGCTGACCCCCAGTCACGTGCTGCGGGCGATGGGGGTGCTGTCGGAGGGGAACGTACGGGTGTCCCTGCCGCCGGGCACGACCGCCGATCAGGTCAACGGCTTCCTGGAGGTGCTGCCGGGTGTGGTGGCGGGCGTCCGGGAGAAGCTCGGCGTGGCGGAGGCGCCGGTGGTGACGCCGGTGGCGGACTCCCTGGAGGTGGACGCCCTCGGGCTGCGGTGCCCGCAGCCGGTAATCGAGCTGGCCCGGGTCATCGGCACGGTCGAGGTCGGGGGGACGGTGACCGTCCTGTCCGACGACGAGGTGGCGCGGCTGGACATCCCCGCCTGGTGCGGGATGCGGGGCCACGCGTACCTGGGGGAATCGCCCCGGCCGGCGGGCGTGGCGTACACGGTCCGGCGCCTGGTCTGAGTCCGGCGCGACGGATCCCGCCCGCCGGGCCGGCGGGCGGGATCGGTCACGCGGTGGTGCGGTGCGTCAGGACGCGAGGTGGGCGCGGACCTCGGCGGCGGCGTCGTCGCCGTACGCCTTGGTGAAGCGCTCCATGAAGTGCGCCCGCGCCAGGGTGTACTCCTGGGTGCCGAGGGTCTCGATGACCAGGGTGGCCAGCATGCAGCCGAGCTGCGCGGACCGCTCCAGGCCGACGCCCCAGCCCAGGCCGGTCAGGAAGCCCGCGCGGAACGCGTCGCCGACGCCGGTCGGGTCGACCTTCGCGGTCTCCTCCGGGCAGCCGACGACGATCGGCTCCTGGCCGGCGCGGTCGATGCGCACGCCCTGCGAGCCGAGGGTGGTGATGCGGGTGCCGACCTTGGCGAGGATCTCCTCGTCCGTCCAGCCGGACTTCGACTCGATGAGGCCCTTCTCGTACTCGTTCGAGAAGAGGTACGTCGCGCCCTCCATCAGGGTGCGGATGTTCTCGCCGTCCATGCGGGCGATCTGCTGCGAGAAGTCCGCGGCGAAGGGGATCCCACGGGTGCGGCACTCCTCCGTGTGGCGGAGCATCGCCTCGGGGTCGTCGGCGCCGATGAGGACGAGGTCGAGGCCGCCCACGCGGTCGGCGACGGCCTTCAGCTCGATCTGGCGGGCCTCGCTCATGGCACCGGTGTAGAAGGAGCCGATCTGGTTGTGGTCGGAGTCCGTGGTGCAGACGAAGCGCGCGGTGTGCAGCACCTCGGAGATGCGCACGGAATCGGTGTCGACGCCGTGCCGGTCCAGCCAGGCGCGGTACTCGTCGAAGTCCGAGCCGGCCGCGCCGACGAGGATCGGGCGGCTGCCGAGCTGACCCATGCCGAAGCAGATGTTCGGGCCGACTCCGCCTCTCCGGACGTCGAGGTTGTCGACGAGGAAGGAGAGGGAGACCGTGTGGAGCTGGTCGGCGACCAGCTGGTCGGCGAAACGGCCCGGGAAGGTCATGAGGTGGTCGGTGGCGATGGAGCCGGTGACTGCGATGCGCACGGCGTGGACGCTCCTGCGGAGGACGGCAAGGGGACAGTCAAAACTACCCGGTCGGCGACCTGCGGCCGACCGTCCGAAACTACCCCGTAGTAGGACTTCCTTCACTCGCCGTGGCGTGCTTAACGTGCCTCCATGACCTCTACCGATGGCTTCGGGTACGCCGAGTACGCCGCCGACGGGCGGCCCGGCTTCGCACGGCTCCTGGGTGACTGCGCCCGCATGGCCCCGCACTGGGGGGTCCCGGAGGGCCCCCGGCCGGTCCGCGTGGCGCCCTCCCAGATCCACGGCGTCTCGGTCCCGCCGGACTCGGCCCGCCTGATCGCCGCCACGGCCGCCTACGGGGACTAGGGGACCAAGGAACCAGAGGACCCGGGGGAACCGGTTCCGCCGCTGCCACGTCACACCCGCATCACGTACGGCGGGACAGGCGAAGGAGCGAATCGGTGACCAGCGAACAACCCGACACATCACGCGCCACACGACGGCGGCCGTCCTGGGCCATCGGCTCGATCGCGGCCGCCGTCCTGCTGGCCGGCGGTGGCACGGCCTACTGGGCCTCGACGGCCCACGGGGACGGTACGGGTGGCGGCGGCCGTACGGGTGACAGGGCGGCCTCCGCGCCACGCGACGCGGCGACGCCCTCGGCCCCGCCCTCCGCGCCGAACGGCATCGCCCCCGGAGAGCCGGACCCGTCCGGGTCCGGGGTGACCTACAAGGCCGACGTACCGCTGCCGGAGGCCCCGGCGACCGCGCCCTCGTTCGCGGCGTCCGGCGAGATCACCTCCGACGAGGTGGCTCGGCTCGCGAAGGCCCTCGGGATCGACGGCGCGCCCCGGCTGAGCGGCGACGTCTGGCAGGCGGGCGAGTCCGCCGACGGCTCGGGGCCCCGGCTGACGGTCACCCGCAAGGCACCCGGCACCTGGAGCTTCTCGCGCTTCCAGGGCGTCCCGGGGCAGGGCGACGGTACGGGCAACGGCGTCGGCGACGACTGCGTGCGGGGCAAGGACACCTGCGGTCCGGCGACCCTGCCGCAGGGCGGCGCGGACGCTCCGGCCGCACGGACCGACTCGGGCGGCAAGCCGGTGTCGGAGGAGGCGGCGAAGGCCGCGGCGGCCCCGGTGCTCGCGGCGGCGGGCCAGGGTGACGCCCGCGTCGACGCCCGGCTGGTGCAGGGTTCGGTGCGGGTGGTGAGCGCCGACCCGGTGGTGGGCGGGCTGCCGACCCAGGGCTGGTCCAGCAAGGTGAGCGTGGGGGCGGACTCCAAGGTGGTGGCCGGCAGCGGTGAGCTGAAGGCCCCGGTCCGGTCCGGCGAGCAGCCCGTGGTCGGGGCGGTCGAGGCGCTGGCCCGGCTGAACGCCCGGAACACCGGTGACGGCACCGGTCCGGGCCCGAGCGGCTGCGCGACCTCCGTCCCGCTGACCCCGGACACGCCGACGGGAGCCACGGACACCGTGCCGTGCAACCCGGAGCCGCGCCCGATGAAGCCGCCGCGGACGGAGTCCGTACGGGGAGCCGTGCTCGGTCTGGCGCCGGGGACGGTGGACGGCGGGCGGGGCCTGGTGCCGGCCTGGCTGTTCGAGGTGGCCGGGAAGTCCGGCGGAGCGGGCCACACCGTGGTGGAGCCGGCCGCGGCCGAGGGCGGCGGGGGAACCCCGGTGCCCCCGCAGGGCCGTACCGTGCCCGGGTTCTCGTACGCCGAGGCCGACCGGAAGCTGACCGTGAACTTCTGGGGCGGGGTGTGCAGCAGCTACGCCGTGGAGGCGCGGGAGGAGGGCCCGTCCGTCCTGGTGAAGATCACCGACACTCCGAACAAGCCCGGTCAGGCCTGCATCATGGTCGCGCAGGAGATGGCGCAGACGGTGACGCTGAAGGAGCCGCTCGGGGACCGGAAGGTGGTCGACGCGACGACGGGGAAGCCGCTCCCCCGCCAGTAGCGGCCGCCGGGGAACGCACGAGGGCCCGGGCCCCGGTCGGATTCGACCGGGGCCCGGGCCCTCGCCGCTGTGCTGGACGACGCTGTACTGGACGGCGCTGTACTGGATCGCCGCCGTACTGGTTGAGCCGTACGGCTCGGCAGGACTAGCTGAACGAGTCGCCGCAGGCGCAGGAGCCGGTGGCGTTCGGGTTGTCGATCGTGAAGCCCTGCTTCTCGATGGTGTCGACGAAGTCGATCGAGGCACCGTGCAGGTACGGCGAGCTCATGCGGTCGGTGACGACCTTGACGCCGTCGAAGTCCTTGACGACGTCACCGTCGAGGGAGCGCTCGTCGAAGAAGAGCTGGTAGCGCAGGCCGGAGCAGCCACCGGGCTGGACGGCGACGCGCAGCGCCAGGTCCTCGCGGCCCTCCTGCTCCAGCAGGGTCCTGACCTTCTCGGCGGCGGCGTCGGACAGGAGGATGCCGTCGCTCACAGTGGTCTTGTCGTCCTGTACGGACATCTGCATTCACTCCCGAAGTGGGCGGCTCCCCGCCGGAGGCTGGGGAAACGTCGGACTCTTGCCGTCGGTGGCAACCAGCGCGACCGCGGATTCATTCCGGGTCCCGCTCCTTGTTTCAGACATTCATGCTCGCACACCCGCGCGTGGGGGTGGGCCCGGCGAAGCGGACCGGCCCGGGAGCCCGTCCGGGGGCCGCCCCCGGACGGGCGAATGCGTCACATCGACACTATCGGCATCGTCAAAGTGACGTGAAGCGGCTATGATAGATAGCGTCAAATAGACGAGAAGTGGTAGCGCTGTCGTCTGGCGATGTCTTCAGAAGTTCCTAGTCGCAGAACAGAAAGGGTGCGTGTCGTGACCACCGCCCAGCCCTTGGACGTCCAGCCGACGCCCCTTGCCCTGCTGCTGCTCGGCCGCGAGGCCGACCCCAAGAGCGAGCGCGGGGTGGAGTGCCCCGGCGACCTGCCCTCCCCGTCGGACCCGAACCTCGTGGCGCGCGCCCGCGCGGCCAAGGAGAAGCTCGGGGACAAGGTGTTCATCCTCGGCCACCACTACCAGCGTGACGAGGTCATCGAGTTCGCCGACGTCACCGGTGACTCGTTCAAGCTGGCCAAGGACGCCGCCGCCAAGCCGGAGGCCGAGTACATCGTCTTCTGCGGCGTCCACTTCATGGCCGAGTCCGCGGACATCCTGACCGGCGACGACCAGAAGGTCGTCCTGCCCGA
The DNA here is from genome assembly GCF_056433525.1 of Streptomyces sp. NPDC044704. Taxonomy (NCBI): domain Bacteria; kingdom Bacillati; phylum Actinomycetota; class Actinomycetes; order Kitasatosporales; family Streptomycetaceae; genus Streptomyces; species Streptomyces sp. NPDC044704. The sequence continues at coordinate 125,774 of NZ_JBWKGY010000006.1, forward strand.
CCTCGCGGCCGGCTGCTCGATGGCCGACATGGCCACCGCCGAGCAGGTCGCCGAGTGCTGGGACGTCCTGACGGAGGCGGGCATCGCCGATGTCACCGTCCCGGTCTCGTACATGAACTCCTCCGCCGACATCAAGGCCTTCACCGGCAAGCACGGGGGCACGATCTGCACCTCGTCCAACGCGAAGAGGGCCCTGGACTGGGCGTTCGAGCAGGGCGAGAAGATCCTCTTCCTGCCCGACCAGCACCTGGGCCGCAACACCGCCGTCCGCGACATGGGCATGTCCCTGGACGACTGCGTGCTCTACAACCCGCACAAGCCGAACGGCGGCCTGACCGTCGAGCAGCTGCGGAACGCCAAGATGATCCTGTGGCGCGGCCACTGCTCGGTCCACGGCCGGTTCTCGGTGGACTCGGTCAACGACGTGCGCGCGCGGATCCCCGGCGTCAACGTGCTGGTGCACCCCGAGTGCAAGCACGAGGTCGTGGCGGCCGCGGACTACGTCGGTTCGACGGAGTACATCATCAAGGCGCTGGAGGCGGCCCCGGCCGGCTCCAAGTGGGCCATCGGCACCGAGCTGAACCTGGTCCGCCGCCTGGCGAATCGATTCGCCGCCGAGGACAAGGAAGTCGTCTTCCTCGACAAGACGGTCTGTTTCTGCTCGACGATGAACCGCATCGACCTCCCCCACCTCGTGTGGACACTGGAGTCCCTGGCCGAGGGCAACCTCGTGAACCGGATCCAGGTCGACAAGGAGACGGAGAGCTTCGCCAAGCTCGCGCTGGAGCGGATGCTCGCCCTCCCGTAGGGGCCCGTACGACGCGCCGAAGGGGCGCCCGGCACCCGCCGGGCGCCCCTTCGGCATTCCCTTCCACCGGGCGGCCCAAGCGGGCGGGCGGCGGGCGTCGCCCGAGCGCACCCTGGGACCCATGGGCGATCTCGTGAGGCAGCAGCTCCGCACGGGGCACACCTGGGTCGCGAGCATCGCCTCGGTGGCCGCCCTGGCGTTCTCGGGCTACAACTTCTCGCAGTTGCAGGAAACCCCGCAGACGGAGCTCGCCCTGCCCGTGACCCTGAAGCTGGACCGGGACGAGAGCGGGACGTCCGTCATGCTGCAGCCGACCGTGTCCACCCGGTACGACACCAGCGACGTGGAGATGATCACCGACGTCCGGCTGGAGCCGACCCGATCGTGCGGCCGTTCTGCCTGGCGCTGCGCTCCGAGGACATCAAGACGATCTTGAACGAACCGGGGAGCTACTTCGAGTTCCGCAGGGACGTCCCCGGGAAGCACGCGGGCGGCTGCTACCACCGGTACGGGTGAGCTCCGGGAGGGTACGGGCAAGGCCCCGGACACCAGCGCGCGGCGGTGTCCGGGGCCTTGGGGGCCGGCCCGGTCAGACCTTGACCGGGGGTTCCGCTTCGGCCGGGGACGGGACGGGCTTCAGGCGGGCCGCCTTCTTCGCGCGGCGGCGCTCCTTGCGGAGCTCCACCATCGTGTAGAGGGTCGGCACCAGCAGCAGGGTCAGCAGGGTGGAACTGACCAGGCCGCCGATGACCACGACCGCGAGCGGCTGCGAGATGAAGCCGCCCTCGCCGGTGACGCCGAGCGCCATCGGGAGCAGCGCGAAGATCGTCGCCAGGGCGGTCATCAGGATCGGGCGGAGCCGGTGGCGGCCGCCCTCGACGACCGCCTCGACGACGCCGAGGCCCTGCGCGCGGTACTGGTTGACCAGGTCGATCAGGACGATCGCGTTGGTCACCACGATGCCGATGAGCATCAGCATGCCGATCATCGCGGGGACGCCCATGGGGGTGCCGGTGACGATCAGCAGGCCGAGCGCGCCGGTGGCCGCGAACGGGATGGAGACCAGCAGGATCAGCGGCTGGACCAGCGAGCGGAACGTCGCGACCAGCAGCATGAAGACGATCGCGATGGCCGCGAGCATGGCCAGGCCCAGCGAGCCGAAGGCCTCGTCCTGGTCCTCGGAGACGCCGCCGATGGAGGCCGACGCCCCCTCGGGCAGGTCCAGCGCCTTGATCTTCGTCTGGAGGGTGGTGCTGACGGCGCCGGTGTTCTCGCCGACGGGCCGGGCGGTGATGGTGGCGGCGCGGGCGCCGTCGATCCGGGTCATCGCGACGGGGCCGGGGACCACCTTGACCTCGGCGATGTCGCCGAGCTTGAGCGGGCCGACGGGCAGGGCCTGGAGCTCGGCCAGGGTGGTGGCCGGCTGGGCGGACCTGATGACGACGTCCCGCTCGGTGTCGTCCAGTACGGCCTTGCCGACCGGGTTGCCCCGGACGGCCTGCGCGACGACGGCGCCGAGCGCGGCCTGGTCCAGGCCCGCCTCGGCGGCCTTGGGGGTGGCGGTGACGGAGATGCGGGGCACCGACTGCGCCAGGTCGCTCTGGACGTCGGCGACGTCCTTGAGGGTGGCCACCTCGGCGCGGACCTGCTCGGCGGCCTTCGCGAGCGTGCCGGCGTCGCCGGCCTTGACGACCACGCTGAGGTTCTGGCTGCCGAAGCCGTCGCCGGCCGCGATACGGGTGTCGCCGATGCCGTCGAGCTTCGCCAGCTCGCCCTCGATGCGCTTCTTCACGGCCTCCCCGTCACCGGAGTCCTTCAGCATCACCTGGTAGGAGGCCTGGTTGGAGCCCGTACCGCCGCCGAAGGCGGCCATGAAGCCGGAGGAGCCGACGGTGACCTGGTAGCTCTTGATCCCCTCGACGGAGGAGAGCACCTTCTCGATCTTGCGGCTGGACTCGTCGGCGGCGGACAGCGAGGTGCCGGGGGCCAGCTCCTGCTTGACCGTCAGGACGTCCTGCTCGCCCTGGTCGAAGAAGTTGGTCTTCAGCAGCGGGGTCATCCCGAACGTGCCGATCAGGACGACCACCGCGATGGCCACACTGGTCAGGCGGCGCCGGGTGGCGAAGCCCAGGACCCGTACGTAGAACCGCTGGAGGCGGCTGCGCGCCTCCTTCTCCTCGGCCGCGCGGCGGGCCTCGGCGGCGCTCTCGGCGTCCCCGGCGGTCACGCCCTTGGGCGCGCTCAGGAACCAGTACGAGAGCACCGGGACGACCGTCAGCGACACGAGCAGCGAGGCCAGCAGGGCGGCGGTGACGGTGAGGGAGAACGAGCCGAAGAGCTCGCCGATCATGCCGCCGGTCAGGCCGATCGGCAGGAAGACGGCGACGGTGGTGAGCGTGGAGGAGGTGACCGCGCCGGCCACCTCCTTGACCGCGGTGAGGATCGCCGCCTCGCGCTCCTCGCCGTAGCCGAGGTGGCGCTTGATGTTCTCCAGGACCACGATCGAGTCGTCGACGACGCGGCCGATGGCGATGGTGAGCGCGCCCAGCGTCAGCATGTTGAGCGACAGGTCGCGGGTCCACAGCACGATGAGGGCGAGGACCACGGACAGCGGGATGGAGACCGCGGTCACCAACGTCGAGCGGAGCGACGCGAGGAAGACCAGGATCACGATCACCGCGAAGACCAGGCCGAGGAGGCCCTCGGTGGTGAGGCTGGAGATCGACTTGGCGACGGCCGGGCCCTGGTCGCTGACCACGGTCAGGGCCGCGCCGGAGCCGAGGGCGGAGCGCAGCTCGGGAAGCTTGTCCTTGACGGCGTCCGAGATGGCGACGGCGCTGCCGTCCTTGTCCATGGTCAGGACGACGGCGAGGCTGGGCTTGCCGTTGGTGCGCGTGATGGAGTCGGCCCTGGCCGGCTCCTGCTTGACGGCGGCGACGTCACCGAGGCGGACGGCGGGCTTGCCGGGGCCGGGGCTCAGGCGCAGGTCCTCGACCTGGGCGAGCGAGGTGTAGCCGGCGCCGACGCGGACGGTGCGGTTCTTGCCCTCCTCGTCGAAGGAGCCGGCCGGGACGGTCGCGCCGCCCGCCTGGAGGCCCTTGGCGAGGGAGCCGCCGTCGAGGCCGGCGGCCGCGAGCTTGGCGTTGTCGGGGGTGACGGTGACCTGGAGGTCCCGGACCCCGTCGATGCTGACCTGGCCGACGCCGTCGATGTCCTCCAGGACGGGGACGACGGAACGCTCCAGCTGGTCGGCGAGGGCCTGCTGGTCCTTGTCGGAGGTGACGGCGAGGATGACGGTCGGGATGTCGTCGGTGGAGCCGGCCACCACCTGCGGGTCGACCTCGGCGGGCAGCCGGACGCGAGCCCGGTTGACGGCCTGCTGGACGTCGGCGACGAGCTGCTCGGTGCCGCTGTCGCCGTAGTCGAAGGTGGCCATGACGAGGGCGTTGCCCTCGCTCGCGGTGGAGGTGATGCCGGTGATGCCGTCGACGCCCTTGAGGGTGGCCTCGATCGGCTCGACGACCTGCTTCTCCACGACGTCGGGCGACGCGCCCTGGTACGGCGCGAGCACGGACACCATGGGCAGTTCGATGGAGGGCAGCAGCTGTTGCTTGAGCTGCGGGATGGCTATGGCGCCGAAGAGGAGCGCGACGATCGACACGAGGCCGACCAGTGCTCTCTGCGAAAGGCTGAAGCGGGACAGCCAGGACATGGATGGGATCTCTCTGCAGTGACGTGTACGTACTCATGCCGTCAGGCAGGCGCGAGGGAACCCCAGCCTTTCGTACGCCGGGGGCCGATCGCGTCGCTCGCAGGTCCCGTCCTTATCTGCGGCATACCGCGTCCGCAGTAGTCCCTCCTACTGCGGCGAGCGCCGCACGCTCCGGCCGGTCACTCGGCGCGCGGCCGCACCAGGCCCGATTCGTACGCGATGACCACCAATTGCGCCCGGTCCCGCGCGCCGAGCTTGGCCATGGCCCGGTTGACGTGGGTCTTGACGGTCAGCGGGCTGACCTCCAGGCGGGCGGCGATCCCGTCGTTGGACAGGCCCCCGGCCACGTGGACGAGGACCTCGCGCTCGCGGCCGGTCAGCGCGGCGAGCCGTTCGGCGTGGGCCGAGCCGGCGGCGGGGGCGTCGGCGTGTCCGCCCTGCGCGAGGAAGCTCGCGATGAGCCCCTTGGTCGCGGCCGGGGACAGCAGGGCCTCCCCGGCGGCCGCCACGCGGATGGCGTTGAGGAGCTCGTCGGGCTCGGCGCCCTTGCCGAGGAAGCCCGAGGCGCCGGCGCGCAGGGCGGCGGCGACGTACTCGTCGACCTCGAAGGTGGTCAGCATGACGACGCGGACCGCGGCGAGTTCCGGGTCGGCGCTGATCATCCGGGTGGCGGCGAGGCCGTCGGTACCGGGCATCCGGATGTCCATGAGGACGACGTCGGCCCGCCGTTCACGGGCGAGGGCGTACGCCTGCGCCCCGTCGGAGGCCTCCCCGACGACCAGCATGTCGGGCTCGGAATCGACGAGCACCTTGAACGCGCTGCGCAGCAACGCCTGGTCGTCGGCGAGCAGCACCCTGATGGGAGCCCCGCCCTGCGTCTGCTGCACGCTCTCGTCCACGCCCCGAGGGTACGCGGCACACGGCGTCGGCCACGGGCCAGGGGGGCGGCGTCAGCCCAGGGCCAGGAGGAGGAGGGTGGTGGTGGCGGCGGTTTCGCTGAGGGCGCCGAAGACGTCGCCGGTGACTCCGTCGAAGCGGTGGACGCAGCGGCGCAGGAGGAATTCGGCGGCGGCCAGCGCGGCCAGGACGGCCGCCGCGTACTGGGCGGCGGCGGGCAGGCCCAGCGGCAGGGCGGCGAGGGCCGCCGCCGCCGTGACCAGGACGGTCACCGCGACCGCCGCGCGGTACGGGACGACGCCCGCGACCGTCGCGCCGAGCCCCTCGGGGCGGGCGGCGGGGACGCCTTCGCGGGAGGCGAGGGTCATCGCGAGCCGTGCGGTGACGGCGGCGACGACGGTGGCGAGGGCGCCCCGTACCCAGCTGTCGGCGTAGATGTCGGCGAGGGCGGCCGCCTGCACGAGGAGGACGATCAGCAGGGCGATGACCCCGAAGGGGCCGATGTCGGACTGCTTCATGATCCGCAGCGCGTCCTCGGCGGGCTTGGCGCTGCCCAGTCCGTCGGCCGTGTCGGCCAGGCCGTCGAGGTGCAGCCCGCGGGTCAGCGCGGCCGGCACGGCGACGGTGACCGCGGCGGCGAGCAGCGGCCCGCCGTCGAGGAGCACCATGAGGGCGCCGGGCACGGCGGCGAGCAGCCCGACGGCGAGGCCGGCGAGGGGGGCGCAGGCCATGCCGGTGCGGGCGGCGGGCCGGTCCCAGCGGGTGATGCGCGCGGGCAGCACGGTCAGCGTGCCGAACGCGAAGCGGAGCCCGTCGGGCAGGGAGGCGCGCTCGGAGGGCGGCACGGGGGGCGGATCGTCGAACGAATCTTTCATCGGCGGGAACGCTACCCGCTCCGGGAGGACGGTAAATTGCCTCATACGCGCCAAATCGGGAGCCGCCACACAGAGAGCTGGTGCGATGGGTCACTGGTGGTACCGCAACATCGTCGAACCAGGGAAGCTCCCGCTGCTGCTCGCCCTGCTGGCGTTCGTGACCTCGTTCCTCGTCACCCGGGTGATCACGCGGATGATCCGCGCCGGGAAGGGCCCCTTCAAGAACATCACTCCGGGCGGGATCCACGTCCACCACGTGGTCCCCGGGGTGGTCCTGGTGATCGTCGGCGGGTTCGGGGCCGTCGGCAGCGGCCGGCACGGGTTCGGCGCGGGCCTCTCGGCCGTGCTCTTCGGGCTCGGTGCGGGCCTGGTGCTGGACGAGTTCGCGCTGATCCTGCACCTCGACGACGTGTACTGGAGCGAGCAGGGCCGCAAGAGCGTCGAGGTCGTGGTGGTGACGGCGGCGCTGGTGGCGCTGGTCCTGGGCGGGTTCCTGCCGTTCGGGGTGAACGAGCTGACCGCCGACGAACGGCAGAACCGCGGGCTGGTGGTCATGAACACCGCCACCAACTTCTTCCTGGCCCTGATCGCCCTGTGGAAGGGCAAGGCGCGCACCGCGGTCTTCGGCCTGGTGGTCCCCTTCGTCGCCCTGATCGGCGCGGTGCGGCTGGCCCGGCCCGGCTCCCCGTACGCGAAGAGGTTCTACGCGAACCGCCCGCGCGCCCGCGCCAGGGCCGGGCTGCGCGCCTTCCACCACGACCGGCGCTGGGCGCACCCGCGCCGCCGCTTCGAGAACTTCATCGGCGGGACCCCCGACCCGGACCGGGCCGCGGTGGAGAAACAGGAGCGGCAGGAGAAACGGGAAAAGCACGAGAGGCACGAGAAACGCGGTCGGCGGGAGTGAGCGGGCGCGTATGCGAAGGGCCCGCCCCCTGAGTCAGGGGGCGGGCCCTTCGCACGTCGGTGTCCTGGTGCCCGTACGGCCGGCCGGCGAGGAGGTCAGCCGGGGATCAGCCCGTCGTCGCTGAGCATGTCCCTGACCTCGTCGAGCGTGGCGTCGGGTCCGGGCAGGATCAGCTCGGACGGCTCCAGCGCCTCGTCCGGGAGCGGCTCGCCGAGCCGCCGCACGGCTTCGAGCAGTGCGCCCAGCGTGCGCCGGAAGCCGTCCTCGTCACCGCTCTCCATCTCGGCGAGCAGTTCGTCGTCCAGCTTGTTGAGCTCGGTGAAGTGGTCGTCGGCCATCCTCACCTGCCCCTCCCCCATGATGCGGACAATCATGACGGGCCCCGTCCTACTGCTTGTCGAACCGGTGCTGGGTCTGCGACGGCTGGGTGGTGCCGGGGGCGCCGCCCTCGATGGCCTGCTGCTGCGCCGAGGGGCCGCCCGCCAGTTCGGCCTTCATCCGCTGGAGTTCCAGCTCGACGTCGGTGCCGCCGGAGAGGCGGTCCAGTTCGGTCTGGATGTCGTCGCGCGCCAGCCCGCTCTGGTCGTCCAGCGCACCGGAGGCCAGCAGCTCGTCGATCGCGCCGGCCCGGGCCTGGAGCTGTGCGGTCTTGTCCTCGGCCCGCTGGATCGCCAGGCCGACGTCGCTCATCTCCTCCGAGATGCCGGAGAAGGACTCGGCGATCCGGGTCTGCGCCTGGGCCGCGGTGTACGTGGCCTTGATGGTCTCCTTCTTCGTGCGGAAGGCGTCCACCTTGGCCTGGAGGCGCTGGGCGGCGAGGGTCAGCTTCTCCTCCTCGCCCTGGAGGGTCTGGTGCTGCACCTCCAGGTCGCTGACCTGCTGCTGGAGCGAGGCGCGGCGGGACAGGGCCTCACGGGCCAGGTCCTCGCGGCCGAGGGCGAGCGCCTTGCGGCCCTGGTCCTCCAGCTTGGCCGACTGGCCCTGGAGCTGGTTCAGCTGCAGTTCCAGGCGCTTGCGGGAGGTCGCCACGTCGGCGACGCCGCGGCGTACCTTCTGGAGCAGTTCCAGCTGCTTCTGGTACGAGTAGTCAAGGGTCTCGCGCGGGTCCTCGGCCCGGTCAAGGGCCTTGTTCGCCTTCGCGCGGAAGATCATCCCCATACGCTTCATGACACCGCTCATGGGCTTCGCGCGCCCCCTTCTGACGGACTTCGCTCAAGGTCACCGACAGGACCACAGTACGGGCCCTGCATCTATTACCGCACTGTTCGCGTACGGATGCGCTCCTCCTCCAGGACGACTACGCCCGCACCGTGTCAGGCGTAAGGAGTAGGTGATCCCCGAGAACCCCGGAAACGCTCCGGGGCCTCCCGGGAGTGCCCACGGGAACCGCTACTGGGAAGACGCCCGCCGTTGCCGGATCGTTCCCCGCCGGGGTGGGGCACGTGCCCTCGACCACGTAGGCTTGGGTTTTGTGTTTGGTAGCCGCTCCTCCAAGGAAGAGAAGGCCGCCGCCACCGACAAGGTGAGCGCCGACCTCTCGCAGCCCCGTGACCCGCAGGCCCCGAAGGGCCGCCCGACGCCGAAGCGTGCTGTGGCCCAGTCGCAGCGCAAGGCCGTGGTGGCCTCGACCGGCAATCGCAAGGAGGACGCCAAGCGAGCCCGTGAGCGCCGCCGCGTAGAGATGGCCAAGCAGCGCGAAGCGCTGGCCAGTGGTGACGAGCGTTATCTGCCCGCCCGTGACAAGGGCCCCGTCCGCCGGTTCGTCCGCGACTTCGTGGACTCCCGTTTCTCCGTCGCCGAGATGTTCCTGCCGCTGGCAGTGATCATCCTGGTGCTGAGCATGGTCCGGGTGCCGTCGATCCAGAACATCGCCCTGATGCTGTGGCTCGGTGTGATCGCCCTGATCATCGTCGACTCCGTCGGCCTGGTGTTCCGTCTCCGCAAGGCGCTGAACGAGCGCTTCGCGGACGAGCCCCGCCGCGGCGCCGTCGCGTACGGCCTGATGCGCACCCTCCAGATGCGCCGGCTCCGCCTGCCGAAGCCGCAGGTCAAGCGCGGGGAACGGCCCTGAGCCGAGCGACGCCCGGAGCATCTGGGGCGTCGGGGGACGGTTTCTCCGGGGGAGCCCGGCTGTGGCTGGAGGGTCTGGGCGGACTGCGCAACGCCGTCCGCCAGGAACTCGTGGGCCGGCAGGTCGAGGAACAGATCGCGCACCGCTTCCCCGTCGGGCAGCGGCTGCGCGTCCTCGACGTCGGCATGGGCCAGGGCACCCAGGCGCTGCGCCTCGCCCGCGCCGGGCACAAGGTCACCGGCCTGGAACAGGACCCGGCCATGCTGGAGGTCGCCCGGGCCGCGCTGGCCGCGGAACCCGCCGGGATCCGCGACCGGGTCACCCTGCTGGAGGGTGACGGCCGTGAGACCGGAGCCCACTTCGGGCCGGGCAGCTTCGACGTGGTGCTCTGCCACGGCGTCCTGATGTACGTGGCCGAACCCGACGCCATGCTGGCCGGGCTCGCCCGGATGCTGGCCCCGGGCGGACTGCTGTCCCTGCTCGTGCGCAACGGCGACGCGCTCGCCATGCGGCCGGGCCAGTCCGGTGACTGGACGGCCGCGCTGGCCGCCTTCGACACCGTGGACTACAGGAACCGGCTCGGCCTGGACGTACGGGCCGACCGGCTGGCCGGGCTGACGGCGACGCTGTCCGGGATCGGCGCGCCCCTGCACACCTGGTACGGGGTCCGGGTCTTCACGGACGGCACCGAGGCCGGGGACGAGCTGCCGCGCGACGAGGAACTGGAGCGGCTGCTGGCCGCCGAGGAACGCGCCGGGCGGACCGACCCCTACCGCGCGGTGGCGGCGCTCCTGCACCTGTGCGGGGTCCGCGGCTAGGCAGTTTCTTCCGGTACGCCGCTTCCCCGGACCCCGCTTCGGCGGGGTCCGGGGGCGGGCCCGGCCGGATCAGGCGTCGAGGGCCGCGCGGAGGCTCATCGTGTACAGCTCGGTGCCGCTGTCGTCGGACAGCTTCACCTGCTCGGTGCCGCCTTCCAGCAGGTCCTTCCAGTACTCACCGATCCAGGACTCCGCGTCCCCCTGCGTGGTGAACTCCTCCGGTACCACCGCCGGTGCGGTCTCGGTGCCCTCGGCCGTCTCGAACCGCCACGTCCACGCCATGTCCGCCTCCGTTGCTCGTCCGCTTCTCACCTTGAGTGTGCCCGCAGAGTAACCGGGCGCGCACCAGTCCCGGCGACGCGGGAGGATCTCCGTGTGGAACTCACTCTGCTCGGCACCGGTACACCCGAAGGACTGCCCCGCCCCGGCTGTCCCTGCGCCGCCTGCGCGGTCTCCGTGGGCACCCGGTCCCGCGCCGCGACGGCCGTACTCGTGGACGGGGCGCTGCTGCTCGACCTGACCCCGGGGGCGGTGCTGGCCGGTGCCCGCGCCGGGCATTCGCTGGCCGGCGTACGGCAGGTCCTCCTGACCCATCCGCACGACGGGCCGGCCGTCGAGCTGCCGCCGGGCCTGCCGGCCGCGGGGCGGGTCCCGGACGGGCGGGAGCTGTCGGTGATCAGCGGGCACCGGGTGCGGGCCGTGCCGATGGACGCGCCGGGCACCGGCTACGAGGTCACGGGCCCCGACGGCAGCCGGCTGCTGTACCTCCCCCCGGGCGGGGCCCCGGCCGGCACGAACGGGACGTCGGCGCAGCGCGCGTACGACATGGTCCTCGCGGACGTGCTCGGCCGGCCGGAGGCGCTGGCACGGCTGCGGGCGAGCGGCGCGGTCGGCCCGGCCACCGACGTGATCGCCGTGCACCTGGACCACGACACCCCGCCGGGCCGGGAGCTGGAGCGGCGGTGCGCGGCGGCCGGGGCGCGGGCGGTGCCGGACGGGACCACGGTGGTGGCCGGCGAGTACCACGCGGTGCCGGACGTGCCGCGCCGGACGCTGGTGCTGGGCGGGGCCCGTTCGGGCAAGTCCTTCGAGGCGGAGCGGCGGCTGGCGGCCTACCCGGAGGTGGTCTACGTCGCCACGGGCGGTACCCGCGACGGTGACGCGGAATGGGCGCAGCGGGTCGGCCTGCACCGTGAGCGGCGGCCGGCGAGCTGGCGGACGGTGGAGACCTGCGAGCTGGTGCCGCTGCTGGAGGAGGCCGGGCCGGCGCTGCTGATCGACTGCCTGTCGCTGTGGCTGACCGACGCCATGGACCGGGCCGGGGCCTGGGACGACGCGGTGTGGGCGGCGGGCGGGCAGAAGGAGCTGCGCGAGCGGGTCGCCGACCTGGTGGCCGCGGTCCGCGCGACGCGCCGTCCGGTGGTGCTGGTGAGCAACGAGGTGGGTTCCGGGGTGGTCCCCGCGACGGCGTCGGGACGCCGCTTCCGGGACGAGCTGGGGCGGCTGAACAACGCGGTGGCCGGGGAGTGCGAGCACGTGCTGCTGGTGGTCGCGGGACAGGTGTCGGTGCTCAAGGAGTAGCCGTCGCGGACGGGCCCGCCGACCCCCTCCCAGGGGGCTTGGGCAGGGCCTCACCGGCTGTACGCTCTGGCAGATGACCACGCTGAATCTCGACGACTTCTCCGATCTGATCGAGCGCCCCGACGGGGGCGTCCGGCGTGACGCCGAGGATCGCCGTGAGCGGCTGGCGGTGCCGCCCGGCGCGCTGGGCCGGCTCGACGACCTCGCCGAGTGGCTCGCCGCCGCGCAGGGCCGGGTCCCGGTCCGGCCGATCGGACGGCCGCGCGTCGTGCTGTTCGCCGCCGACCACGGGATCGCCGCCGAGGGGGTCTCCGCGCGGGCCGCGGGCACCGCCCACGAGCTGGTGCGCTCCGTCCTCGACGGGAACAGCCCGGTGTCCATCCTGGCCGGGCGGCTCGGTGCCACCGTACGGATCGTGGACGCGGGGCTGGACTGCGATCCGGAGCTGCTGCCCGAGGACGTGGTGCGCCACCGCGTACGGCGCGGGAGCGGGCGGATCGACCGGGAGGACGCGCTGACGGCGGAGGAGGCCCGCGCCGCCCTTGAGCTCGGCATCCGCATCGCCGACGAGGAGGCCGACTCCGGTACGGACCTGGTCGTGCTCGGGGACCTGAGCGTCGGCGGCACCACGGTGGCCGCCACCCTCGTCGCCGCGCTCTGCGGTACGGACGCCTCCGTGGTCACCGGCCGCGGCGGGGTGCCGATCGACGACCTGACCTGGATGCGCAAGTGCGCGGCGATCCGCGACGCGCTGCGCCGGGCCCGGCCGGTCCTCGGCGACCAGGTGGCGCTGCTGGCGGCGGTCGGCGGCGCGGACGTCGCCGCGATCACCGGGTTCCTCCTCCAGTGCGCGGTGCGCCGTACGCCCGTCATCCTCGACGGGGTCGTCTCGGCGGCGTGCGGGCTCGTGGCCCAGCGGGCGGCGTTCCGTGCCCCGGACTGGTGGCTGGCGGGCCAGGCCAGCGGCGAACCGGGCCAGGCGAAGGCACTGGACCGGATGGCACTCAACCCTGTGCTCGACCACGGCGTCACTGTGGGAGAAGGAACCGGGGCATTGCTGGCGCTCCCCCTGGTCCAGGCGGCTGCCGCGCTCGCGGCGGACCTCCCGGAGCGGGTGGTGGAACAGCCGGTGGAGTGAGGCGACGGGCGCCACGGACCCGACCAGTCCGCGGCGCCCGGACCGTCCGTGGACAGCGATGCCCCATATCATCGCTTTTCATGGGAGAGGTCCGCTTGACCAGCGCAGAGACCGACCGGAGCCCCGCACAGGCGTCCGGCAAGGGTTCCAACGGCAGGAGGGAAACCGGCGGCGACCCCGCCGGGAGGCCGGAGACCCGCAGGGGGAGCACGCGTTCGCGGCGTGCCGCGGGCTTCGCGGTCTGGTACCTGAGAACCGTCACCTTCGTCAACTTCCTGAGCGCGGTGTGGCTTTCGCTCGGGCAGGACCTGCGCCGGCACAACACCGCCGACTTCTACACCCCGTACCTGCTCACCGCGGGCTTCGCCTCCGGGCTGTTCTCGCTGCTGCTGGCGGTGACGATGGGCCGCCGCAAGCGGGCCGCCTGGATCCTGAACCTCGTCGTCAGCGGAATGCTGCTGCTGGCGTTCGCGGTCGCCGCCTTCGCCCCCTGCACCGGCGGCGAACTCGACTTCTGCTACCCGGAGTTCCGCGACCACGCGCAGAACTGGTTCTCGCTCGCCCTGACCGCGGCCTTCGTCGGCGCCCTGCTGCTGGGCCGCCACGAGTTCTACGCCAAGGGCGACCGCTCCAACCCCAAGCTGGCGACCGCCGTGGGCGCCGTCGGCCTGCTCGTCACCTCGCTGGTCGCCGCCCTGCTCGTCGGCGCGACCAACACCGACGCCGACCGCGCCGACGCGACGTTCCTGGCCCGCTGGCGGTACGGCGTGATGCGGCTGATCACCCTGGCGCCCGACGACAAGGCGTACAACGCGATCACCACGCCCGCCTGGGTGGACGTCTTCGTCAACGTGATGTCGATGCTGCTGCTCCTCGCGGTGCTGTTCGCGGCCTTCCGTTCGCGCCGCGCCGTCGACCCGCTCACCGCCGACGACGAGGAGCGGCTGCGGGCCCTGCTCGCCCGGCAGGGCGACCGGGACTCGCTCGGCTACTTCGCGCTGCGCCGCGAGAAGTCCGTCATCTGGTCCCCGACGGGCAAGGCCGCCGTCACCTACCGGGTCGTCGGCGGGGTCTCGCTCGCCTCCGGCGACCCCATCGGCGACCCCGAGGCCTGGCCCGGCGCGATCGAGCCGTGGCTGGCGGAGGCCCGCGAGCACGGCTGGGTTCCGGCCGTGATGGGCGCGAGCGAGGAGGCCGGGCAGATCTACGCCCGGCACGGCCTGGACGCGCTGGAACTCGGCGACGAGGCCATCGTGGAAACCGCCGAGTTCACGCTGGAGGGCCGGGCCATGCGCACGGTCCGCCAGGCCTACAACCGCGTCAAGCGGGCCGGGTACACCGTCCGGATCCGCCGCCACGCCGACATCCCGGCCGACGAGATGGCCGTCCTCCTGGAGCGCGCCGACGACTGGCGCGACGGCGCGACCGAACGCGGCTTCTCCATGGCGCTGGGCCGGCTGGGCGATCCTGACGACGGCCAGTGCGTGATGCTGGAGTGCACCGACGGGAACGGCGACCTGCGCGCCGTACTGTCCTTCGTGCCGTGGGGCCCCAAGGGGCTCTCCCTCGACCTGATGCGCCGTGACCGGGATTCCGAGAACGGCCTGATGGAGTTCATGGTCATCGAACTCCTGGAACGCTCCAGGGAGATCGGGGTCACACAGGTCTCACTGAACTTCGCGATGTTCCGTTCCGTCTTCGAGCGGGGATCGAGGCTCGGAGCGGGTCCGGTGCTGCGCATGTGGCGCTCGCTGCTGAGTTTCTTCTCCCGTTGGTGGCAGATCGAGTCCCTCTACCGGGCCAACGCCAAATACCGGCCCATCTGGGAACCGCGGTTCATGCTCTTCGAGAAGAGTTCCGACCTGTTGCGGATCGGTATCGCGGCGGGCCGGGCCGAGGGCTTCCTGGAGGCGCCCGGCCTGCCGAAGTGGCTGCACCGCAGACATCTGGAGACGATTCGTTGACGGCTCGGACGACGACCCGGACGAAGGCCCCGCTACGACGGTTCGCCCGCCGGGAGTGGGGCCCCCTGTTCCGGACGGTCCGGGACGCCCTCGTCCGCGACTCGTGGCGGGCGGTCCCGATGACGATCGGCGCCGTCTGCCTGACCTCCGCCTTCCAGATCGTGCAGAACACGTCCTGGGGCTTCCAGCCGGTCCAGAACCTCGGCTCGGTCAAGGCCGCCGACCCGCTGTGGCTGGCCCTCCTGCGCACGCCGCTGTCGCTGTTCGTCCCCGCGCTGGACCTGCCGGTGTGGGGGGCGCTCGCGCAGATCCTGCTGGTCTTCGGGATCTCCGAGATCTGCATCGGCTGGTGGCGGACCCTGCTGATCGGCTACGTCGCCACCCTCGCCGGGACCACCTACGCCCGGATCGGCCTCTCCGTGGGCCCCGACCATCCCCTCGGCCTGCCGGAGTCCGACCGGATCGTCAACGACACCGGGCCCTCGGCGGCGGTGGTGGGCCTGGCCATCTACGTGTGCTGGCGCTACCGGGCCTACCTCACCGGGGCCCTGGTGATCGTGGTGATGATCGCCGAGGTGCTGTTCAAGAACAACCTCGCCGGCAAGGAACACCTGGCGGCCATCGCCGCCGTCATGGCCCTGTGCGCGGTCCGCGCGAAATGGGGGCCGGTCCGCTCCCGGACCCCCCTCGGGCGACGGCCTCCGCCGCCCCCTCCCCCGCGGCCCGCCTGAGCCGTACGCGCCGCGCGCGGGAGCCCGTACCGTATCCGCGTGAGCACAGACCTCGGGCCGTTCGCCCCCACCCGCCAGTGGATGCGCGCCCATCCGCTGGCCACCGACGCGGTGCTCGCGTTCGGGGCGCTCGTGGCCATGGTCGTCGGGTCCTTCGCCGATCCGCACGGACCGCACGGGCCCACCTTCGGGACCCGCGCCCCGGATCCGTTCTCCCTGCTGCTGATGGTCCTCGGCGCGGCGGCCCTGGTGCTGCGGCGCCGACGGCCGCGCGCCGTACTCGCCGTCACCTGCGGGCTGTCCCTGCTGGAGCTGACGACCGGCGAGCCGAGGGCGCCCGTCGCCATGTGCACGGTGATCGCCCTGTACACCGTGGCGGCCCGCACCGACCGGCCCACGACCTGGCGGATCGGCCTGCTCACCATGGCCGGGCTGACGGGCGTGGCCATGCTGGCCGGACCGCTGCCCTGGTACGCGCAGGAGAACCTCGGCATCTTCGCCTGGACCGGGATGGCCGCGGCCGCCGGGGACGCGGTGCGCAGCCGCCGGGCCTTCGTCGACGCGATCCGGGAGCGGGCCGAACGGGCCGAACGGACCCGGGAGGAGGAGGCGCGGCGGCGGGTCGCGGAGGAGCGGCTGCGCATCGCCCGGGACCTCCACGACGTGGTGGCCCACCACATCGCCCTGGTCAACGTGCAGGCGGGGGTGGCGGCGCACGTCATGGACAAGCGCCCCGACCAGGCGAAGGAGGCCCTCGCCCACGTACGGGACGCGAGCCGGTCCGCGCTGAACGAACTGCGCGCCACGGTCGGGCTGCTGCGGCAGTCCGGCGACCCGGAGGCTCCGACCGAACCGGCCCCCGGACTGGCCGTACTGGACGAGCTGCTGGACACCTTCCGGCACGCCGGGCTGCCGGTGGAGGTGTTCGTGGAGCTGGGGCGGGAGCGGGCGGCCCTGCCCTCCGCCGTGGACCTGGCGGCGTACCGGGTGATCCAGGAGGCGCTGACCAACGTGCGCAAGCACGCGGGCCCGGGAGCCAGGGCCGAGGTCAGCGTGGTGCGGGTCGGCGCCTCGGTGGAGGTGACCGTGCTGGACGACGGGGGTGACGGCGCGGACCCGTCGCCGGAGCCGTCCGATCCGAACGGCGGCCACGGCCTGCTCGGCATGCGCGAACGGACGGGCGCCCTGGGCGGCTCCTGCTTCGCCGGCCCGCGCTTCGGCGGCGGCTACCGCGTCCACGCGATCCTGCCGACCTGACCCCGGCCCGGTCACGGCACTAGGGCCTGTCGTCAAACTCCCGTCGTCGCCCGGAGGGCGGCCCTGCGGCGTCTGGTGCGTGCTCTCGGTGCGCCGGGCGGAAGCCCGCGTACTGGACGTACTTGGCTTTCGCCCGGTGCGGCGAGAGCGCGTGCCAGGCGTCGCGGGGCAGACGGGAGTTTGACGACAGGCCCTAGCACTCCTTCCGCCAGGCCCCCAGTTCGTACTTCTTCTCCAGGGAGCTGAGCTTGAGCGCGCGCGTGCCCTCGCAGAAACGGTCCGCGGGGAGTTCGTACTCGACGTGGAAGACGGCCTTGCCGGCCTCGATGAAAGGTGTCAGCCGCTCGCACTCGCGGTACTCGGCGCACTGCTCGTTGACCGCGAAGTCGAAGTCGCCGACCAGCTGAGGGATCTGGTCGAGGTCGTTCTTGAGGCCTACGGCGAGCCCCCGGTCGTGGGCGAGGCGGGCGATCAGCCGGTTGTACTTCAGCTGGTCGTCGGCGGTGAGGGGGAAGCCGGAGGCGTTGCGGTAGGCGTCCATGTTGTCGGGTTCCACGGCGTCGAAGCCCTTGTCCCGGCACATGTCGAACCGTTTGGCGACGAGCGGTTCGAGCTCGGCGAGGCGGCGGATGTCGAGCCAGCGTTCGCCCTCCCAGCCGTTGCCCTTGCCGAGCATCGACTCCGGGAAGTCGCCGGCGTCGGGACGGAAGTCCTCCCAGGCACCGGTGGACAGGTAGCAGATGGTGCGCCGGCCGTCCTTCTTGAGCCGGGCCACCTGGTCCTTCGTCGTGGTGAACCCGTCGACGTCGTAGACGGGCACGTCGACGGAGGTGTCGAGCTTCCCGCTGAGCTGCCACTGCCAGGCCGTGCCGGGTCTGGGCTGCCAGCGTTCCCCCGGCGCCGGGTCCGGGCCGGGCCCCGGGTCGTCGTCCGGTTCGGCGCTGCACGCGGTGAGCAGGAGCAGCGCCGTGACCAGCAGGACGGCGAAACGCTTCATCCGGCCGCCTCCAGGGCGTACGGGAGGGTTCCCCACGGGTGCGCGCCCGTGCCGGGGACCGCGCAGTGCACTCCGGCCCGGCGCTGCGCCGCGAGTTCGGCGGCGGGGGCGTCCGGGGGAACGGCGTACACGAGGTGGCAGAAGCGCTGTGCGGGGTGGTCGGCGGTCCAGGGCGGGGCGGTGGCCGCGTCCCGGTAGGCGTCCCAGGGGCCCTCGAAGGTGACGAGCAGGTCGGCGAGCCCGGCGTACCCGGGGTGCGGGTGGACGCCGTGGTTCAGTACGAGCGTACGGGCCCCGGCGGCGCGGGCGGCGACGGCGAGCCGCGTGTAGTGCGGCAGGAGTTCCGGGTCGGCGGCGGCCTGGTCGAGGAAGGCCCCGTCGGTGGCGTACCAGTCGCGGTGCCGGAGCAGGTCCTGGACGACGGCCGCGTGCGGGCGCCGCCCGTAGTCGGTGTCGGCGTACCCGAGGACGGGCACCCCGGCGTCGCGCAGGCGGTCGGCGACGGCGGCGAACCGTTCGTCGCGGGCCCGGCCCGGCCCGCTGTCGGGGTTGAGCACCACCGAGTGCAGCCGGCCCGCGGAGCGGATGAGCCGCTCCCACTCGTCGGGGCGGTCGGCGGGGTGCTCGTACAGGGGCACCAGCAGCATGGGGTCCTTCTTCTCGTACGGGCGGGCCGGGCCGCCGAAGGCGTGGGCGTCGCGGGCGGCGCTCACCGGTGGGCCGTCGCACGGCCGAGGAGCAGGCAGACAAGGACGGCCAGGGCCGCGGCGGCGGTCCCGGCGACCACGAGCTGGACGAGCCGGGGCTGTCCGAGGCCGGTCAGCAGCGCCAGGCTCTGGGCGACGGCCGCCGAGGCGCAGACCACGGCGGCGGGCCGGACCGCCCCGAAGGACTGCAGGAGCAGGCCGGTCCACATCACGGCGCCGAGGAGGAGCAGGGTCGCGACGCGTACGCCCGTCAGACCGGGGGCGTCGGGCCACAGCAGGGTTCCGGTGACGCCGAGGGCCAGCAGCACCACCAGGTAGGAGGCCAGGCAGCGGGCCAGCGTGGTGAGCATCCGGCGCCGGAAGGCGTGCGGGGAGCGGGCCGCGCGCAGCCCGGCGAGGCTGCCGCTGCGGAACCGGTGCAGGAGCCATTCGGCGGGGCCCATGCTGAGGGTGAGGGCCACCGCCGAGGGGGCGGCGACCGCCTCGGCGGGGCCCCCGGCGAGGACCTCGCCGAGTGCGGCGTACAGCACCAGCAGGCCGGTGCCGAGGCCGAACACCCCGTACGGGACGGAGTCCCCGATGCGGGGGCCGCGCCGGGTGTACTCCTCCTCGGCGCCGCGCAGCATCTGCCAGCGCACGGGGCCGCGTTCGCCCGGGCGGTGCCGCGTCCAGCCGCGGACCCGGCGGGCGGCGGCCCGCAGGCCGCCCGCCAGCGGCAGTTCCCGTACGGCCAGGAAGCAGGCGGCCAGCAGGGACACGACCAGCAGGGTGACCCGCAGGGGCACGGGCAGGTCGAGGAACAGGGCGAGGACGGCCCCGGCGGCCATCGGGCCGAGCGCGGCGAGGAGCACCCGTTCCCGGCCGAGGACCAGCAGGACCGTGGCCGCCCCGACGTACAGGGCCTGGCCGGCGGCGAAGGCGTACGAGAACGGCGGCCCGCCGGGCACGGTCAGCGCGGCGGCGGTACCGAGGAGGGCCCCGGCGGGGGCTCCGACGAGGAGGGTGCGCCCGGCGGCGGCCCGGTCCCCGAGGCCGAGCCAGGAGTAGGCCCGGTGGGACAGGGTCTGG
This sequence comes from Streptomyces sp. NPDC044704, assembly GCF_056433525.1. Lineage (NCBI taxonomy): Bacteria > Bacillati > Actinomycetota > Actinomycetes > Kitasatosporales > Streptomycetaceae > Streptomyces > Streptomyces sp. NPDC044704. The sequence goes on from NZ_JBWKGY010000006.1 coordinate 145,302, forward strand.
TCCCAGACCCAGCCGATGAGGGCCCCGGCGAGCAGGGTCAGGGTGCCCGCCGGCAGCCCGAGGCGGTCCGGGGGGCCGTCGAGCAGGGGCGCGCCGAGCACGTAGGCCAGACCGGGCAGGGCGAAGATCACCCCGCGGAGCAGGCAGGCGGTGAGGGACACCTTCCATGGGTCGGGGACGCGTTCGGGCTCCGGGAAGGAGCGGGGCACCCGGGCGTAGAGCTCCTCGGCGAGCCCGAAGGAGTCGTGGCGGCCGTAGGTGAGCCGGATGTACTCGTCGGTCATGCCGTCGGATTCAAGGATCGCGGCGATCTCGTCGGGGTGGACGGCCGCCGAGATGAACGGGTCGAGCCGTTCGGCGAGTTCGTCCATCGGGTCGGCGGCGGGCGCCCCCCGGCGCGGCCGGGGGATCGCCGGCAGGGTGCCGTCGGCGGAGCCGGACGGCCGCGGTGCGCGGCGGCCGCCCGGGGAGCCGTGGCCCACGGGTACCCAGGTCCCTTCGGGGCCGGGCGGTTTGAGCCAGAGGGATCCGCTCACCACAGGCTCCCGTCGGCCGCGAGTTCCTTGTACCAGGGGTCGGCGAGCCGCTGCGTCCAGGTGTCGCCCGCGTGGACGGGCAGGACGGGCTGGCCGGCGAGTTCCCGGTAGATGTGCCGGAAGCCGTCCACGGACTGGTGGAGGGTGAACTTCTCGACGACGCGCTTGCGGGACAGCCGGCCCAGTTCGGCGCGGCGTTCGTCGTCGCGCAGCAGGGCGAGGGTGGCGCGGGCCATGGTCTCCGGTTCCCGGGGCGGGACGACGAGTCCGGTGTCGCCGACGGCCTCGCGCACTCCCCCGACGTCGGTGGAGACCGTGGTGCGGCCGCAGGACATGGCCTCGATGATGCTGAAGGGGAAGCCCTCGCTGATGCTGGACAGCATCACGACGCTGCCGGCCGCGTAGGCCCGCGCGACCTCCTCGATGCGGCCCTCGTAGGTGATCCCGTCGCTCACGCCGAGTTCGGCGCCGAGCTCCTCCAGGCGCAGCCGGTACTCCTCGCAGCCGGCCGGGACCGGGCCGAAGAGGCGCAGCCGCAGGGCGGGCAGTTCCTCGCGCATGAACGCGTAGGCCCGGATGAGGGTTTCGAGGTCCTTGATGGGGTCGATGCGGCCGCACCAGCTGAGGGTGGGCACCTCGGGTTCGGGACCGGCCTCGGGGAAGGCGTGCGGGTCGACGCCGTTGTAGACGGTGCGGATCCGTTCGGAGTCGGCGCCTCCGCGCTCTTCCCAGCGGCGGTTGTACTGGTTGCACGGGGTGATCAGGTCGGCCTGCCGGTAGCCCTCGGTGTTCAGCTCGCGGTAGAAGCCGAGCATGAGGGCCTTGACTGGCCAGCGCTGTTCGGCGGTGCGGTAGCCGAGGTAGCGCTCGCGGAGGTAGATGCCGTGCTCGGTGAGCAGGAAGGGCACCCCGTCGAGGCGTTTGGCGGCGAGGGCGGGGAGGGTGGCGAGGCCGCTGCTGACCGCGTGGGCGACGCTGTCGGGCGGGATGCGCACGGACAGCGGGCGCAGGGCGTGTTCCAGCAGGTCGGTGGCGGTGAGCGCGTCGTGGATGGTGGGTTCGGCCTCGGCGGTGACGAGTCCGGGCCGGGTCCACACGTTCATCAGCAGGCGCAGGACCGATTCGGAGCGCAGGGCCGGGGCGAGGCGTCCGGCCCGGGCCAGCTCGGCCAGTTCGCCGAGGGCCTCGGAGAACCCTCCGTGGAGGGGGTCGATCAGGGAGAGCAGGAAGCCCTCGTAGGTTTCGGTGAAGCGGCGGTGGGCCCTGCCGCGCAGTGCGGACCGGCGGGTCCGGGACGGTGCCGGACCCCAGAGGGGGACGGCCGTGTGCCGGTAGACGTTGCGCGGGAGGTCCCAGGTGACCGGCTCGCGTCCGGAGCCGGTCAGGGCTATGACGTTGAAGTCGACCTCCGGCATGCCCCGGACGAGTTGGTCGCACCAGGTGCTGACGCCCCCGTGGACGTGCGGATAGGTGCCTTCGGTGAGCATGGTGACATGGCGCCCATGGCTCATGCGGTGTGTCCCCCCAGGACGGAAAAGGGGCCGGCGCCCGTGGGTTCGCGGTGCGCCGGCGCTAGGTGGAACGAGTGGCGGCTTGCTCGGGCCGGACGGTACGGCCCGCAGGTCAGAGGAGCTTGAGCGTGACCGCCGACTGGAGCAGCTCGGGAGCCGCCCAGGCCGATCGGTTGCCGGCGTACGCGGTGCCGAAGTCCGCGGTGCCGAGCAGGAGTTGCTTCTTCGTCCCGTTGGGCGCGGTCACCGGGGCGACGACGCCGGAGGGCGCCTTGACCGTGACGTCCTTGCCGATGCGGTACGCGGTGACCTTGTTCTCGGCCACGGCCTTGTCCCAGGCCGCGCGGCGGCTGAGTTCGACGCCGGTGTCCTTCATGCTCTGGTTGACGATCGGGGCGCTCGGCGCGTAGAGCGCCCGGTAGGTGTCGAGGACCCGGTTGACCACCGGGTAGAGGGTCCGGTCCTCGGCCAGGTTCGACTGGTGGACGTAGTGCGGACGCGGGTCGTTGGCCAGGACGTGCCGCAGGGCGGTGCGGGCTTCCTGCGGGACGACGTAGTCCAGGTAGCCGGTGCTGACGTCCAGCGGGGCGGGCAGGCAGGTCGAGGTGCCCGGGTTGTCCTCGCACGCGCCGCTGCCGCCGTGGGCCCGGCTGGTGTAGATCCAGTTGTACTCGTCGGCCATCTCCGCGTTGGTGCCCGTGTTGTAGTACACGTTCATCGGGTGGCGCGGGACGGTCAGGGCGGCGCCGACGGCCCGCTGTGCCGGTTCGCGGGAGTTGTCGCTGCCGGCCCACTTCACGCCGTTGTCCGCGAGCGCGCCGGCCAGGTTGGGGTTGTCCTGGGGCTGCTGCGGGGCGGTCTTGAGGCCCGAGTGCTCGCCGGTGACGAGTTCGGTGCGGTCGAGGGTGATGCCCTTGGAGGCGGCCCAGTTGTTGTTGTCGCGGATCTGCGCGGAGATCTCGGCCCGGCTCATCCAGTTGATCGCGCCCTGGGCGTTCTTCGTGCAGGTCCACGGGACGGTGGTGACGTCCTGCACGCAGCCGAGGAACGGGTGCGTGTAGGTGTGGTTCATCCAGCGGTACTTGGCCCGGTCGGCGACCAGCTGCGCGGTCATCGCGTCGACCCCGCCGTTCTCCGCCTTCCACTCCTCCCCGGCGCCCGCGTTGAACAGCATGTCCAGCTTGAAGTTCTTGGACGTCTGCCACTGCGCCGCGTACTGGGCGTCGGCCGCGGTCATCCGGATCGTGGACTCCTGGCCCTCGCCGCCCGCGCAGGCGTAGTCGCCCGGGGTGCAGTTCAGGTCCTTGTTCCAGCGGGCGTCCGGCGCGAACACGTCGTCGACGTGGACGGCGAAGTAGTTGCGGCTCTGGCCGAGGTGCACCCCCTGCGTCAGCCAGTCGACGATGCCCCGGGCCAGCAGCCGGTACTGCTGCTGGTGCTGGTTGTAGCCGAAGGTGACGACCAGCTCGCTGCGCCCGTCGTGCGTGTACTCGCCGACGAGCGAGGCCCGTCCGGACCCGTTCGGGACGGGGGCGTCGAGGAGGCTCGTGTAGCCGGCCCTCGGCTTGCCCATGAAGCCGTAGCTCTCCAGGATCAGGCTCGAATTGTCCTCGAAGGCCACCTGACCCCCGAGGTAGCCGAAGGGCCCCGCCTTCCCGGCGGCGGTGACGGCGGCCTGGGTGCCGTCGAGCTGGCCGCCGTAGCCGCCGTTGTCCGTGTACTCCAGGCCGACCCCGGGGTGGGCCCAGGTGTAGGCGTCGACCTGGCGGATCCCGTACGTCGTCTCGTACGAGGTGAGCGCCGCCATCTCGGCCGAGCCCGCGGGGAACGGGTTCTCGTTCGGCAGCACGACCCCCTGGTACTTGGCCCGCGGCCGCCCGTCGACGGTGTCGCTCAGGAAGGCGGCGTTGATGACCGGGCGCGTGGTGCTGCCCAGGTCGACACGCGTGTACGGCACTCCGGTGTCCCGGAGCTCCGCGGTGATCGCCTCGACCGAGCTGCCGCCGTCGTCGACGACGAGCACCTTCAGGTCGACGCGCGGCGTCACGGCCGCCTGAGCGGTCGCGGCGGGTACTGCCACGGACATCAGGGCCGCGGCCGCCATCGCGGCGGCAACCCTGTTCATCCGGTTCTTGTTGACCATTTCGGCCTTTCCCCCCGCAGGCGTCCCTCGGCGCGGCCCTTGGCGGTCGGCCGGGCCCGGGAGGCTCTGTGGAAAATCATGCAAAGGAACCCCGCGTCCCCTTGCGAGAGTGGCTCGAGTCTCTCGGACCTCGTCAGGTCTAAAGGGCAAACCTGGAACAGAGGCCACAGATGGGTGAACCTGATGCCCTCTTGATCGAACAACTTGCCAAACCTTCGAGTGGCGTACGGACGAGTGGCTGCGCGTAGGCTCGTTTCCGGCGGCCGTCGGGCCCGGAATACGATCGCTGCGGAGCGGCCGGCGACCCCGACGTGACCGCAGCGACCACATACATAAAACGGAAGCGAGACTTCACCACCGTGACTGCTCTGACTCTCAGCACTGCCGGCGCGGCGACGCTGCGCGCCGACGCCCTCGTGGTCGGCGTGGCGAAGGGCCCCAAGGGCCCCGTCGTGGCCGCCGGCGCCGAGGCCGTGGACAAGGCGTTCGACGGAAAGCTCGCCGCCGTTCTGGACGCGCTCGGTGCCTCGGGCGCCGAAGGCGAGACCACCAAGCTGCCCGCCCCGGCCGGCCTCAAGGTCCCGGTCGTGCTGGCGGTCGGTCTGGGCCCCGTGCCCGAGCAGGACGAGTCCTTCGACGAGGAGGCCCTGCGCCGCGCCGCCGGCGCCGCCGCCCGCGCCCTGCACGGCGCCAAGAAGGCGGCCTTCGCGCTGCCCCTGGACGACGCCTCCGCCGTCACCGCCGTGGCCGAGGGCGCGCTGCTGGGCGCGTACGCCTTCACCGCCTACCAGGGCGGCGAGAAGAAGGGCGCCAAGAACTCCGGCCCCAAGCAGCCCCTCGCCGAGGTGACCCTGCTCGGCGCCAAGCCGCGCGACAAGGACCACAAGGCCGCGGCCGAGCGCGCGAGCGTCGTGGCGGCCGAGGTCAACATCGCCCGCGACCTGATCAACACCCCGCCGAACGACCTCACCCCCGAGGCCTTCGCCGCCGTCGCCTCCGCGACCGCGAAGGAGAACGGCATCAAGGTCCAGATCCTGGACGAGAAGGCCCTCGTCAAGGGCGGCTACGGCGGCATCATGGGCGTCGGCAAGGGCTCCGAGAACCCGCCGCGCCTGGTCAAGCTGACCTACACCCACCCCAAGGCGGAGAAGACCCTCGCCTACGTCGGCAAGGGCATCACCTACGACTCGGGCGGCATCTCCCTGAAGCCGGCCGGCCACAACGAGACGATGAAGTGCGACATGGCCGGCGCAGCCGCCGTGTTCGCCGCCGTCGTCGCGGCCGCGAAGCTGGGCCTCCAGGTCAACGTGACCGGCTGGCTCGCACTCGCCGAGAACATGCCCTCCGGCTCCGCCACCAAGCCCGGCGACGTGCTGCGCATGTACAGCGGCAAGACCGTCGAGGTCCTCAACACGGACGCCGAGGGCCGCCTGGTCCTGGGCGACGCCCTGACCAAGGCCTCCGAGGAGACCCCGGACGCGATCGTCGACGTCGCGACCCTGACCGGCGCCATGGTGCTGGCGCTGGGCGACCGCACCTTCGGGATCATGGCGAACGACGACGCCTTCCGCACCTCGATCCACGAGATCGCGGAGGAGGTCGGCGAGGCCTCCTGGCCGATGCCGCTCCCCGAGGACCTGCGCAAGACCATGGACTCCCCCACCGCCGACATCGCCAACATGGGCGTCCGGATGGGTGGCGGTCTGGTGGCCGGCCTCTTCCTCCAGGAGTTCGTCGGCGAGGGCATCACCTGGGCCCACCTCGACATCGCCGGTCCCGCCTTCCACGAGGGCGCCCCGTACGGCTACACCCCCAAGGGCGGCACCGGCTCGGCCGTGCGCACCCTGGTGCGTCTGGCCGAGCGCACCGCCACCGGCGACCTGGGCTGACGTCCCGCCCCCTGGGACGCCCCAGGTGGGCGGGGGTGCGCCCCGGGACCCGACCGAGGTCCCGGGGCGCACCCGCTCTGGAATAAACGTCGAGGATCAGTAGCTTTCTACGCACGGGTAACCGTTACTTCGGGCAGAACGACGGTCCACCCCGGGGGCCCGGCGTCCCGCGTTCCCCCGACAAATGCGAAGATGGGTTCTCGGCAGGACAGGGCCCCCACCACAGGGCCGAAGAAACAAGCGGCCGATTACCAGCCGCCGCCCGGTCACAGAGGACCGGTGCCCGGCGCACATGCATGGAGGACGTGACGTGGCGAACGACGCCAGCACCGTTTTCGACCTAGTGATCCTCGGCGGTGGCAGTGGCGGTTACGCCGCGGCGCTCCGCGCATCCCAGCTGGGTCTCGACGTTGCGCTGATCGAGAAGAACAAGCTCGGCGGCACCTGCCTGCACAACGGCTGCATCCCCACGAAGGCTCTGCTGCACGCCGGTGAGATCGCGGACCAGGCGCGCGAAGCCGGACAGTTCGGTGTCAAGGCCTCTTTCGAGGGCATCGACATCGCGGGTGTGCACAAGTACAAGGACGATGTCATCTCCGGCCTGTACAAGGGCCTGCAGGGGCTGGTCGCCTCCCGCAAGGTGACCTACATCGAGGGTGAGGGCCGCCTCTCCTCCCCGACTTCCGTCGACGTGAACGGCCAGCGGATCCAGGGCCGGCACGTGCTCCTGGCGACCGGCTCCGTGCCGAAGTCCCTGCCGGGTCTCGACATCGACGGCAACCGCATCATCTCCTCGGACCACGCGCTGGTCCTGGACCGCGTGCCCGAGTCCGCGATCATCCTGGGCGGCGGCGTCATCGGCGTCGAGTTCGCCTCGGCGTGGAAGTCCTTCGGCACCGACGTGACCGTCATCGAGGGCCTCAAGCACCTCGTCCCGGTCGAGGACGAGAACAGCTCGAAGATCCTCGAGCGCGCGTTCCGCAAGCGCGGCATCAAGTTCAACCTCGGCACCTTCTTCGAGAAGGCCGAGTACACGGAGTCCGGCGTCCGCGTCACGCTCGCCGACGGCAAGACCTTCGAAGCCGAGGTGCTGCTGGTCGCCATCGGCCGCGGTCCGGTCTCCCAGGGCCTCGGCTACGAGGAGCAGGGCGTCGCGATGGACCGCGGCTACGTCCTGGTCGACGAGTACATGCGCACCAACGTGCCGACCATCTCGGCCGTCGGTGACCTCGTCCCCACCCTCCAGCTCGCGCACGTCGGCTTCGCCGAGGGCATCCTCGTCGCGGAGCGCCTGGCCGGCCTCAAGGCCGTGCCGATCGACTACGACGGCGTGCCGCGCGTCACGTACTGCCACCCCGAGGTCGCTTCCGTCGGCATCACCGAGGCCAAGGCCAAGGAGATCTACGGTGCGGACAAGGTCGTGGCCCTGAAGTACAACCTCGCGGGCAACGGCAAGAGCAAGATCCTGAAGACCGCGGGCGAGATCAAGCTCGTCCAGGTCAAGGACGGTGCCGTGGTCGGCGTCCACATGGTCGGTGACCGGATGGGCGAGCAGGTCGGCGAAGCCCAGCTGATCTACAACTGGGAAGCCCTGCCGGCCGAGGTCGCGCAGCTCATCCACGCGCACCCGACCCAGAACGAAGCGCTCGGCGAGGCCCACCTGGCCCTGGCCGGCAAGCCGCTTCACGCACACGACTAATCGTCACGGGCGCGACGACCACTTCCGCACTTTCGTTAGGAGCAACTGAAACCATGTCGGTTTCCGTAACCCTTCCGGCGCTCGGTGAGAGCGTCACCGAGGGCACTGTCACCCGCTGGCTGAAGGCCGAGGGCGAGCGCGTCGAGGCCGACGAGCCGCTGCTCGAGGTCTCGACCGACAAGGTCGACACCGAGATCCCGTCGCCCGTCTCCGGCATCCTGGCTTCCATCAAGGTCGCCGAGGACGAGACCGTCGAGGTCGGCGCCGAGCTGGCCGTCATCGACGACGGCTCCGGCGCCCCGGCTGCGGCTCCGGCCGCCGCCGAGACCCCGGCCGCCCCTGCCGCCGAGGCTCCGGCCGCCCCCGCCGCCGAGGCCCCCGCGGCCCCGGCTCCGGCCGCCGAGGCCCCCGCCGCCGAGGCCGCTCCGGCCGCGTCCGGCACCGATGTCGTGCTGCCCGCGCTGGGCGAGTCCGTCACCGAGGGCACCGTCACCCGCTGGCTGAAGGAGGTCGGCGAGTCCGTCGAGGCCGACGAGCCGCTGCTCGAGGTCTCGACCGACAAGGTCGACACCGAGATCCCCGCACCGGTCTCCGGCACCCTGCTGGAGATCCTGGTCGCCGAGGACGAGACCGCCGAGGTCGGCGCCCGTCTGGCCGTCATCGGCGTCGCCGGTGCCGCTCCGGCGGCCGCCCCCGCCACTGCCGCCCCGGCTCCGGCCGAGGCTGCCCCGGCCGCCGCCGCTCCGGCCCCCGCGGCCGCTCCCGCCGCTGCCGCTCCGGCTCCGGCCGTGGCCGCTCCGGCCGCCGCCGCCCCGGTCGCGGCTCCGGCTCCGGCCGCAGCCCCGGCTCCCGTGGCCGCTCCGGCTCCGGTGGCCCCGGCCGCCCCCGCCGCCCCCGCCGCCGCCGCTCCGGCCGGCGACGAGGGTGCGTACGTGACCCCGCTGGTGCGCAAGCTCGCCTCGGAGTCCGGCGTCAACCTGTCGACGGTCTCGGGCACCGGTGTCGGTGGCCGCATCCGCAAGCAGGACGTCCTGGCCGCCGCCGAGGCCGCCAAGGCCGCTGCCGCCGCTCCGGCGCCGGCCGCCGCTGCCGCTCCCGCCGCCAAGGCTCCGGCCGCCGCGGTGTCCGAGCTGCGCGGTCAGACGGTCAAGATGACCCGCATGCGCAAGGTCATCGGCGACAACATGATGAAGGCCCTGCACTCGCAGGCGCAGCTCAGCTCCGTGGTCGAGGTGGACATCACCAAGATCATGAAGCTGCGCGAGAAGGCCAAGGCCGGCTTCCTCGCCCGTGAGGGCGTCAAGCTGTCCCCGATGCCGTTCTTCGTCAAGGCCGCGGCCCAGGCGCTGAAGGCCCACGCGGTCGTCAACGCCCGGATCAACGAGGACGAGGGCACCATCACCTACTTCGACTCGGAGAACATCGGCATCGCCGTGGACTCCGAGAAGGGCCTGATGACCCCGGTCATCAAGGGTGCCGGTGACCTCAACCTGGCGGGCATCTCCAAGGCGACCGCCGACCTGGCCGCCAAGGTCCGCGGCAACAAGATCACGCCGGACGAGCTGTCGGGCGCGACCTTCACCATCAGCAACACCGGCTCGCGCGGTGCGCTGTTCGACACGGTGATCGTGCCCCCGAACCAGGTCGCCATCCTGGGCATCGGTGCCACGGTCAAGCGCCCGGTGGTCATCGAGACCGCCGAGGGCACCAACATCGGCATCCGCGACATGACGTACCTGACCCTGTCCTACGACCACCGTCTGGTGGACGGCGCGGACGCGGCCCGGTACCTCTCGGCCGTCAAGGCGATCCTCGAGGCCGGCGAGTTCGAGGTCGAGCTCGGCCTCTAAGGTCCGTCCGACCTGAAGATCCGCTTACGAGGCCCCCGCCCGGATTCGTCCGGGCGGGGGCTTCGGCGTTGTAACGAGCCTCACCAAGGGTCACCCGCCAGGAACGCATCGCAGCAGGCCACGACCGCCGTATTGTCTACGGCATCAGGCCCCGCGTGTCCCCCACAGGAGTTGAAGCGCCGATGATCACCCCACCCGTCGTGCACTCGCTGCGCGAGCAGATCCGCGAGCACATCGTGGAGGGGATCGTCAGCGGGCGCTGGAAGCCCGGCGAGCGCATCGTCGAGCGCCGCATCGCCGTCGAGCTGGAGGTCAGCCAGACGCCCGTGCGCGAGGCCCTGCGCGAGCTGGAGACGCTGCGCCTGATCGAGTCGGCGCCGAACAAGGGCGTCCGCGTAAGGAACCTGTCCGCGGCGGACCTGGAGGAGATCTACCCGGTCCGGGCCGGCCTGGAGCAGATCGCCGCCGAACTGGCGGCGCCCCGGCTGGCGGCCGACTGCACGGCCCTGGAACCGCACGTGGCGGCCCTGTGGGAGGCCGACCGCACCGAGGACGGCACCGCGCAGGTCCGGCACACCGTGGGCTTCCACCGGGAGATGGTGCGGGCCGCCGGGAACAGCGTGCTGCTGCACACCTGGGAGTCCCTGGGCATCGAGGTGTTCACGGCCCTGTCCATCCGGTGGCTGGGAACGGTCCAGAAGTCCTACGCCGAGGAGCACGAAGCCCTCGTGGCGGCCTTCCGCAGCCAGGATCCGGACATCGGACTGCTCGTGAAGCGGCACGTCCTCGGCTGCGCCCCGCGCGCCTGAGCACCTCCCGCCGAGCCCTGCCGGTGCACTCTGCGGCGCACTGGCCGCACCCCGTCTGACCTGCGGTTTCGAGGGGATCTCCAGGGGTCCGCCAGCGCCGTGTCGTGCACTCTCACCACCGGCACGGCGTGCCTCCGGCCCTGGCACCGGGTGCCGACTTTTGTCGTAGTGACATTTATTCGTCACTTTTATTTGATCGATCATCGATCAGCGCTTTACAGTCAACGCGGACCCCACCCGGGTCCGTCGACCCTGTCCTGCCCGTCAGGGTGTTTCTTCACCACCTCCTCTCCTTTGTCCGGAAGGCGGCGCACACCGATGTCCGACCCCGTAGGAAAGCTTCCGAGCGAGCTCGACCAGCTCCCGGACCGCGACACCGAGGAGACCGCCGAATGGGCGGCCTCCCTCGACGCCGTCGCCAAGGCCGCCGGTACGCGCCGCGCCGAATACCTGCTCCGCCGCACGCTCCAGCACGCCGAGGCCGCCGGCCTCGCCCTGCCGAAGCTGCTGGAGACGGACTACGTCAACACCATCCCCACCGCCGCGGAGCCCGAGTTCCCCGGTGACATGGAGATGGAAGCCAAGATCACCGCCTGGAACCGCTGGAACGCGGCCGCCATGGTGACCCGCGGCTCCAAGTACGGCGTCGGCGGCCACATCGCCACCTTCGCCTCCGCCGCGTGGCTGTACGAGACCGGCTTCCAGCACTTCTTCCGCGGGAAGGAGGCCGACGGATCGGGCGACCAGCTCTACATCCAGGGCCACGCCTCCCCCGGCATCTACGCCCGCGCCTTCCTCGACGGCCGGATCTCCGAGCAGCAGCTCGACAACTTCCGCCAGGAGTCCGGCGGCAACGGCCTGCCGTCCTACCCGCACCCGCGGCGCCTGCCGTGGCTGTGGGAGTTCCCGACGGTGTCCATGGGCCTCGGCCCGCTCTCCGCGATCTACCAGGCGCGCTTCAACCGCTACCTGCAGAACCGGAGCATCAAGGACACCGCCAACTCGCACGTCTGGGCCTTCCTGGGCGACGGCGAGATGGACGAGCCCGAGTCGACCGCCGCCCTGGCCCTCGCCTCCCGCGAGCAGCTCGACAACCTGACCTTCGTCATCAACTGCAACCTGCAGCGCCTCGACGGTCCGGTCCGCGCCAACTTCCGCGTGGTCCAGGAGCTGGAAGCCCAGTTCCGCGGCGCCGGCTGGAACGTCATCAAGTCGCTGTGGGGCTCCGCCTGGGACGAGCTGTTCCAGCTCGACACCACGGGCGCCCTGGTACGCCGCCTGCGCGAGGTACCGGACGCGCAGTTCCAGACGTACGCGACCCGCGACGTGGCCTACATCCGCCAGCACTTCTTCGGCGCCGACGCCGAGCTCGTGCGGCTGGCCGCCGTGCTCTCCGACGCCAAGATCGCGGAGTGCTTCCACAGCTCCCGCGGCGGCCACGAGCCCCGCAAGGTCTACGCCGCGTACAAGGCCGCCCTGGAGCACAAGGGCGCGCCGACGGTCATCCTCGCGCAGACCGTCAAGGGCTACACGCTGGGTGCCGGGTTCGAGTCGAAGAACGCGAACCACCAGATGAAGAAGCTGACGATCGACGAGTTCAAGGACATGCGTGACCTCCTTGGCCTCCCGATCCCGGACAGCGCCTTCGCCGACGGCGTCGTGCCCTACGGCCACCCCGGTGCGAACAGCCCCGAGGTCCGGTACCTGAACGAGCGCCGCGCGGCCCTCGGCGGCCCCGCCCCGGCCCGCAAGGTCAAGCAGGTCGCCCTGCCGGCCCCGGCCGACCGTTCCTTCGCCCCGCTGCTCAAGGGTTCCGGCAAGCAGGAGATGGCCACCACCATGGCCTTCGTCCGCCTCGTCAAGGACCTGATGCGGGACAAGGAGACCGGCAAGCGCTGGGTGCCGATCGTCCCCGACGAGGCCCGCACCTTCGGCATGGAGTCCCTCTTCCCGTCGGCCGGCATCTACTCGCCGCTGGGCCAGACGTACGAGCCGGTCGACCGTGACCAGCTCATGTACTACAAGGAAGCCAAGGACGGCCAGATCCTCAACGAGGGGATCACCGAGGCCGGCGCCATGGCCGACTTCATCGCCGCCTGCACGTCGTACGCGACGCACGGCGAGCCGATGATCCCCTTCTACATCTTCTACTCGATGTTCGGCTGGCAGCGCACCGCCGACCAGATGTGGCAGCTCGCCGACCAGCTCGGCAAGGGCTTCATCGTCGGTGCCACCGCCGGCCGCACCACGCTGACCGGTGAGGGCCTCCAGCACGCGGACGGCCACTCGCACCTGATCGCGTCCACGAACCCGGCGTCGCTGAACTACGACCCGGCGTTCGCGTACGAGATCGCGGTGATCGTCAAGGACGGTCTGCGCCGGATGTACGGCGAGAAGCCGGAAGACGTCTTCTACTACCTGACGGTCTACAACGAGCCGAAGGTGCAGCCCGCGATGCCCGAGGGCGTCGAGGAAGGCATCATCAAGGGCCTGTACCGCTTCAACACGGCGGCGGACCTGGCGGAGGCGGCTCCGGCCGCCGACGCCCCGAAGGTCCAGCTGATGGCCTCCGGCACGGCGATCCACTGGGTGCTGGAGGCGCAGAAGCTCCTCGCCGCCGAGTGGAACGTGTCCGCCGACGTCTGGTCCGCCACCTCCTGGGGCGAGCTGCGGCGCGACGCGCTGGAGTGCGACGAGGCGCTGCTGCGCGGCGAGGTCCGCACCCCGTACGTCACCCGCGCGCTGGAAGGCGCCCAGGGCCCGGTGCTGGCCGTCTCCGACTGGATGCGTCAGGTCCCGGACCAGATCAGCCAGTGGGTGGAGCAGGACTACACGTCGCTGGGTACGGACGGCTTCGGTCTGTCCGACACCCGTGAGGGTGCCCGCCGCCACTTCGGCGTCGACGCCCAGTCGATCGTCGTGGCCGCGCTGGCCCAGCTCGCCCGCCGCGGCGAGGTACCGGCGTCCTCCGTCAAGGAGGCCCGGGAGCGCTACGGCCTCTGAGCCCCCGCGCGTCCGTCCGCGAGGCGGCCCGTCCCTTCGGGGAGGGGCCGCCTCGCGGCGTCGTGGGGCCTCAGCGTCCGGGTTTCCCGCCGGGCCCGGCGGGGCCCGGCGTCGTGGTCGCCGGCGCCGCCCGTTCCGGGGGCACGGTGCCGGGCGGTACCCCCGGCGGGGGCGGAACCGGAGTGCGCACCGCGCCTGCCGGGGCGTCGGGAGACGGGGGCGGGGCCGGGGTGCGCGCGGCCGGGCGCCTGCCGGCGGAGGACCCGGGCCGGGGCTCGCGCCAGGTGGCGTACGGCTCGAAGGCCGCCGCCCGGCCGTCGGTCAGCAGGTCTCCGAGTCCGGCGAGGGCGTCGGCCACCTCCCGGCGGCGGGCCTCCAGCTCGGCGAGGTCCCGGCGGACCGCCTCGGCCTCGGCCCGGGCCGAGGCCAGCTGCTCCGCGGCCCCGGCCTGGAGCAGGTGCGCCGTCCGCCCGGCCTCCCTCAGCAGTTGTTCGGAGTCCTCGGCCGCCGACCGGCGCACCGCTTCCGCCATGGCCCGGGCCTCGTCGATCAGCTCGACCGCCCGCCGGCCCTCGTCGGACCACGCGAAGTGCTGCTTGCCGGCGATGCCCGGGACGCGGCGGAGCGCCGCGAGCACCAGGCGGGCGTCGGCCGGCCGGTGCCCCGCGTCCTTGGTCAGCAGGTTCCGCACCAGGGCGTCGAGTTCCTCGGGCAGGCCGCGCACCTGGGGGGCCAGGGGCGCGGGCTCCTCCGAGATCTGCCGGTGCAGTACGGCGAGCTGGCTGTCGGCGCGGAACGGGGGTGCGCCCGTCAGCCCGTGGTACATCAGGCAGCCCAGCGAGTAGAGGTCGCTGCGCCGGTCGACGTCGCGTTCGCCGCGCGCCTGTTCCGGGGACATGTACTCGGGGGTGCCCACGGGGGTCCCGGTCGCCGTCCGGCCCTCCCGGTACAGGGTCTCGCCGAGGAACTTGGCGATGCCGAAGTCGAGGACCTTGACGACCCCGTCCTCGGCGAGCATCACGTTGGAGGGCTTGATGTCGCGGTGGACCACGCCCCGGGCGTGCGCGGCGGCCAGGGCGGAGGCGATCTGTCCGGCCCAGTCGACCAGCCGGTACCAGGGGACGCGTCCCGATTGACGGAACACCTCGGCCAGGGTCCGGCCGTCGAGGCGTTCCATCACCATGTAGAGGGTGCGCCGGCCCCCGATCTCGGCCTCGCCGCAGTCGTGCACGGTCACGGTGTGCCGGTGCGGGAGGTTCCCGGCCGAGCGCACCTCGGCCATGAACCGGCTTTCTACCTGCCCGGAGTCCATGCCGTGAGCGGCGGGTACGGGAGCGACCAGCTTGGCCGCGACCGGCCGCCCCATCCGTTCGTCCCAGGCGCTCCACACCTCACCCATGCCCCCGTTGCCGAGCCGGCCTTCGAGCCGGTACCGGCCATCGAGCATCTCCCCCCGCATCCGGGCCTCCCCGAATTCGACGTCCGTGGTCCGGTCCGAGTATGGGGCCGGGCGGGGGTCGGACACCGGCCTTTGGCCGTATGAGCGGTGGCGGCGCGGGGGTGGACCCGTGATGCTGGAGCGGTGATGGACGAGACGGAGTTCTGGGAGATCGTCGACCGTACCCGCGAGGCCGCCGAGGGCGACCCCGAGGAGCACGCCGAGCTGCTCGTCGAGCGGCTGGCACAGCTCGATCCGGACTCCGTCCTGGACTTCGCCCGGCACTTCGAGTCGCGCTACAACCGGGCGTACACCTGGGACCTGTGGGGTGCCGCGTGGGTCCTGCTGGACGGGGCGAGCGACGACGCCTTCGACTACTTCCGGTGCTGGCTGATCGGCCAGGGCCGGGAGGTCTTCGAGGGCGGGGTCCACGACCCCGACCAGCTGGCGGAGCTGCTGGGCGAGTTCGACGAGGAGATCGACGGGGACGGGGAGGAGCTGGGGTACGCCGCCGACGAGGCGTACGAGCAGCTGACCGGCGCGGTGGCCCCGGATCTGGGCGTTCCGCTCCAGCCGGAGGAGCCGGAGGGCACCCCGCTGGACTTCGAGGACGAAGCCGTGCTCGCGGAGCGCTTCCCCCGGCTCTGGGGCCGCTTCCGGGACTGAGGCCGCGGGCGGCGGTCTCAGTAGTGCGTGCCGCCGTCGATGCGGATCTCGGTGCCGGTGATGAAGGCGCCGTCCTCGGAGCCGAGCATGGCGACGACGCCGGCCACGGTCTGCGGGCCGGCGAAGCCCTGGCCGAGGGCCGGGGCGAGCTTGGTGAACAGGCTCCAGTCGGTGTCCTCGGGCAGGCCCGGGCCGGTGCCGGTGGTCATGCCGCTCTCGATCGAGCCCGGGGCCACCGAGACGAAGCGCAGGCCCTGCTTGCTGTACTCGGCTGCCAGGGCGTGGGTCATGGACTGGATGCCGCCCTTGCTGGCCGCGTAGGCGGACATGTAGGGGTGGGCGAAGGACGCCGACGTGGAGCTGAAGTTCACGACGACGGGCTGGTCTCCCGCGAGCAGCGCCGGGAGCGACTCGCGGATCATCAGGAAGGTGCCGGTCAGGTTGACCCCGATGACCTTGTTCCACAGGTCGAGGGTGGTCTGGTGGGTGTGCGCGGAGCGCAGGATTCCGGCCGCGTTGACCAGGACGTCGACTCCGGTGAGGGCGTCGACGGCGGCGGCCACGCCCGCCTTGACCGCGGCCTCGTCGGATATGTCCAGGACGGCGGTGCTGAGCCGGGCGGCGTGGCCGTCGGCGTCGGCCCGCTCGGCGGTGGCCTTGAGTCCGGCTCCGTCGACGTCCACGGTGTGGACGCGGCCGCCTTCGGCGAGGATGCGGTGGACGGTGGCCTGGCCGATGCCGGACCCGCCGCCGGTGATGAGGACGCGACGTCCTTCGTAACGGTTCATGGGGCGAAGCGTACCGAGCTGATGGCACGTTTTGCCAGACCGTCAAAGCGTGCAATCACCGGCATGCCGGACGGTACGCTTCACCTGTGAGATCTCCTCGTCCGTACTCCCCCCAGACCGGCCCCGGAACCCAGTCGCTGACCGAGCGCCGCAAGGCCGCCACCCAGCTCGACATCGCCCGCGCGGCCTGCGAACTGTTCGCCGAACACGGCCCCGACGGCACGACCGCCGAGGACATCGCCCTCCGCGCGGGTGTGGCGCTGCGCACGTTCTACCGCTACTTCCGCAACAAGCAGGAGGCCGTGGCGCCCCTGCTCGCCGGGGGCGGCGACGCCTGGCGGGCGCTGCTCGCGGAGGAGGACCCGGGAACCCCGCTGGGCGAGGCCCTCGCCCGGGCCATAACCCGCTCGCTGAGCGACTCCCAGGCCGTCGAGGAGGGGCTGGAGGTCACCCGCGGGCTGCTGCGCGCCGCCGCGCGGGACGAGGCCCTGCGGGCCGTCTGGTACCGGGTGAACCAGGATTCCGAGGAGCGCCTGGTTCCCGTGATCGCCCGCCTCGCCGGACCGGAGGCGGAGCCCCTCCCCGTACGCCTGCTGGCAGCGGCCGCCACGGACGCGATCCGCATCTCGCTGGAGCTCTGGTCGACCACCGACGCTCCCGTGTCGGGTCCCGGCTCCCCCGCCGAAATGGCGGTCCGCTGCCTGCACGACCTCACCGGCGCGATGCCGCTGCTGCGGCGCCCGGCGGGCTAGTGCCGTGACCGGAGCCAGGCGGCCCCGGCGTTGCGGCTAGTCGTTGTAGCGGTAGCCGTCCCAGCCGTCGTTGTAGCCGCCGTAGCGGTCGCCGTCGTAGTACCGGCCGGAGTCGTAGCCGCGCCAGTCCGAGTCGTACCGGTCGTAGCCGCGCCAGTTCGAGTCGTAGTAGTTCGAGTTGTAGTAGTTGTCGCGCCAGTTCGGGTCGTACCAGCCACCGACGCCCTGCGCGCACCAGCGGTTGTTCCAGTCGCGGTCGCAGCAGTCGTCGTAGCGCGAGTCGCACCAGCCGCCCCCGCCTCCGCCCCCTCCGCCTCCGCCGGTGACCGCGGCCGAGGCGCTTGCGGCCGGCAGGAGGCCCAGGCTGAGGCCCGCAGCTCCGGCGATGACTGTGGCGATGATCCTGCGGCGCATCTTCATGCACCTCCGAACGTGTCTCGCTTATCCGGCTTTCAGGTCATTCCCACCGTCACCCGGCCCGGGCGGCCTGTCAAAGCGGAAAGGCCCCCCGCCGCACTCCGTGGAGTGCGGCGGGGGGCCTCCCATCAGGCATGACTCTCGTCCGAGCCGGTCGGCTTAGAGGTCGAAGTACAGCTCGAACTCGTGCGGGTGCGGACGCTGCGCGATCGGGGCGATCTCGTGCGTGCGCTTGTAGTCGATCCAGGTCTCGATCAGGTCCGGGGTGAAGACACCGCCGGCGAGGAGGTACTCGTGGTCCGCCTCCAGGGCCTTGAGGACGTCCTCCAGGCTGGTCGGGACCTGCGGGACGCTCGCGTGCTCGTCGGGCGAGAGCTCGTAGAGGTCCTTGTCGATCGGCTCCATCGGCTCGATCTTGTTCTTGACGCCGTCGAGGCCCGCGAGCAGCAGCGCCGCGAAGGCGAGGTACGGGTTGGACGACGGGTCCGGGGCGCGGAACTCGACGCGCTTGGCCTTCGGGTTCGAGCCCGTGATCGGGATGCGCATCGCGGCGGAGCGGTTGCGCTGCGAGTACACCATGTTGACCGGCGCCTCGAAGCCCGGGACCAGGCGGTGGTACGAGTTCACCGTCGGGTTGGTGAAGGCGAGCAGCGACGGGGCGTGCTTGAGGATGCCGCCGATGTAGTAGCGGGCGGTGTCCGACAGGCCCGCGTAGCCGGCCTCGTCGTAGAACAGCGGGTCGCCGTTCGCCCACAGCGACTGGTGCACGTGCATGCCCGAGCCGTTGTCACCGAAGATCGGCTTCGGCATGAAGGTCGCGGTCTTGCCGTTGCGCCAGGCGACGTTCTTCACGATGTACTTGAAGAGCATCAGGTCGTCGGCCGCGGCGAGCAGCGTGTTGAACTTGTAGTTGATCTCGGCCTGGCCGCCGGTGCCGACCTCGTGGTGCTGGCGCTCGACCTGGAGGCCCTGGGCGTCCAGTTCGAGGGAGATCTCGGCGCGCAGGTCGGCGAAGTGGTCGACCGGGGCTACGGGGAAGTAACCACCCTTGTAGCGGACCTTGTAACCACGGTTGTTCTCCTCGGAGCCGGTGTTCCAGGCGCCGGCCTCGGAGTCGATGTGGTAGAAGCCCTCGTTCGCGGAGGTCGCGAAGCGCACGCTGTCGAACACGTAGAACTCGGCCTCGGGGCCGAAGTACGCGGTGTCGGCGATGCCGGTGGAGGCGAGGTACGCCTCGGCCTTCTTCGCGATGTTGCGCGGGTCGCGGCTGTAGGCCTCGCCCGTGATCGGGTCGTGGATGAAGAAGTTGATGTTGAGCGTCTTGTCCTTGCGGAACGGGTCCAGACGCGCGGTGGTGATGTCGGCACGCAGCGCCATGTCGGACTCGTGGATCGCCTGGAAACCACGGATGGAGGATCCGTCGAAGGCGAGCTCCTCCGCCGGGTCGAACGCCCGCGCCGGGATGGTGAAGTGCTGCATCACACCAGGCAGGTCGCAGAAGCGGACGTCAACGAACTTGACGTCGTTCTCCTCGATGTACTGCTTCACTTCGTCGGCGTTCTGGAACATCCAACTCCTCCTACTCCCGGCCCCGGGGCAGGGGCGGGTTTTATAGCTCGTGGTGCGTCAGTGCGGTGCCGCACGCTGACCCGACCATAAGCAGACGGGATTTCCCAAGCATGACCCATTTGTTTCGCACAAGTTAACCAGGGTCCCGTCGGAGGACGATGGAGCACCACCGGTACCGTGGTCGAGTGGACAACAGGCAAGCAATCGGATCCTGGCTCTCCGGCCCCCGTGCGGCCGCCGAGGACATGGGCGTCGACTTCGGCTATCCGGGCCAGCAGCTCGGCCTGCCCCAGTCGGGGCCCGGCTCCGTGGCCCGCTTCGGGCGCCGGATCGGCGCGGTCGTCATCGACTGGGTGGGCTGCCAGCTCATCGCGTACGGGCTCATCACCGGGGGCGACCTGGCCGGTACGGGCAACTGGACGCTGGGGCTCTTCGTCGCCCTGACGATCCTGACCGTGGGCACGGTGGGCTTCACCCCCGGCAAGCGGATGCTCGGCCTCCGGGTCGTCGGGCAGGACGGCAACCGTCTCGGCATCGTCCGCGTGGTCGTGCGCACGCTGCTCCTGGCCCTGGTCATCCCGGCTCTGATCTGGGACCGCGACGGACGCGGACTGCACGACCGGCTCGCCGGCGCGGTCCAGGTCCGCATCTGACGGTCCCCGCGGAACGGCGCGAAACGCACGGCACCACGACACAGGGGCGCCCCCGAGCCTGACGGCTTCGGGGGCGCCCCTGTGTCGTATACGAAAAGCGGTTCAGCGCATCAGCGCATCTTCCCGCCGCGCGGCATCCGCATGCCCTTCGGCATGGGGCCCTTCGGGACCGGCATGTTGCTCATGAGGTCGCCCATGGCCCGGAGCTTGTCGTTGACCTGGGTGATCTGCGGGCCGGACAGGACGCGCGGCAGCTTCAGCAGCGTCGTGCGGACCTTCTTGAGCGGCACCTCGCCCTCGCCGGTGCCCACGATGAAGTCGTGGACCGGGACGTCCGGCATGATCCGGGCCAGCTTCTTCTTCTCGGCCGCGAGCAGGGTCTTGACCCGGTTCGGGTTGCCCTCCGCGATCAGGACGACGCCCGCCTTGCCGACGGCCCGGTGGACGATGTCCTGGTTCCGGTTCATCGCGACGGCCGGGGTGGTGCTCCAGCCCCGTCCCACGTTGTCCAGTACGGCCGCGGCCGCGCCCGGCTGTCCTTCCATCTGCCCGAAGGCAGCCCGCTCGGCCCGTCGCCCGAAGACGATCGCCATCGCGAGGAACGCCACCAGGAAGCCCAGGATGCCCAGGTAGACCGGGTGGCCGATCAGGAAGCCGATCGCAAGAAAGACACCGAAGGTGACGATTCCCACGCCCGCGACGATCAGACCGACCTTCGGGTCGGCCTTGCGCGTCATCTTGTACGTGAGGGCGATCTGCTTCAGTCGCCCGGGGTTCGCAGCAGTCTCTGCGTTTGACTTCCTCGCCATAAGGCGAAGTTTACGTGGCCCGCGGGGTCCGGGTCGCCGCGGCCTCGAGTACGTGCTCGGTTTCGACCCGGTCCTTGGCCCGGCGGCGGTCCTCCAGGACGGCCGTCCAGGCGTTGCGGCGGGCGCCGCTCATGAGGAGCGATTCGATGCCGCGGAAGGCCTCGGCAACGGACGGGATGGCGATGGCGCGAACGGGCGCGGCCTGCATGATGTCGGTCCCTCTCTCGGAGCTCGCATCGATGGCGTGTGCGGTGCGTGGACCCAGCGTCACTGACTGGTGTTACCAGGGCATGACCGGCCGGTCAAACGTGATGAAATATTGACGCGGCCCCCAGGCTCTCCCACTGAAGAGCCTAGGGGCCGCGTCGACGCGGTGTTACTAACTAGTAAGCATTTGTGAACGACTTCACATCGCCGCGGTCACACCGCCGCGCGCTTCTCCATCGCCTGCGTGTAGAGACGGCCGGCCCGGTAGGACGAGCGGACCAGCGGGCCGGACATGACGCCGGAGAAGCCGATCTCCTCGGCCTCCTTCGCCAGCTCGACGAACTCCGCCGGCTTCACCCAGCGCTCGACGGGGTGGTGCCGCGGCGAGGGCCGCAGGTACTGGGTGATGGTGATGAGCTCGCAGCCGGCCGCGTGCAGGTCGCGCAGCGCCTCGCTGACCTCCTCGCGCTCCTCGCCCATGCCGAGGATCAGGTTCGACTTGGTCACCAGGCCGTAGGCGCGCGCCTGGGTGATCACGTCGAGGGAACGCTCGTAGCGGAAGCCGGGGCGGATCCGCTTGAAGATGCGGGGCACGGTCTCGACGTTGTGCGCGAAGACCTCGGGGCGGGAGGCGAAGACCTCCTCCAGCAGCTCCGGGACCGCGTTGAAGTCGGGGGCCAGCAGCTCGACCTTGGTGTGGCCGCTCTCGCGGCCCGCCGTCTGCTGGTGGATCTGGCGCACGGTCTCCGCGTACAGCCACGCGCCGCCGTCGGGCAGGTCGTCGCGGGCGACACCGGTGATGGTGGCGTAGTTCAGGTCCATGGTGACCACGGACTCGCCCACGCGGCGCGGCTCGTCCCGGTCGAGGGCCTCGGGCTTGCCCGTGTCGATCTGGCAGAAGTCACAGCGCCGGGTGCACTGGTCGCCACCGATGAGGAAGGTGGCCTCGCGGTCCTCCCAGCACTCGTAGATGTTCGGACAGCCGGCTTCCTGGCACACCGTGTGCAGTCCTTCGCCCTTCACCAGGGCCTGCATCTTGGTGTACTCGGGGCCCATCTTCGCCCGGGTCTTGATCCACTCGGGCTTGCGCTCGATGGGGGTCTGGGCGTTACGGACCTCGAGGCGCAGCATCTTGCGTCCGTCGGGTGCGACTGCGGACACGACCGGCTCCCTGTGACTTCGATTCTTCGGCGCCCACCAGGGTACGCCCGTAATTTCGTACGCTCTTACGTCGGCCAACCTGGGGGCGGCCGGACGCATTCCCCGGGGGTCAGCCCACGGCGGGCTCGATCTCGCGCGGCCGGAGCTCGGCCTGCTCCAACACGTCCTTCAGGTGGCGCTCCACGACGGGCAGCACCTCCGCGATGGTGATCTCGCGGCCCAGTTCGTACGAGAGCGAGGTCACACCGGCGTCCCGGATGCCGCAGGGGATGATCCGGTCGAACCAGGTGCTGTCGGGGTTCACGTTCAGGGAGAAGCCGTGCATCGTGACGCCCTTGGCGACGCGGATGCCGATGGCGGCGAGCTTGCGGTCCTCGCGGCGCTGGCCGGCGTTGGAGGGGGCGTACTCGGGGCCGTTCAGCCGGGCGTCGAACTCCTCGTCGTGCAGACGGGGGTCGAACTCCAGGGAGAGCCCGCCGATCTTCGGGCGCTCCTCGACGGGGTCGCCGAGCACCCACACCCCGGAGCGGCCCTCGATCCGGGTGGTCTCCAGGCCGAACTCGGCGGCGGTGCGGATCAGGGCGTCCTCCAGGCGGCGGACGTGGGCGACCACGTCCACCGGGCGGGGCAGCTTCATGATCGGGTAGCCGACCAACTGGCCCGGGCCGTGCCAGGTGATCTTGCCGCCGCGGTCCACGTCGATGACGGGCGTCCCGTCGAGGGGACGCTCGCTCGGGTCGGTGCGCCGGCCGGCCGTGTACACCGGCTGGTGCTCCACCAGCAGGCAGGTGTCCCCGATCTCGTCCGCGAACCGCGCGGCGTGGACGCGCCGCTGCTCGTCCCAGGCCTCGGTGTACTCGACCGCTTCCGGCCCGAAGCCCATATGGACAAACCGAAGCTCAGTCACCGCAGCGCCTCCTCGTTGAACCTGCCGTGTGCACGTATCCGCACCCAGCCAAGAGTACGGCGGCCCCGGCGCGGCCCCTCAGGGCCCCTCAGGCACCCGGTCCGGCACCCGGTCCGAGCAGCGTCCGCGCCTCCGGCGGCGGGCCCGGCAGCTGCCTGGGACGCCTGCGCCCCCGGGGCGGCCGGTCCGGGTCCTCGTCCGCCCTCGGCAGCCGGCGATGGCCCTCGGAATGGTCGTTGACCCAGCCGCAGACCCCGCACGCGTAGCGCCCGTCCAGTCCCGCGATGTACGTGCCGCACCGACGGCACTCGGCCTCGGTGAGCTCGGGAGCAGGCAGCGGAGCCGTGGTTTCCGCGTACGCGTCGGAGTGGTGCGCCCCCTGGGGCCGGCGGGTCATGGGCCGCAGCGTACGCGGAGGTGACGGGCCGGTCCGTAAAGAGCCCTACCCATTCTGCACACGATCGGATGAATGTGGGGCAGAGAGGGCGGTACGGGCGGAGTTCGCCGCTACATTCACGCCGTTCACAGGGCCGGGACTCCGGTCCGTCACGTCAGGAAACCGTGGAGCCGATGACGGAACGACCTGCCCAGCGCGTCCCCAACCGGCAGCTCGCGGCGCTGATCGCGGAAGCCGGGTTCTCCAACGCCGGGCTCGCCCGCCGCGTCGACCAGCTCGGCCTGGAGCACGGTCTGGACCTGCGGTACGACAAAACCTCCGTGACCCGGTGGCTGCGCGGCCAGCAGCCCCGCGGCACCACCCCGGCGCTCATCGCGGAGGTCTTCACCCGGCGCCTCGGCCGGCGGCTGTCGGCGCAGGACCTCGGCCTCGACGCCTGCGCCCCCGTCTACGCCGGGCTGGAGTTCGCGGCCACCCCCGAAGAGGCCGTGGACATCGCGAGCGGGCTGTGGCGCAAGGACTCCGGATCACACGCCGAGCTGCGCAAGATCGCCTTCACCCCGGCCGGGCTCGTGGTGCCCAGCCGGGACTGGCTCATCGGCCGGGCCGACGAACGCGTCGGACGCGGCGCGGACGCCACCGCCTCCCGGGTCCCCGCCCAGGGCCGCGCCTCCGTACCCCGGCAACGGCAGATCGACCGCGGCCCCGGACAGCGGGTCACCGGCGGCGACATCGCCGCCCTGCGCTCGGTCAGCGAACTGTTCCGCACCCTCGACCACGCCTACGGCGGCGGCCACGCCCGGCAGGCCCTCGTCCGCTACCTGGAGCACGAGGCCGAACCGATGCTCCGCGGCACCTACGGCGAGACCACCGGACGACGGCTGTTCTCCGCCGCCGCCGACCTGACCCGGCTCGCCGGCTGGACCTCGTACGACATCGCCGCCCACGGGCTCGCCCAGCGGTACTTCGTCCAGGCGCTGCGCCTCGCGCAAGCCGCCGGGGACCGGCCGTACGGGTCCTACGTGCTGGTCACCATGAGCCGGCAGGCGGTCTACCTCGGACACGGCCGGGAAGCGGTGCAGCTGGCCCGGGTCGCCCAGCAGGGCGTCGGCTCGGGCCCGCCGCCCGTGGTGCAGGCCCTGCTGCACGCCGCCGAGGCGCGGGGCCACGCGGTGCTCGGCGAGGTCCGGGCCGCGACCGCCTCACTGGTACGGGCCGAACGGGCACTGGGCGCCGCCCGGCCCGGGGACGACGTACCCCCGTGGGCCCGCTTCTTCGACGAGGCGCAGCTCGCCGACGAGTTCGGCCACTGCCACCGGGACCTCCAGCAGTACCGGGCCTGCGCCCAGCACGCGGAACGCTCCCTCCAGCTGCGCTCCCCCGGCTACGCGCGCTCCCGGCTGTTCTGCCGGGTGG
This sequence comes from Streptomyces sp. NPDC044704, assembly GCF_056433525.1. Classification (NCBI taxonomy): domain Bacteria; kingdom Bacillati; phylum Actinomycetota; class Actinomycetes; order Kitasatosporales; family Streptomycetaceae; genus Streptomyces; species Streptomyces sp. NPDC044704. The sequence goes on from NZ_JBWKGY010000006.1 coordinate 169,922, forward strand.
TGCTGGCCACGGCCCGGCTGGGACTGGGCGAACTGGACCAGGCGTGCGCGCTGGGCGCGGAGGCCGCGCAGCAGGCGATGGAGATGCGGTCGGTGCGCGCGGTGGAGTACGTGCGGGACTTCGAGCGCCGGCTGGAGCCCTACCGCGACGCCTCGGCGGTGCGCACCTACCGGGACCGGGTGGCCGCGCTGTCGTAGTCCCGGCGCGGGGGCCCGGCCGGGGTACGACGGGGCCCGGCCCCCGTGCGCGGGCCGGGCCCCGGTGCGGGTGGTTCTCAGGCCGCCGCCGGAAGGGCGGGCTCCGGGGCGGCCGGGAGCGGGATGCCGAAGTCGCGCAGCAGGGCGGTGGCGGCCCGGCGGGCGGAGTGCAGGGCGCCCTGCACGGTGTTGGAGTCCCGGTGGTCCCCGCAGACGTAGAGCCCCGCCAGGACCCGTACCGGGCGCCGCAGGTCGTACGGCGGGGGCATCGCCGGCACGGCCTCCGGCGTGTGGTGGACGGCCAGCAGGTCCCAGTCCCGGGTCGAGGTCTCGTAGAGCCGGGCCAGGCGGGAGGCGACCGTCCGAGGGGGCGGCGGCGGGCCGTGCACGGTCGTGGTGACCAGGCTCCGTCCCCCCGGCGCCCGGGTCGGGTCGACCGCGCTCATCACGGTGGTGTGCGCGAGCGGCCACTTCGGGTCCGCGTCCAGCAGCAGCGACCCGTCCCAGGGCAGCGGCGCCGGGGTGGCGTGGTGGATGACGGTCACCTCGTGGAAGCGCGGCACCCGCAGCCCCGGCAGCAGTTCGGCGGCCGCCCTGGCGCCCGTCGCGAGGACCGCGGAGCGGCAGCGGAAGTCACCGTGCTCCTCCGTGGTGACCAGGCTGGTCGACACCGACCGCACCCGGACCCCGGTGCGCACGGTGCCCGGCGGCAGGGCCTCGGCGAGCAGCCGGGGCAGGACCGCCGCGCCGCCCTCGGGCACGGCGAGCCGGCCCCGGACGAAGGTGCGCAGGGCCAGGTCGGCGACCCGGCTGGAGGTGGTGAGCTCCGGGTCGCGGAGCAGGGTGGCGAGCAGGGGCCGCAGGACCCCGTTCACGGTGCGCGGTGGCAGGCCGCGGGAGCGCAGCGCGGCGAGCGCGGAGCGTTCCGGCCGGGCCAGGACCCGTTCCTCGGGCAGGGCGGCGAGCCGGCCGAGGGCCGCGCTGAGCCGCGCCTGGTCGAGGGAACCGCTGGCCAGCGCGCGGGCGGGGGTGAGCGCCCCGGCCCGCTGCTGCCTGCCGTCGACGCCGTGCACGAGGACCCCGGGGGCGAAGGGCCGCAGGACCAGGCCCTCCAGACCGGGGGTGCGGGCCGGCTCGGTGTACGAGGTGTTGAGGAGCTGCCCGATCCGGTCGAGCCGGAACCCGTCGCCGGATTCCGTGGCCATGCGGCCTCCGGGGTCGTCGGCGGTCTCCAGGACGGTGACCGTGACCCCCGCCGCGATCAGGTGGTGTGCGGCCGCGAGTCCTGAGACCCCGGCTCCTACGATGACGACGTCCGCATGGTGTGCGGCCTGGTGTGCGCTGCTGAGCACGTGCCCCTCCCCGAGGTCGGCGCGGCTGTGTGGGGACCTCCTTCCCCCAACGGGCTCCAGGAGAACCCGAGTCCGGTGGGGTATTGCGCACAACTCCGGTCGCATGACGGTCGCATACGGGTCACGAACGGTCGCACGTGGGCGCGGGGTGCGCCGGGGGTGTCCTGCCGGGCCGGCGGGAACCGGACGTGTTCTTACGGCAGCGCCGCCCTGATCGACTCCTCGATGCCGGGGTGGCGGAAGACGAAGCCCGACTCCAGCAGGCGGGCGGGGCGCACCCGCTGACTGCCCAGCACGTCCTCGGAGAACTCGCCGAGCGCGATCCGCAGGGCCGGGGCCGGGACCGCGAACAGGGCCGGACGGCGCAGCACGCGGCCCATGGCGGCGGTGATCTCACGGTTGGTCAGCGGTTCCGGCGCGGTCAGGTTCACGGGGCCGGACAGACCCGGCGTGTCGATGAGGTGCCGCAGGGCGGCGATCTCGTCGTGCATCGAGATGTACGACCAGTACTGGCGGCCGTTGCCGAGCCGGCCGCCGATCCCGGCCCGGAACACGGGGAACAGCTTCCCCCAGGCCCCGCCCTCGGCCGCGACCACCAGGCCGGTGCGGGCGAACACGGTACGCACCCCGGCGTCCCGGGCGGGGGCGGCGGCCGCCTCCCACTCCACGCAGACGGACGGGAGGAACCCCTCCCCCGCGGGCGCGCCCTCGTCGACGGGCCGGTCGCCCGTGTCGCCGTAGTACCCGATGGCGGAGCCGCTGACGAGGACCGGCGGCGGGTCGTCGAGGGCGGCGACGGCCCGGGCGATGGCGGCGGTCCCGAGGACCCGGCTGTCGCGGATCTCCCTCTTGTACGCCGCCGTCCAGCGGTGGTCGCCCACGCCGGCCCCCGCCAGGTGCACGACGGCCCCGCAGCCGGCGAGCCCGGCGGGGTCGACGTGACCGCTCCGCGGATCCCACCGCGCCTCCTCCGGCCCGGACGGTGCCCGGCGCACGAAGCGGACCACGTCGTGGCCGTCGGCGCGGAGGGAGTGGACGAGGGCCTGCCCGATGAGTCCGGAGGATCCGGTGATGGCGATGCGCATGCCCCCCAGTCTGTGGGATGCCGGGGGCTGAGAGGGGCTGGGCGTTGCCCGGGGCGGGCAGGGGCTGGGCGTGCGCCTGGCGGGGGCTGCGGGTGGGGCCGGGGCCGGGGTGGGGTGTCGTCCGGGACGGGCATGATTTATGGCGCCTGGTCCGGGCCCCTGTTGCCGGTGGGACAGGGCGCCAACAAATCACGTTTTAGTCCCGGACGACACCCCACCCCGGCCCCGGCCCCGGCCGATCGCCCTCCCGGCCGAGTCCAGCCCGCGCCGATGCCGGGTGGAGCCCCAGGGGGTGGCACATGGGTGGGTGGGGTGGGTGGGGTGGGTGGGGTCAGGTTGGGCCCAGCCAGGTGCCGGCCGTGTAGGTGACGGCCATCGCCAGTGCGCCGCCGGCCACGTTGCGCAGCACCGCCCGCGGTACCGGGGCGCCGCCCAGCCGCGCACCGGCCACCCCGCAGCAGACCAGCGCCACGAGCACCGCCGCCACCGTCACCGGCACCCGCGCGGACGCGCCCGGCAGGACGATCGCCAGCAGCGGCAGCACCGCCCCCACCGTGAACGCCGCCAGGCTGGCGAACGCCGCGTGCCACGGGTTCGCCAGCTCGTCCGGCTCGATGCCGAGTTCCACCCGCGCGTGCGCCCGCAGCGCGTCGCGTTCCGTCAGCTGCTCGGCGGCCTCCCGGGCCAGCTCCCGGCTGAGGCCCCGTGCGGCCAGCAGGCCGGTGAGTTCGTCGAGCTCCGCCTCCGGTTCCCGCGCCAGCTCGCGCCGCTCCACGTCCAGGGCCGCCCGCTCCGAGTCCCGCTGCGAGCTGACCGAGACGTACTCCCCCGCCGCCATCGACAGCGAGCCCGCCAGCAGCCCCGCCACCCCCGCCGTGAGGATCGCGGCCCGCGACGTGGTGGCTCCCGCCACGCCCACGACGAGGCCCGCCGTCGAGATGATCCCGTCGTTGGCGCCGAGCACACCCGCCCGCAGCCAGTTCAGGCGGCTGCTGATGGCCGCGCTGGTTTCCGTCACGGCTCCACTGTCGCGGGCGGTGCTCCGAGGGGCCACCCGGCGTGCGCGGCCCGGGTGCCCGTACCAGGGTGGAGGGGTGAGACGCGTACGGGAGGACCCGGGCGGGCTGCACGGGGCCCCGCCTCCGCGCTGGGCCCGGTTCGCGCCCGCCGTGGCCATGGTGGTGCTGTGCCTCGCCCAGTGGCTGACGCCCGGCACCGTCGAGCTCGGCTACTTCCTGGCGGCCCTCCCCGCCGTGGCCGCCTTCTCCTACGGCGCGGCGGGCACGACCGTCTTCGCCGCGCTGGTCCTCGCCCTGCTCGCCTTCCCCTCGCTCGGCGTCGGGCACGCCCGGGGCTCCGACCTGGCCACGGTGGCCGTCGTCGGGCTGCTCAGCGTGGTCATCGCCTGGGTGCGGCGCCGCCGCGACGCCCAGCTCGTCAGTGTCCGTACGGTCGCCGAGGCGGCCCAACTGGCCGTGCTGCCGCCGGTCCCGGACCGGGTGGGCCCGGTGCGCTGCGCCGGTCTCTACCGGGCCGCGCAGCGCGGCACGCTGGTCGGCGGCGACCTCTTCGACGTACGGGCCGGACCGTACGGGGTGCGGGCGGTGGTGGCGGACGTGCAGGGCCACGGTCTGGCGGCGGTCGGCACGGTGGCGGCGCTGCTCGGCGCCTTCCGGGAGGCGGTGCTGGACGACCGGGGGCTGGTGGCCGTCGCGGCACGGCTGGACCGGCGGCTGGTGGCGGACGCGGCCGCGGAGTCCGTGGAGCACCCGGAGCTGTTCGCGACGGCGGTGCTCCTGGAGTTCCCGACCGGCCTGGACCTCGTACGGATCGTGTCGTGCGGGCACCCCCCGGTGCTGCTGCTGCGGGACTTCACGGCCTCGGAGGTGACGGTGGAACCGGGCCCGCCGCTGGGTCTGGGGCTGACCGGTCCGGCCCTGCCACCGGTGACGGAACTGCGCCTGCTGCCGGGCGACCGGCTGCTCGCGCACACCGACGGCGTCACGGAGGCCCGCGACCCGGCCGGCTATTTCTACCCGCTCGCCAGCCGGGTCCCGGTACTGGCGGGCGACCCCGCGGGCCTGGTCGGAGCGGTGTGGAAGGACCTGGCGGCCTTCACCGGGGGCGGCCCGCGCGACGACGTGGCCCTGCTGCTGCTGTCGCCGGAGACGGAATGACCGGTCCGTACTGATCGGATGATCAGTTGGTAACAGTGCGGGCTCCGGTCCGCTTTCCGTGTTTCCCTCGGCAGCGACGGCACCCCCGAGCACGCAGAGACGAGGCCCACCGATGCACGCACCGCACAAGCACAGGAGGCGCATGGCGGCGGTCACGGCGGCGGCCGCCGCGGCCGGCCTGCTCACCGGCTCGATGCTCCTCGCGTACGCGGCCGGCGCGAGCCACGCCGCAGGGTCCGCCGCCGTGGTCCCGGCCGGGGTACGGACCGGCTCGGTGCACGCCGTGGAGGACGAAGGAGCCGGGGGCACGGTGGTCGGCGTGCCCTTCGCCCCCGCCGCACGGTCCGGCGGGGGCCCCTCCGGCCTCCAGGGCGTCATCGCCGCGTCATGAGCCGTCGCGGATGAAGGAGCGCACCATCTTGCAGGTGAGGTTGGACGGCCGGTGGATGCCCACCCGCGCCGCCATCGTCCGGATCTTGCGGTTGGTCGCGCGCTGAGCGTCGTAGGTCCCCGTGTCGAGCAGGGATATCGCGAGCCGCATCGCCTTCAGACGGCGGTTGTGGCTCTCGTACCACTCCCGGGGCAGCCCCGCCGGCAGCGGCTTCTTCTTGGGCATCACAATGATCGCGGCAGCGGCCATCTACAGCCTCCCAAACGGTAGTTGGCTTCCTGTCGTTCTCCTTCGATTTTACCGGGGGGCACTGACAAAAGCCCCTGGCCAGACGGAGTCTGACTAGGCTTGCCGCCATGGAGATCTGGATCAATCCCGCCTGCTCGAAGTGCCGCAGCGCCCTGACCGTGCTGGACGCGGAGGGCGCCGACTACACGGTGCGCCGCTACCTGGAGGACGTACCGTCCGAGGCCGAGATCCGCGAGGTGCTGGGGCGCCTCGGGCTGGAGCCCTGGGACATCACCCGCACCTCCGACCCCCTCGCGAAGGAGACCGGCGTACGGGACCTGCCGCGCGAGGAGACCGACGAGGCCCGCCGGCGGTGGATCACCCACCTGGCCGCCCACCCGAAGCTGATCCAGCGCCCGATCATCACCGCCGAGGACGGCACGGCCGTCGTCGCCCGCTCCGAGGAAGCCGTGCGCGACGCCATGTCCCGCAAGGGTGCGGGCGGGTAGGGCACTAGGCGCTGGGCGAGCGCAGCCAGTTGGTGGCGCCCGCCACTTCGCGCGCTATGTCGGACACGGAGCGTCCGTCGGTCGCCACTCGCACCGCGTCCAGGGGCATCCGCTCGTCCAGGATCCGCGCCTTGCGGGCGCTGCCCTCCAGCTCGTGCTCCAGCTCCGAGCCCAGTTCCCGGCCCGTCAGCCGCTCGCGGACGGTGGCGTCGGAGGCGGTGAGCACCACCCGCACGATCCTGACGTCCCCGCCCATGGCGCGCCGGAACATGCCCTCGTGCTCGGTCAGGACGCTCACGGTGTGCGTGTAGATCAGGCGGCGGTACCCGAGCTCGGCGTAGTTGGACCACAGCGCCGTCAGATTGCGTTCGGCGATCTTCCTGCGGCGGGGATCCCCCTCCGGAGCGGGGTGTGCCTGCCCCATGAAATCGCCCTCGATGACGCAGTGGGCAACCGTCTCGGCGCGCAGACGCGCCGAGACCTCCCACCCCACCGTCGTCTTGCCGACGCCCGCGCGGCCTCCGATGAGCAATACCTCTGCTTGATCCATTCGATCCATGGCCGCACCCTGCCACCGGACGGCCGAGCCGCGCGAACCACTTGCGCACGGATCGGGGAGACGGGCCCGGGCGGTCCCCGCTCCACCCTCTAGGGTGAACCCGTACCAAAAGGAGCAAAGCGCACCAACAGCAGCAACAGCGAAGCGGAACCAGAAGCAAGCGAAGGCCCCCATGGATCAGCAGCCGCCCCCCACGCCCCCCATCGCCGCCGGGCATCCGATTCCGCCGCCCCGGCGCGGGGCCGACTGGATGTTCGGCGGGGTGTACGGGACCGTGCTGGCCAGTGCCCTGCTCGCCGCGCTGGACCAGAAAGGCGGGGAGTACACCCCGTTCTACGACGCCAGCTGGGTCCTCGTCACCGCTGCCGCGGCCGGGCTCGCCCACGGGTACTCGCACCACATGGCGACCCATCAGCCCGGTTCGGCCGGGTACCGGTGGCGGGTGATGGGCCGCGCCCTGTGGAACGAGTGGCCGATGATCGCGGCCACCCTGCCCACCGTGCTCCTGCTGCTCCTGGCCGGGCTCACGGAGTGGGAGCGTTACGGGGTGACGGCCGTCGGGCTCGGCCTGAACACCGCGCTGCTCTTCGCCTGGGGGGCCTTCGTGGCCGTACGCGTCGGCTACCGGCTCCGCGCGGCGCTGCTGATCGGCCTGGCCGACGCGGCGATCGGCCTGGCCATCATCGCCGCGAACGCCGTCATCAAGTAGAGCCGTCATCGGGCCACGCCGTCATCAGGCAATGCCGTCGCCAGGCAATGCCGTCCTCAGGCAACGCCGTCGTCAATCGGCGAGCTGCCCCTCCGCCCGCGCGAGGATCTCCGTCAGCCGCGCCCCGAACTCCGCCCCGCGCGGGTCGGGTACCCCCGTCCGGGCGGAGGTGAGCAGGGCGTCCAGGGCGCGGCCGTAGGCGCCGGGTACGTCGCTCCAGTCGGGCAGGGCGAAGACGCCCTCGGCCCCGCGCAGTTCGAGCCCGACGCCGGCGGCGGCCCGGGGCGCGCCGAGGCTGAGTACGGCGGTGCTGGCGGCGCCGGAGGAGTGGCGCAGGGCGAGCTGGACGACGTCGGAGGGGCCCCGTGCGGCGGTGACGTCGGTGACGTCGCCCAGTACGGGGATCAGGACGGACAGGGCGTGCGGGCCGACGTCCCACAGGCCGCCCTTGGACTTGCGCCAGGGGGAGTCGGCGTAGGCGCTGGGCGTGCCGTCGGGCGGGAAGACGGCGCCGAGCCAGTGGGCGGAGGCGGTGAACCAGCCGGTGCGCGCGGCCTGCTCGTCGACCCATCCGGCGGTGGGTTCGGCGAAGCGGAGGGTGAGGAAGACGACGGAGGCGACCTGGTGGTGCGCGGCGGCGTCGGCGACGGCGCGGGCGTCCTCGACGGTCGTGGCGACGGGTTTGTCGAGCAGCAGGTGGCATCCGGCGGCGGCCGCGCGGACGGCGAGGGGGGCTTGTACGTCCGGCGGGAGGGCGAAGGCCACGGCGTCGCAGTCGGCGAACAGCGCGTCGGGGTCTTCGTACACCTTCACGCCGTACGCCTGGGCCAGCTCGGCGGCGGCTTCGGGGCGCCGCCCCCACACTCCGGCGAATTCGGAGCCGGTGTGGGCGGCGAGGGCGGGGGCGTGGGTGCGCTGGGCCCAGGGGCCCGTGCCGAGCAGGCCGACCCGGGGGCGGGGGCTGCCGGAGGCCTGGTGGGGGGCGGGGCCGGGGGCTGCCTCGGGGGCGCCGTCGGCGGAGTTCAAATCGTACGAAATGCTCACGCGCCCAGTCTGCCGCACTCGGACGGGCGTGCGGCCGCCAACCCGCACAACCCGTCCCACCTGCGGGGTAAACCTCGGTAACACGGGGTTCACACACGGGCAACGGAAGAGAAATCGCGGCGGGGGACTCTGCGGAGGACGGAGGACACCAGGCGATCCGCAGCACCCGCAGAGTCAGGATGGGGCCCGTGAGCTACAAGGCTGAGTACATCTGGATCGACGGCACCGAGCCGACGGCGAAGCTTCGCTCCAAGACGAGGATCCTGGCGGACGGCGAGGCGCTGCCGATCTGGGGCTTCGACGGGTCCAGCACGAACCAGGCCGAGGGTCACGCCTCGGACCGCGTGCTCCAGCCGGTGTTCTCCTGCCCGGACCCGATCCGCGGCGGTGCCAACCTCCTCGTGCTGTGCGAGGTCATGAACATCGACATGACGCCGCACGAGTCGAACACCCGGGCTCTGCTGCGTCCGGTCGCGGAGGAGTTCGCCGGTCAGGAGCCGATCTTCGGCATCGAGCAGGAGTACACCTTCTTCGACGGTGCCCGCCCGCTCGGTTTCCCGGTGAACGGCTTCCCGGCGGCGCAGGGCGGTTACTACTGCGGTGTCGGTTCGGACGAGATCTTCGGCCGCGAGATCGTCGAGAAGCACCTGGACCACTGCCTGGCGGCGGGTCTGAGCATCTCCGGGATCAACGCCGAGGTCATGCCGGGCCAGTGGGAGTTCCAGGTGGGTCCGGTGGGTCCGCTGGAGGTGTCGGACCAGCTGTGGATCGCGCGCTGGCTGCTGTACCGCACGGCCGAGGACTTCAACGTGTCGGCGACGCTGAACCCGAAGCCGGTCAAGGGTGACTGGAACGGCGCGGGCGCGCACACCAACTTCTCCACGAAGGCGATGCGCGAGGACTACCGGGCGATCGTCTCGGCGTGCGAGGCGCTGGGCGAGGGCTCCAAGCCACTGGACCACGTCAAGAACTACGGCGCGGGCATCGACGAGCGTCTGACGGGGCTGCACGAGACGGCTCCGTGGAACGAGTTCAGCTACGGGGTGTCCGACCGCGGCGCGTCGGTGCGCATCCCGTGGCAGGTGGAGAAGGACGGCAAGGGTTACATCGAGGACCGCCGCCCGAACGCGAACGTCGACCCGTACGTGGTGACGCGACTGATCACGGACACCTGCTGCACGGGCCTGAAGAAGGACGGCCTGGTCTGAGACCGGCGCCACCGGCAGACCGGCGCCACTGACGGACCGGCGCCACCCGGACAGCACGGCCGCCCGTCCTCCCCCGTGGGAGGGCGGGCGCCGTGCTGTCGGTGGCGTCTGTCAGGGTGTGGCCCATGCTGCCCGTGAAGATGCACACCGAGCGCGCCGAGTCCTACGAGCGGCCCGCGGTCCCGCTGTTGTCCGAGTTGGTGGAGCGGATCGGTGCGGACGGGGACCGGTTCCTGGTGGTGAACCGGGTCCCCGACGATCCGGACGTCTTCGTCCAGGTGTGGCACGAGGCGGGCGGGGAGTACCAGCTGGAGCACCGGGCGGGCGGTCCGGACCGGCACTTCCAGGCGTTCGTGCCCTCGGCGGCGGGGGTGGTGGAGGTGATGCTCCGCTGGGCCCGGCAGGAGGAGGGCTGGGATGCGGGGCCGGCGTGGAAGCGGCTGGACTTCCCGGTGGAGGAGGTGCCGGCGCTCGACGCGGCGGTGGAGGAGCAGGTGGCGGGGCTCGTCCGGGAGAAGCTGGTGTGCGGCTACGAGGGCCGGGCGGAGCTGGCCGAGTACGCCGGGTACGTCCTCGGGGACGCGGAGGGTGGCGGGCCCGCGGTCTCGGCCGCCCAGGCGCGGCTGCTGGTGGACCGGTTGTGGCGGGAGCGGGTGGCCGAGCAGGCCGGCTGGGAGGGCGAGACCGATCCCGAGCGGGTGACGCGGGCGTTCGAGGCGCTCGGCGCGAGCGGGCTCACGGCGCGGGAGAACTTCACCTGCTGCCGCAACTGCGGGACCGGGGAGATCTGGGGTGACGGCGAGGAGGACGCGCGGGGGTTCGTCTTCTTCCACTCGCAGTGCACGGAGGGCGCGGCCGCGGGGGGCGACCTGTGGCTGCTGTACGGGTGTTTCGAACCGCCCGCGGAGCTGCGGGAGGAGCTGACGGCGGCGATCGGCCGGGAGGTGGTGGCCGCGCTGGACGGCGTGGGGCTGTCGTGGGCGTGGGACGGGTCCGCCCAGGATGCGATACGGGTGACCGGACTGGACTGGCGGAAGCGGCTGACGGGCTGACTGTTTGTCGGGAATGTGACGTCTTTACGACACCTTGATCACGGAATATGAGATTCCGCTCCACCTGGTGAGACGGGGCCTGCCCCGGGCCCCGCACATCTGCTTCAATGAGCCCATGGCCAGCCATTCGCACTCCTCGACAGGTCGCAGCGACCTCGAGCCGTTCTGGCCCTCCCGTCAGGATCACGATTTCGACCGGGTGTGTTGCCGCGCGAAGAACGCGCCGGCCCTCTAAAGCCTTCCGGGACCTCCCAAAGACCCGCCCGAGGCCTTCGGTCTGCGCGGTACGACAACGACGACGTACGTACGTCTCCTGCCGACCACTCCGCGTGAAAGAGCTGACCACTCATGGCTAACACCCGTTCCATCGCTTCTGCCGCCTCCGCTGCGACCTCCGCTCCCCTGACCTTCCCGCCCAGTCCGCGCCATCGGCTGCGGGCCGTGGACCGGGACGAGGTGGCCCGCGTCGTGGACCTGCTCCCGCCCGGCGCCACCTGGCTCCCCGCACCCCAGCACACCCTGCCGGCGCTGCCCGGCCAGCCGCCGATGGTCGGCTACCTGGTCCTCGTACCGGCCGACCAGCAGCCCATCGCCTTCGCCCCGCAGTCCGTCCCGCTCCCGGCGCCCGAAGCCCCGCGGACCACGGGCGACGCGCTCGTCCGGATCGACGCGGCGCAGCGCACCGCCGAGGTGGACGGCCAGGTCCTGGACCTGACCTACCTGGAGTTCGAGCTGCTCGCCCACCTCGTGGCGCACCCCCACCGGGTGCACAGCCGGGACCAGCTGGTGACCACGGTGTGGGGCTACGGCCACGTCGGCGACGGCCGTACGGTCGACGTCCACATCGCCCGGCTGCGCCGCAAGCTGGGCGCGGCGCACCGCGGGACGATCCAGACCGTCCGCCGGGTGGGCTACAAGTACGCGCCCTGACCGGTCCGTTCGGCCGCGGGCCGGCCATCGGGCCGAAGGCCGGTGAGCAGGCCGGCAAGCGGGCGGGCCCGCACTCCCCGGGGGAGTGCGGGCCCGCCTGTTTCGTACGTACTAGGCCTGCGGCGCGGAGGCTCCGGCCCGGCGGCGGGCCGCCGCGAAGCCGAGGAGCACGTCACCCGCGAGGAAGACGAGCAGGCTGATCCCGAGCATCGGGACGAACCACCCGGTGAGCGCGGTCAGGCAGGCCAGCGGCAGCAGGACCGTCACCGGCAGCTTCCGCCAGGCGCCGCGCGGCTGCGGCCGGCCCACCGAGAGCTTGCGCTCCTTCGTGGGCCGGCGCATCCACCACATCCGGTAGCCCCAGACGACGAGGAACATCACGGCGACGGCGAGGGCCGCGAGGGCGAGCTGGTTGACGAGCCCGAAGGTCAGGCCCATGTGCAGGTCGATGCCGAAGCGGGTCAGCTTGGCGAGCAACGGGTAGTCGGCGAAGCGCAGTTCGTCCATGATCCGGCCGTCGGCGGGGTCGACCGCGACGGAGTCCAGGTGCACGGGGAACTGCTTGTCGGTCTCCTTGACGACGTAGCCCTTGCCCTGGGCGGGAAGGGTGACGCGCAGGCTCTCGGTGACCCCGGCGGCCCGGGCGGCTTCCACGGCGCGGTCGATGCCGACGTCGGCGGTGGGCGGCGGCGGGGGCATCTCCATGCCCTCCGTCATGACGTGCCCGGCGTGCTCGTCGGCGCCGCCCGCGGCCCCGGTCAGCGAGGCGGCGACGGACGGGGTGGCCCCGCCGAGGCGGTCCTGGAGCTGCCCGATGTTCTCGCCGGCGTACCGGGACCAGGTCAGGCCCGTGGCGGACAGGACGACGAGTCCGGCGACGGCCCACAGGCCGACGGCGCCGTGCCAGGACAGGGTGCGGCGGCGGCCGGTGGCCTTGCGGTCGGGGACGACGAGGTGGGCCTTGCGGGAGCGGCGGCGGCCGATCCACAGGGCGAGCCCGCCGAGGGCGACGACCCACAGCCAGCTCGCGGCGAGCTCGCTGTAGTTCCGGCCGAACTCCCCGAGCTGGAGGCTGGCGTGGAACTCGCTGAGCCAGGCCCGCAGCGGCAGCGCGTCCCCGGCGGTGGTGAGCTGCCCGCGCACGTCGGCCGTGTACGGGTCGACGAACACGGTGAGGGTCTCGCCCTCGCCGAGTCCCGGGCTCTCCATGACGACCCGGGTGGTGGCCTCCTCCTCGGGCGACGGCCACACGCCGAGGACCTTGCCCTGGGGCGCGGCGCCCCGGGCGGCCTGCACCTGGGCGCTGAGCGGCAGGGCGCTCTCGCCGACCCGGGCGACCGTCAGTTCGTCGGAGTAGAGGATCTTCTCGGCCTGCCAGGAGCCGGCGTACAGCAGGCCGGTGGTGGCGGCGAGGAACAGGATCGGGGCTATCAGCAGCCCCGCGTAGAAGTGCAGGCGCAGGAGCAGCGGGCGCAGGGCGGCCCAGGTGCCGCCGGTGCGCTTCGGCGGTGCGGCGGAGTCCCCGGTGGGGGCGTCCGGAAGCACGTCGAGGGACATGTCGGTCCTAAGGGTTGGCGAAGACATGGGTGGGCGGCCCCAGGTCTCGCCCCCTCGCCGAAGGAGGTGCGCCGGTCAGGCGCGGGCAGGACGGCCGGGGGCCGTGGCTCGGGTGTTCCACCCGGCGGGCGGGCCGCGCCGGACCGCCGTGTGCGCGTGGACGGCTCCGCGCAGCCGGCGCGGCCGGTCGCAGGGGGCGCAGTGCGCGGGCGGGGTCGGTACGAGGGCCACGCGGGTGCGGACCAGCGCGAGGGCGCGGGCGAGCGGGCGGGCCGCCAGCAGCGCGGTCGCGCCGAGGGCGCCGGCCAGCCGGAAGACGGCGGCCTCGCCCCACGCGAGCCAGGCGGCGCAGAAGAGTCCGGCGAGGACGTGGGCGGCGATCATGCCGAAGCCGCCGTGACCGGCCATGGAGGCCATGTCGGCCATCGAAGCCATGTCGGCCATGCCTGACATTGCGTCGGCCGCGCCCGACGCGCCGTCGACCGTCCCGGTCATCCCGGCCATGCCGTCGGACGTGCCGGACGGCACCGGCATGCCCTCGGCCGTGCCCATGGGAGCCGCGCCCGGCACGTGCGTCGTCCCCGCCGGGCCCTCGGCCGCGGGCATCGCGTGCGCGTGATGGTGGCCGGGCATCGGCTCCGGCGGGGCGACGGGAACGGGAGCGGCGGTCGCGGGGTGGTGCGCCTGGCCCGCGGAGAAGGCCAGGTGGAGCGCCCCCTGGACGGTGAGCAGGGCGGCGGTGATCCCGGCGGGCCCGCGGCGGCGGCCGGCGGCGAGCCAGGCGAGTCCGCCCGTCACCGCGAAGGCGCCCGCCAGCCAGCCGACGGGGACATTCATCCTGGACATGTACGAATGCCCCAGCGCGCCCAGCGCGACGCACACGGCCGCGAACATCGCGGCCCGCACGACGCGCACCGGCGCGGGGGTTCCAGACATGTTCCGGTCATTTTCCCACGAGGCCCGGTGGTGTCCGCAGCGGGGCGGTATCCGATCATGGGCGGGTGAATCCATTGCCATGGTCATGGTCATTGCCCCTCGGCGCGGTGTACACGGCGGGGGTCCAGCTCGGGGCCCACGCGCTGGAGCGGCTGGGTCCGCCGCGCCGCGACCGGGTGCTGCGCGGCTGCTCGACGAACGTCGACAACCTCGCCGCCGGACACTGGGAGACCCTGCTCGCCAGCGCCTTCGTCGTCGAGGAACCGATGCCGCTGCCGTACGCGCTGCTGCTGGTCGCGGTGCTCGGGTACGCGGAGTACGCGTACGGCGCCTGGTGGACGGCCGCCGTGTTCCTCTTCGGGCACGCCTCGGCGACCCTCCTCGTGTACGGGGCGCTGCGGCGCACCGCCGACCGCGAGACCCGGCGCGCCCTGGACGTGGGCACGAGCTACGGGTTCAACGCCGTGCTCGGCGCCCTGACCTCGGCCCTGCCTCGGGGGATCGTGCGCAACACCGCCCGGGTGGGCCTGCTGGCGCTGGCGGCGCAGCCGGTGCTGCGCCGCGGCCGGACCTTCACCGACGCCGGGCACCTCGCGGCGCTGGGCGTGGGGATCGGCCTCTCCCTGGCCTTCGACCGGCATGCGGGACAGGATCATCGGAAAATCGCTCTTGCGTGACCTGAATGATACGAATGATGTGAATGACACGAGTAATCCAGTTGCTCGTCCCCACCCGCTCGCCCTTCCCCGCCGCGCGCATACCGCTGGAGACGCCACGATGACCGCCAAGCCCTCCACCACCGTCGCCAACCTCCGCGACCTCGGTGGCACCCCGCTCGCCGGCGGCCGGACCGTCCGCCCCGGCCTCGTGCTGCGCTCGGGCGCCCTCGACCGGCTCGACCTCGCCGCCGACCCGGTGGTGGCCGCGCTGGGGCTGCGTACGGTCATCGACTTCCGCAGCGACTCCGAGCGCGCCGACCACCCCGACCGGCTGCCGCAGGGGGCGCGGCTGGTGGTGCGCGACGTGCTGGCCGACAAGATGAACGACGGCAAGATGCCGGCCGCCACGCAGCTCAAGGACCTGCTCGCCGATCCGGTGGTGGCCGAGGAGCACCTGGGCGGCGGCCGGGCGCAGGCACTCTTCGGGTCGGTCTACCGGTCGTTCGTGAGCTCCGGCTCCGCGCAGGCCGCGTACCGCACGCTGCTCATCGAGGCGGCCGATCCGGAGTCGGGTCCGCTGCTGTTCCACTGCACGGCCGGCAAGGACCGTACGGGCTGGGGCGCGACGCTGATCCTCTCGCTGCTCGGCGCCGACGACGACACCCTGATGGCGGAGTACCTGTCGGTGAACCCGGCGGTCAAGGTGGCCTTCGCGCCCATGATCGAGGGCTTCACGGCGGCGGGCGGGGACCCGGACATCGCGCTGGCGCTGATCGGGGTGTTCCCCTCCTACCTGGAGGCGGGGCTGGACGAGGTGAGCACGCGGTACGGGTCGATGGAGAAGTACGTGCGCGAGGGCCTGGGCGTGCCGGACGGGACCGTCGAGGCGCTGCGGGCCAGGCTCGTCGCCTGACGGGCGGGGCCGATCGCCCCACGGGCCCGGCCCGGGGCCGGCGGGCCGGGGAGCCCGGACGCGTCGCGGGCCGCCCGGTTCGTCCGAACGTGTGCGCTGGGGACGGGTGACCATCCGACGAATCGCTCGTTCTGCTGAACGTGACTGCGCCGGATACCGCCACCCGCCCCCTGCCTCCCGACGTCGAGCAGGCCGAGGCCGCCATCGTCGAGCACTACCCGCGGCTGGTGCGGCTCGCCTATCTGGTGCTGCCGCCCGCCCTCGGCCGCAACCGGCGGGTGCTCACCGCCCACTCGCTGACCCAGCGGGCCCTGCCGCGCGGCCGGCGGGCCCCGGAGGCCGACGCGGTGCGCGGCGGGGTTCCGGCGCAGCGCGGGGCGGACGGGCCCGAGTCGGGGTACGCGTACGTCCGGCTGCGCGTGCTGCGCTCCGCCCTGGAGGCGGGGATCCCGCTGAGCTTCCGGGCGCTGCCGCTGCGCGGGCAGCTGCCGCCGCTGCTCCCCCAGGTGTGGGGGCTGCGGCTGTTCCCGCGTGCGGGCGGGGCCGAGGAGCTGGCGCTGGACCAGTGGCTGGCCACCCTGAACGGGCCCGGGCGGGCGGCGTGCGTCCTGCGGGCCCTGGAGGGGCTGGCGGAGCCGGACGTGTTCCGGGTCCTCACCGAGGCCGGGGTCGCCGATCCGGCGGCGGCCATCGCGGAGTCGGGGGATCCCGCGCACGACGGCCTCTTCGCCTCCCCCGAGTTCGATCCGTGCGTGCTCCAGGCCCGGCCCACCGACCTGCTGCGCCGGCGCCGTCTCACGCGGGCCGCCCTGGCGGCGGGCGCGGCCCTCGCGGTGTGCGGGGCGCTGCTGGCGCTGCCGGGCGGGGGGTGGGGCACCGACGGGCCCGCGGCCCCGCCGTACGCGCTCAACGCGGCGGCGGAGCAGGCCCTGGATCCCGGCCAGCTGGTGCGGGCCGCGCCGGCGGCCTGGCGCACCTCGTCCCGTACTGACTACTCGGCGTGGCCCGCCCGCGGCGACCGCGCCGACGACGCGGAGCTGCTGCGCCGGGCGCTGGCCGTGTGGGCGCGGCCGGGGAAGTCGGTGGTCGTCTCGGCG
Source organism: Streptomyces sp. NPDC044704 (assembly GCF_056433525.1). Taxonomy (NCBI): domain Bacteria; kingdom Bacillati; phylum Actinomycetota; class Actinomycetes; order Kitasatosporales; family Streptomycetaceae; genus Streptomyces; species Streptomyces sp. NPDC044704. The sequence continues at coordinate 186,525 of NZ_JBWKGY010000006.1, forward strand.
ACCCCGGGGACGCCGTCCGGGCCGGCGATGGGGCCGCCGCAGCTGTTGTTCGCCGGGACCGTGGACCAGGCGGTGGTGGTGCTGCTGCACGACGGGCTGCGGGTGGTCCGGTACGCGGAGCCGCGCTCCGGGACGGCGGGCGCGGCCCTGGACTTCGCCCGGACGGACGGGGCGTCCGCGGACACGGCGACGGGGCTGGTGCTCAGCCGGGTCGACGGCAACGTCCGCTACCTGACGGCCCCGTGGGTCACCGGCGCGGCGCTGCGGGACCTGCTGAAGCCCGGTGAGGCGCCGGTGCCGCTGAAGCTCACCGCGGACGGGATCACCCCGCCGGTCGCGAGTCCCGCCCCGGGCGGCAGCTGTACCAGCTGGAACGCGCTGGCCCTGACCGGCGACGGGGCGACCCGGCTGGTGACGGACCTCGGGGAGCTGACCCCGGCCCGGCTGACCTCGGGTGCGCCGGGGGCCTCGCGGGACGTGTCGGAGGCGGCCGAGCTGGGCGAGTGGTCGAGGATCGCCTGCCTGCTGCCGTCGGTCCGTTCGCACGGCGTGCGCAGCGTCAACGCCTGGACGTACGCGAAGCAGCCGCTGCCCGAGGGCGACGGTACGGCGACGTGGCTGTGCACGCGGGCCGAGACCTGGCAGGGCCTGTCGGACCGGGTGCAGGCCCAGTTCCTGGCCCCCGGGGCCACGCCGGCCGCCCAGGCGGCGAAGGCCGAGGGGTCGGCGGCGTGCGGGCCCCGGGAGCCCAAGGTGCTGGCCGGGGTGCTGTGGAAGTCGCGGGCGGGGAGCTGGTACGTACTGGCGGCGGGCAGTGCGCAGTTCGCCTCGCTGTCGGTGTCGGGCAGTGGGGTGAACGGTTCCGCGAACGGGAACCGGCTGGCCCTCAAGGCTCCGGAGGGTGCGCAGGTGGATCTTTCCGGCAAGCTGACGGACGGCACGAAGGCCGGGGTGCTGCGCTAGGGCCTGTCGTCAAACTCCCGTCTGCCCCGCGACGCCTGGCACGCGCTCTCGCCGCACCGGGCGAAAGCCAAGTACGTCCAGTACGCGGGCTTCCGCCCGGCGCACCGAGAGCACGCACCAGACGCCGCAGGGCTGCCCTCCGGGCGACGACGGGAGTTTGACGACAGGCCCTAGGGGCGTGACCGGGAGGCTCGGTGGGCCGGCGGGAGATTGGCGTGTCGGAGGGGTTTTCCTCTCCGGTACCCATCAGTACATTGACGCCATGTCTAATACGCCGCTCGTGCCCGCCCCCGTGGCGTCGGAACACATAGACCTCCAGCCCCGGAACGTGTCCTTCTCCTGGCAGGACACCCCGCTCCACTGGCTGCCCGGCGATCCCTTCGCCGGGCACACCATCAACGTGCTGCACCTGCTGCTGCCCGCCGGTGAGCGCTGGTTCGTCCACGTCTACAAGCAGGTCCTCCCGTACATCACGGACGAAGGGCTGCGGGCGGACGTCATCGGCTTCATCGGGCAGGAGGCGATGCACGCCGCCGCGCACGACGACGTGCTCCCGCACCTGAGGCGCCTGGGCCTGGACCCCACCCCGTACACCGCGCAGGTGGACTGGCTGTTCGAGAAGCTCCTCGGCGACCGGACCCTGCCGCCGGGGCGGCCCCGCAGGTGGTGGCTGATGGAGCGGGTCGCGATGATCGCCGCGATCGAGCACTACACGGCGTTCCTCGGCGACTGGATCCTCAACGCCGGGGAACTGGACCGGCGGGGCGCCGACCCGACGATGCTGGACCTGCTGCGCTGGCACGGCGCGGAGGAGGTCGAGCACCGTTCGGTGGCCTTCGACCTGTTCATGCACGTCGACGGCAACTACCGCCGCCGGGCCCGGACCTGGGCGACCGCCTTCACCGCCCTGGTGTTCCTGTGGCAGCGCGGCGCCCGCTTCTTCATGGAGAACGACCCGCACCTGCCCGCCGCGAAGGCCTCCCTGGGGCAGTTCTTCCGGGCGGGGCAGCAGGGCGTCCTGCCCTCGACGGGGGCGATGCTGAAGTCGATCCCGACCTACCTCTCCCGTACCTACCATCCCTCGCAGGAGGGGTCGACGGCCCAGGCGGTGGCCTACCTGGCGACCTCGCCCGGCGCCAACGGCGGGGTGCGGCCGTGAGGCGGGCCCTGGCCGTGACGGCGGTCGCCGGTGCGGCGCTCCTGACGCGGCGCGCGCTGCGGCGGCGCATCGGCCGCTCCCCGCTCTGGCCGCTCCCGGCGCTGGAGAACCCGGTGTCGGGGCACTCCCCCCGCCGGCTGCTGCGCGCCCTGATCGTCTCCCGTACGGAGCCCGCCGACGGGGTGCTGCGGCTCGTCCTGGAGTCCGCGGAGCTGCCGGCCTGGACCCCGGGCGCGCACGTGGACGTCGTCCTCCCCTCGGGCCTGGTCCGCCAGTACTCGCTGTGCGGGGACCCCGCCGACACCGGCCGGTACACGATCGCCGTCCGCCTGATCGAGGACGGCCGGGGCGGCTCCCGCGAGGCGCACGCACAGCTCGTGGAGGGCGCCGAGCTGGAACTGCGGCCGCCGCGCAACCGGTTCGAGCTCCTCCCGGCCCCTTCGTACGCGTTCGTCGCGGGCGGCATCGGGATCACGCCGCTCCTGCCGATGCTCCGCGCGGCGACGGCGGCCGGCGCGGACTGGACCCTCCTCTACGGGGGCCGCTCGCGCGCCTCGATGCCGTTCCTGCCCGAACTCGCCTCCTACGGGGACCGGGTCACCGTCCTGCCCGAGGACGAGACGGGCCTGCCCGACCTGAGCCCCCTCGCCGCGCTCGCCCCGGGCACGCTGGTCTACTGCTGCGGCCCCGACGCCCTGATGCGGGCCGTCACCGCGGCGGCCGCGGACCCTGCGGCGGTCCGGCTGGAGCGGTTCAGCCCGGAAGCGACCGGTCCCGCGCGGGCCTTCACGGTGGAACTGGCCCGCTCGGGCACCACCGTCGAGGTCGCCGCGGACGAATCGGCCCTGACCGCGGTGCGCCGCGTCCTGCCCGACACCCCGTACTCCTGTGAGCAGGGCTTCTGCGGCACCTGCCAACACCGGGTCCTGGCGGGCGACATCGACCACCGCGACGAACTCCTCACCGACGCCGAGCGCGCCGACTCGATGCTCCTGTGCGTCTCCCGAGCCACGACGAACCGGCTGACGCTGGACCTGTAGGTCCGGCGAAAGGGCCCGGACCAGCGAGGAGCCCCTGGCCGGACGGCGAAGTAGGGTGTCGGCATGACAACCGGGGTGCGGCGCAGGATGGGTGTCGAGGAGCGGCGGCAGCAGCTGATCGGGGTTGCCCTGGAGCTGTTCAGCAACCGCTCGCCCGACGACGTGTCCATCGACGAGATCGCGGCGGCCGCGGGGATATCCCGGCCGCTCGTCTACCACTACTTTCCGGGCAAGCTGAGCCTGTACGAAGCCGCGCTGCGGCGGGCCGCCGACGAGCTGGCGCAGCGGTTCGTGGAACCGCACGAGGGACCGCTCGGGGCGCGCCTGCTGCGGGTGATGGGGCGGTACTTCGCCTTCGTCGACGATCACGGGCCGGGTTTCTCCGCGCTGATGCGGGGCGGTCCGGCGGCCGGGAGCAGCCGGACGAACGCGATGATCGACGAGGTGCGGCAGGCCGCGTACGAGCAGATCCTCGCGCACATCGGCGTACAGCGGCCGCCCGCCCGGCTGGAGCTCGTGGTGCGGTCGTGGGTGTCGCTCGCCGAGTCCACGGCGCTGCTGTGGCTCGACGGGCGCCGGATCCCGCGGGCGGAGCTGGAGCTGCAGCTGGTGCACGACTTCGCGGCGCTGGCGGCGGTGAGCGCGGCGTACGACGCGGAGATGGCGGGGATCCTCGTGCAGATCCTCGTGGACGAGCCGGCCGACGGACCGTTCGGCGAGCTGGTCGGGCGGCTGGCCGGGCTGGTTCCGGGCGGGCCCGCCGAGCCTCGTTGACCTGGCGCGCGGCGATAATGCCCGCGTGATCATTGACGACGGGGTGTTGTTCCGGCCGGCCGAGGAGAAGGACGCCGGCATTCTGGTGTCGCTGTACGACCAGGCCGCCCGGTGGATGCGCAAGAACGGGATCGACCAGTGGAAGCCGGGCGAGAAGGACGCCGCGCACTTCCGCGCGAAGATGCGCGAGGGTGAGGTGTGGCTCGCCGAGGATGCCGACGGCCGGGTCGTCGGCGCGTACGAGCTGTGGTGGTCCGACGAGGAGGCCTGGGGGGTCCAGCCGCCCGTCGCGGGCTACGTGCACCGCCTGATGGTGGAGCGGGAGGCCGCGCCCGCCGGGACGGGCCGTCGGATCCTGGAGCACGCCGAGTGGCGGATCGCCCGGACCGGGCGGGAACGGGCCCGCCTGGACTGCGTGTCGACGAACCCGCGGCTGCTCGCGTACTACCGCTCCGCCGGGTACCGGGTGGTCGGCGAGTTCCCGTCCAAGCAGGGCCGGGACGGGAAGGTGTACGGGGTGATCCTGCTGGAGCGGCGCCTCGACGTCTGACGGCGCGCGCACCCGCCCCGGCGCACGCCCCCCGCCCCGGCCCGCGCCCCCGCACGGGGGACGTCCCGGGCGCAACCACCCGGCCCGCGCCATGCCCGGTCCGCTCTCGGCCTCTGCCCGGGCTTCCGCTTGCCGCCCCTTCCGGCGCGCCGGTACTGATGGGCGCGACCAGTCGGTACCAGGAGGGGAACACCATGAGGAATTCCGGGAGCAGGACCGCGGGAGCCGTCTTGGGCATGGCGCTGGCGTGCGTGCTGGGGGCCGCGGGGGCGGCCGGGGCCCAGCAGCAGCCGTCGGCGCCTTCGGCGGCCGGTGTCACGGCGGCCGCGGGCACCGCGTCCGTGCAGGCGCCCGCCGCGGTGGTCGAAGAGGTCAGGGCGGCGACGGCCAGGCAGCGTGCGCTGGCCCCGAACGCCCGCGTCGTCTGTTACGCGGCCCACGTTCAGGACGTCGGCTGGCAGTCGACGGTGTGCGACGGCGCGGTGGCCGGGACCACCGGGCAGAGCCGCCGGATGGAGGCCGCGGTGATCGCGACCGGCGGGGTCGGCGGGGTCTGTGCCAACGCCCACCTCGCCGACGTCGGCTGGCAGGGCTGGCGGTGCGCCGCGGACGGCGCGGCCGTGACGGTGGGCACCACCGGCCAGTCGCGGCAGATGGAGGCGCTGGGGCTCCAGGTCGGCTCCGGGAGCGTCGCGGCGCAGGCGCACGTACAGGACCACGCCTGGCTGAACACGGCCGCCGGGAACCCGGTCTACGTGGGGACCACCGGGCAGTCCCGGCGGATGGAAGCCCTCCGCATCTGGGTCTGACCGGGCCCGGCTCCGCCCGCGGCGGGGTGACATGGCGGGGGCGGTGCCGGTCGTGATGACCGGCACCGCCCTGTCGTCCTGCGCGTTCCTGTCGCTCCTTTACGTTCCTGCCGTTCCTGCCGTTCCTGTCAGCCGGTGCCGCCGTTCAGGAGCGCTTGAAGACCGCCACCGTGCGGGCCGGGGTGGTGAACTCCCCCGTCGCCGCGTCGTGGACGGCGGACTTCACCGCCGGGTCGGCGCCGTTCGCCTGCACCGGGTGCAGGGCGTACCGGCTGCCCGCGAGGGCGGGAAGGCGCTGCTCCTGGGCGGTGGGCGTGGCGTTGAAGACCACCACCAGGTCGCCCAGGGTCATGGTGATCACGCCCGGGGTCTCGCCGGTGCCCGAGAGCGGGAAGGCCAGCTTCGCCTGGACGGCGTCCGCCGTGGTGAGGGCGAAGGCGCTCTCCGTCGTACGGATCCTCAGCAGGTCCCGGTAGGCGGCCGAGGCGCCGTTGATCTCGGCGCAGCCGGGGGCCGGGCCGCTCAGCAGGGGCTTCGCGTACGGCCACTTGGAGGCGTTGTCGGCGGCGGGCGGCAGGCCCCGGCCGAAGCCGTTGCCGTCGCGGCAGTCCCAGTGGAGGGCGTTGAACCAGTCGCCGCTGTCGTAGGAGTTGCGGTCCAGGGACTTGGAGCGGAGCAGGTCGGTGCCCGCCTGGGAGAGGGCCGGGCCCTGGGACAGCGCGGCCGTGGCCATGGCCAGGACCTGCATCCGGGCCTGGTCGGCGGTGGAGGTGCCCTGCGGGAGCTTGAAGGTGAGGGCGTCGGCCAGGGTCTCGTTGTCGTGGGCGTCCACGTAGGCGAGGGCGTCGCCGGGGGCGGCCGCGTAGCCGGCCGGGGCGCCGTTGTAGTCCACCTCGGAGCCCTTGACGCGGCGGCCGGTGGTGTCGGTGAACGCGTACGAGGCGAGGTTCCCGGACAGCCCCACCTTGATCAGGTCCTGGGAGTGCAGGAGGCGGGTGCGCTGTTCGGCCGGGGTGCCGTTCGCGGGCGAGGCGTTCGGGGCGGTGAACAGTCCGGAGGCGAAGCCCTGCACGCGCGGGTCCTCGTCGAAGGGGCCGCCGCCGCGCACGGCGTCGCGGGCCCGGTCGGAGAAGGTGGCGATGCCCGTGCCGGCCATGTTCTTCTGCGTGGCCTGGACGAAGCGGGCGTCGTCGGCGATCTCGCCGAAGTTCCAGCCCTCCCCGTAGAGGACGATCTTCTTGCCGTCCACCCCGTCCTTGGCGGGGGTGAGCGCGTCGAGGGCCTTGCGGACGGCCAGGATGTTGTCCTTCGGGTGGTGGCCCATCAGGTCGAACCGGAAGCCGTCGACCTTGTACTCCTTGGCCCAGGTGACCAGGGAGTCCACGACGAGCCGGCCCATCATGGCGTTCTCGGGCGCGGTGTTGGCGCAGCAGGTGGAGGTGGCGACGCCGCCGTCCGCGAGGAGCCGCTGGTAGTAGCCGGGGACGATGCGGTCGAGCACCGACTTGTCGGCCTGCCCGGAGGCGACGGTGTGGTTGTAGACCACGTCCATGACGGTGCGCAGTCCGGCGCCGTTCAGGGACTGGACCATCTTGCGGAACTCGACCGTGCGGGCGGTGCCGTTCGGGTCGCTCGCGTACGAGCCCTCCGGGACGGTGTAGTGCAGCGGGTCGTAGCCCCAGTTGTAGGAGTCCTTGGCGGCGGCCGCCGCCACGCAGGCCTGCTGCTCCTCGCTGTCGGGGGCGTACACCTTGAGGTCGCAGGCCGGTTCGGTGCGGTCGGCGGGCTTCTCCGGGATGGTGCCGATGTCGAAGGCCGGCAGCAGGTGGACGTACGAGGTGCCGGAGGCGGCCAGGTCGCGCAGGTGCCGCATGCCGGCCGAGCCGGTGTCGGTGAAGGCCAGGTACTGGCCGGGGTGGGTGCTGGTGCGGTCCGCGACGGAGAAGTCACGGACGTGCAGTTCCTGGATCTGGGCGGAGGTGAACGGCACGGCCGCCGGCTTGCGGAGGTCCTTCCAGCCGGGCGGGGCGAGCTTCGGGTCGGCGAGGTCGACGGCGAGGCTGTGCGTCGAGTCGGCGGTGAGGGCGGTGGAGTAGGGGTCGGTGACGAGGTTGCGGACGACCTGGCGGGTCGTCGGCGCCCAGACGGTCACGGCGTAGCGGTAGGGCTTGCCGGTCCAGGAGCGTTCGCCGCGCACCGACCAGACGCCCGTGGTGTCGTCGCGGCGCATGGGGACGCTGCGGCCGTCGAGTTCGAGGGCGACCTGCTGGGCGGTCGGCGCCCACACGGACAGGGTGGGGCGGCCGTCCTTGAAGACGGGGCCGAGCGGGCTGTTCGTCGCGTACAGGTCGTCGAGGACTCCGGCGAGCTGGACGCCGGTGGCGGCGAGGACGGCGCCGTTCGCGGCGCGGGCGCTCGCGACGAGCTGGCCGCGCAGGGCCTCGCGGACGCGTTCGCGGTCGCGGGGGTCGACGGTGAAGGCCGGGTAGGCCGCCAGGTGCGGGAACTTCTGCTTCTGGGCGGCGGTGAGCTCGGAGCGGTTCAGCCGCAGCCAGGCCGCTCCGGCCTCCCGGAGGGTGCCGTTCTCCGCCGTGATCCGGCCCTCGCGGGAGGCGAGGAGCTGGACGGACGCGGCGGCCGCGGGTGCCTTCCACGCGACGGTGTCCCGGTCGATCCAGACGGCCTCGGCCTTGGTGAGGTCGAGGGCGGCGGCCGATCCGGCGGGCTGCGGCAGGAGGTACGCCGCGCGGCCGCCCAGCATCCACACCTCGTGGCCGGTGGCCTTCAGGTCCAGGGACTGGTCGGTGGGGAGGTCCTTCTCGTCGCCCTTGTGGAGGATGTAGCTGAGGCTGGTGGCGCCGGCCGCGAGCGGAACCTCGTAGACCGCCCCGTAGGAGTCGGTGCGTACGGGCATCAGCGGCTTCGACCAGTCGGTGGGGTTCGCGGCGCCGGCCCAGACGTGCAGGCCCCAGCCGTCGTACGCGCCGTCGGGGCGCTGGTAGTGCAGCACGGCCTTGGTCTGGTCCTGCGGCGGGTAGGCGGGGCGGTCGGTGCGGGCGGGTTCCTTGCCCTGCTCCAGCCAGATCTCCCCGGTCTTCGTCACGTCGACGGTGCGGTCGGTGGCGACGTCCTTGTTGCCGTCCTTGTCGATGACGAGGTAGCTGACGGAGGAGGCGCCGGGCTTGAGCCTGACGTACGCGAACGCCCCGTAGGCGTCGCGGCCGGTGAAGGCGTGCCCCTCCGGCCACGGGGTCGTCTCGCCTTCCGCGAGGTTTCCCCAGGCGTAGAGCCGCCAGTTCGCGTAGTCGCCGTCGGGGCGGTTGTAGTGGACGACCGCGTAGTCGCGCTGGGTGGCGGTCGGGGTCTCCTTCGGCGGGGCCTGCCCGGCGACGGACGCGGCTCGGGCGCCCGCCGTGCGCCCGGCGGAGTCGACGACGACGGCCTTGTACCGCAGGGGCGTCCCGGCCGGGGCCGTGACGTGCTGCGTCACCTTGTACGGGGCGTGGTCGGCGGAGCCGAGGACCTGCCACGCGCCGGTACCGGCCTGCGCGGCGAACACGACCCGGTTCAGGCCGCCGCCGGTGACCTCCGCGGACAGCTCGACGGTGCCGGTCGCGCCGGGCGCCGGGGCCTTCAGGGTGAGCGCGGGCCCGGCCGTGGGCGCGGCGAGCGGTGCCACGGCCTGGAGGACCACCGAGCCGAGTGCGGGCAGCGGGACGGTGAGCTTGCCGGCCGCGGAGGCGCGGATCAGCGCGGTGCCCCCGTACAGGGTGCGGTACTGGGCGCCGGCCGGGGCGTCGACCTCGACGGTGCGGGCTCCGGCGGCGTTGTTCGCGGCGACCAGGTACTCGGTCCGGGTGCGGACGTCGGTCCGTGCGAAGGCGTACGCGGACCCGTCGGCGAGGCGCTCGCTCTGTACTCCGTCGCGCAGGGCCGGGTGGTCCTTCGTCAGCTTCGAGAGGGCGCTGATCTGGCGGTAGAGCGGGTGCTGGGGGTCGTAGGCGTCACTCGCGTGGGTACGGGCGGTGCCCAGCTGGTCGTCGTCGAGGTAGTCGGCGGTCCGAGAGGCGAAGAGGGGCTGGCGGGCGTCCTTGTCGCCGCCCGCGCCCGTGAACCCCTGCTCGTCACCCGAGTACACCACCGGGTTGCCCCGGGAGAGGAACATCAGCTCGTTGGCGAGGCGGTATCGGTCCAGGAGCTCCTGCTCCCCCGCGCCGGGACGATCCTGCTTCAGGAAGGTCCCGAAGCGGCCCATGTCGTGGTTGCCGAGGAAGGTGACCTGCTCGTAGGCGTTCGCCTTGTCGGTGGTGTACCGGTAGTCGTCGGCCAGTACGGAGCCCAGCCGGCCGGCGCCCGCGCCCTGGGAGGCGTACGCGCGGATGGCGTCCTGGAGCGGGAAGTCGAGGGTCGCGTCGAGGCGGCCGCGGGTGACGTAGGGGGAGGTGACGGCGGTGTCGGCGGAGTAGACCTCGCCGAACATGAAGAAGTCGTCCCGGCCGCGCTTGGCGGCGTACGCGTCGAGGGCGGTGGCCCACTGGGTCCAGAATCCGGTGTCGACGTGCTTGACCGTGTCGATCCGGAAGCCGTCGATGTCGAAGTCCTTGACCCACTTCTCGTAGATCTTCTCCATGCCGCTGACGACCTCGGGACGCTCGGTCCACAGGTCGTCGAGCCCGGAGAAGTCACCCTGCTCGGAGGACTCGCCGGCGAAGGTGGAGTCACCGCGGTTGTGGTACATCTGCGGGTCGTTGAGCCAGGCCGGGACCTTCAGGTTCTTCTTCGCCTCGGGCACGAAGGGGGTACGCGGGAAGGAGGCGGGACCGGTCTTCGGGAACTTGTCCCTGTCGTTGCCCTTGTCCTTCCCCTTGTCCTTCGTCTCTCCCCCGGAGTAGTCGGCGTCGTCGAAGGGGACGCCGTCCTTGGTCAGGTAGGGGAACGCGCCCTTCGACAGGTAGGAGCGGGAGCCCTCGCGGTAGTCGACGACGTCGGCGGTGTGGTTGGTGATGACGTCGAAGAAGACCTTCATCCCCTTGCGGTGCGCCGCGTCGATGAGCTTCTCCAGGTCGGCGTTGGTGCCGAAGTGCGGGTCGACCTGGGTGAAGTCCGTGATCCAGTACCCGTGGTAGCCGGCCGAGGCGGCATCGCCCTCGCCCTGCACCGGCTGGTTCTTGAAGATCGGCGCCATCCAGATGGCGGTGGTGCCGAGGCCCTTGATGTAGTCGAGCCTGTCGGTCATCCCCTTGAGGTCCCCGCCCTGGTAGAACCCCTTGTCCGTCGGGTCCAGTCCGGTCTGGAGCCGGGTGCCGGTCAGGCCGCCGGTGTCGTTGCGGGGGTCACCGTTCGCGAACCGGTCGGGCAGGACGAAGTAGAACTGCTCCCGGGTCAGGTCGTGCCGGGCCGGCTCGGCGGCCAGTTTCGCGTCCGGGGGCGGGGCGGGGGCCTGTGCGGCGGCCGCCGCCGGGAGGACGGGCAGCAGCGTCACGGCCAGGGCGGCGGCGAGCACTCCTGCGGCAGGGCGTATCAAGGCGGGTTCTCCTCGGTCGCGTGGGTCACGGGATGGAGGGCCGCCCGGCGGTGGCGGGTTCTGGGGTGCCGGGCGGCCCTGGTCTGCGGGGCGGCGGCTCAGCCGCGCCAGGTGTCGGCCGCCGTGACCTTGCCGCTCGCCGGGACGGTGGCGGTGCGGTTGGCCCCGCCCTCCCAGGTGACGTTCCCGGCGGCGTCCTTGCGCACGTACTTGTAGGCGAAGGCCGTACCGGCCGGGAGGGCGACGTCGAGCTTCCAGACGGGGTAGGCCGCCGGGTCCAGCTTCAGGGCGGCGGCCGTGTTCCAGTTGCCGAGCTCGGCCCGGTCGCCGGTGACGTACACGTCCTGGCCGGGCACGGTCGTCGCGTTGACGGCGAAGGAGACCCCGGTGGTGGCCGGGGTGGACGGGGTGCCGGTGCAGGTACGGGCGTTGACGTGCAGGGCGAGCGCCGTACCGGCGGCGACGGTCGCGGTGAACTGGCCGGAGCCGTTCACGGAGACGGGCCGTCCGCTCTGCACGTCGCAGTAGTCACCGGCCGGGAGGGAGGTCTGGAAGGTGCGGGTGAGCGCGGACCCCTCGTGGTTGACGACCACGTACGCCTTGGCGCCGCGCCCGAAGGCGATCTGGTCGCCGCCGTTGTCCCACCAGTTCGTGACGGACTGGCCCCGGGCCGCGTTGCGGAAGCCGACCATGGAGGAGATCTCCCGCCAGGCGTGCTGGCACTTCCATCCGTCGGCGTAACAGGCGTTCACGGAACCGCCGTTCGGCGGGCCGGCGTCCTTGTCGGACCATTCGTAGCCGGAGTGGACGTCCGGGGAGCCGTAGGGCCAGGCCAGCATGAAGACGTTGGCCAGGGTGTAGGCGGAGCCGTTCTTGTAGCTGAGGGTGTCACCGACGCGCTCGGTGTCGTGGTTGTCGACGAACACGCCGCTCTGGGCGGAGGGCATGTGACCCCAGGCCTCGCCGAAGTTCTTCAGGTAGGCCAGGTTCTCGTTCTGGAAGACCCGCTTGAGGTCGCGGGCGTAGCGGAACTCCTGCACGTCGCCGCTGCCGAGGTACTCGGCGGGCGAGACGGCCTCGCCCGCCCCGAATATGGCCTCCTGCTTCCAGTAGACCCCGGGGTTCGTCAGCCGGGACTTGATGTTCGCGAGGTCGGCGGCGGGCATGTGCTTGGCGGCGTCGATCCGGAACCCGTCGACGCCGAGGGAGAGCAGGTCGTTCAGGTAGCCGGCGATCTTGCCGCGTACGTGGTCCTCGCCGGTGTCCAGATCGGCCAGCTGCACCAGCTCGCAGTTCTGGACGTTGCCCCGGTCCTGGTAGTTCGAGATCGTCGCCCGGCAGTCGTCCATGTCGGCGCCGGAGTAGAGGCCCGGGTATCCGTACTTCGTGTACGAACTCCCCCCGGTCCCGGTGCCGTCGCCGGCGGCCATGTGGTTGACGACGGCGTCGGCCACCACCTTCACCCCGGCGGCGTGGCAGGTGTCCACCATCCGCTTGAACGCGACCCGGTCGCCGAGCCGGCCGGCGATCTTGTAGCTGACGGGCTGGTACGAGGTCCACCACTGGGGGCCCTGGATGTGCTCCTGGGGAGGCGAGACCTGGACGAAGCCGTACCCGGCGGGGCCGAGGGTGGTGGTACAGGCCGAGGCGACGGAGTCGAACCGCCACTCGAAGAGCACGGCGGTGACGTCCCGCTCCCCGGGCGCGGCGGCCCGCGCCTGCGGCGCCTGCGCGACGAGGGACCCGGCGGCGGCAACTGCGGCGACGGCGAAAAGGGTTGCAGCTCTGGCGGCTCTGACAGGCATGCGGGGGGCCTCCTGGCGTAGAGGTGGGGATTGCACGCGACCGTAGGGCCAGGCCGGAAGTGTTGCAAGAGTTTGCGCAAGAGGTTGCAGATTTGTTTCCGGGGGGCGGGCGGGGTTGCGCGGGGCGGGGCTCAACTCATCCGCATCAGGGAGGGTTTGGCGGTTTCCCGTCAGTCTCATCGTCTCTCCGGGGCGGACCGGTCCCTCAAGGGCGCTCACTTCGTTCGCGTCGCTACGCGATGGCCTTCGGCCACCCTTGACCGACCGCCCCACCCCGGAAAGCCGAAGACCGACGGGAACCCCCCAAAAGAACGGTCACGGGGAAGAGGGGGAGGAGCGGCCCCGTCAGCGCAGCGACGACGGGCCGGGGCCCGCCCGACCGGGCACACGACCCCCTCACAGCCCCTCCCGGGACCGGGCTCCTGGCTTACCCACCCGAAATGACGACCAGATCAGCCTGGGGTGCCGTCAGGCGCATCTGATCGCTACGCGCTCCTCATTGCATAGCGGCAGCGGCCCGTCTAGGGCTGGACATAGACCGCAGGAGGCACCTGTTCCCCGGTGTCGTCTCAGCGGCTGACGACCAGCCGTGGTCACTCTCATGGGCAGTCTGGGGTCTTTCCTGCCGGGGGGCGTCGCCGCAGGAGTACAGGCGGGCGATAGCCGCACGTCAAGGCCCATGGGTGGGGCGTGTGGGCGGTCTATGTCCAGCCCCAGGCGGTCGTCGGACGCTAAGCCGAGAGGAGCGCGTAGCGATCCGACGCGCCTGACTGCGCCCCAGGTTGATGTAGTCGTCATTTCGGGTGGGTAGCCGGTGGCTCGGTCCCGGAAGGGGGCGCGAGGGGGCCGTATGCCCGGCCTACCGGCCCCCGGCCCCTCGCCTCATCGCTGACGGGGCCGCTCCTGTTTGTCCGTCCCCGTGACCGTTCTTTTGGGGGGTTCCCGGCTGTCTTCGGCTTTCCGGGGTGGGGCGGTCGGTCAAGGGTGGCCGAAGGCCATCGCGAAGCGACGCGACGACGAAGGAGGAGCGCCCTTGAGGGACCGGTCCACCCCGGAGAGACGATGAGACTGACGGGAAACCACCAAACCCTCCCTGACGCGGACCGGCCAGGACCCCGCTACTCCCCCGGCCCCGGCCCCGTCGAGCCCCTGACCACCAGCTCCGGTTGGAAGACGTACTCCGTGCGCTGGACGGGGGTGCCCGCCACCGCTTCGAGGAGGGCGCCGACCGCGGCCGTGGCCATGGCGCGGACCGGCTGGCGGACCGTCGTCAGGGGCGGGTCGGTGAAGGCGATGAGCGGGGAGTCGTCGAAGCCGACCACCGACACGTCCTCCGGCACCCGCAGCCCCCGTTCGCGGGCCGCCCGTACGACGCCGAGTGCCATCGGGTCGCTGCCGCACACGATGCCGGTGCAGCCCCGGTCCAGGAGGGCGCCGCCGGCCGCGTGGCCCCCTTCCACCGTGAACAGGGTGCGCTGGATCAGCCCTTCCTCCTCGGCGGAGGGCACCGCCGCGAGGAACCCCTGCTCCTTGCGGGCCGAGGGCACGTACCGGGTGGGCCCGATGGCCAGGCCGATGCGCCGGTGCCCGAGTTCCTCCAGGTGCCGGACGGCCATGTCCGCGGCCGCACGGTCGTCCGGGGAGACGAAGGGGGCGCTGATGCGTTCGTTGAACCCGTTGATGAGGACGAACGGCACTCCGCGCGCCGCCAGCCGCTGGTAGCGCGCCGGGTCGGCGTGGCCGTCGGCGTGCAGGCCGGACAGGAAGACGATCCCGGTGACGCCGCGCTCCTCCAGCTGCTCCACCAGTTCGTCCTCGGTGGCCCCTCCCGGTGTCTGCGTGCACAGCACGGGCGTGTACCCGTGCCCGGCCAGGGCCTGCTCGATGACCTGGGCGAACGCCGGGAAGATGGGGTTGGTGAGCTCGGGGATGAGCAGCCCGACCAGGCCGTTGCTGCGCCGCTTGAGCCGTACGGGCCGCTCGTAGCCGAGCAGGTCGAGCGCGGCCAGCACCTTGTGACGGGTGCCGGCGGCCACGCCCGACTTGCCGTTGAGCACGCGGCTGACGGTCGCCTCGCTGACCTGGGCCTGCGCGGCGATGTCCGTCAGCCGCAGCGGGGAAGTCACCCCCGCCACCACACGGTGCTGTCGGCGGGAAGGACACCGGCCGCGTCGAGCTCCGCGCTGGACAGCAGCACTTCGCCGGGCGCCGCGAACGCGACGGGTTCGCCGGTGGTGTTGACCGTGCAGACGAAATCGCCGCGGCGGAACGCGAGGACCCCGGCGGGCGCGGGCAGCCATGCGACGGCGTCGCCGGCGCCGAGGTCGGCGTGCTCGCGCCGGATCCGCAGGGCGGCCCGGTACAGCTCCAGGGTGGAGGCGGGGTCACCGGTCTGCGCCTCGACGCTCAGGCCGGCCCATTCGGCGGGCTGGGGCAGCCAGCTGCCGCCGTCGCCGAAGCCGTACGGGGCCTGGTCGCCGGACCACGGGAGGGGGACGCGGCAGCCGTCGCGGAGGCCGTCCTGGCCGTTCTCCTTGAAGAAGGAGGGGTCCTGGCGGACCTCGTCGGGCAGGTCGGTGACCTCGGGCAGGCCGAGTTCCTCGCCCTGGTAGACGTATGCCGATCCGGGCAGGGCCAGCATGAGGAGCGCGGCGGCGCGGGCCCGGTCCAGGCTGCCGAAGCGGGTGCGGTGGCGTACGACGTCGTGGTTGGACAGCACCCAGGTGGTGGGGGCGCCGACGGGCCGCATCGAGTCGAGGGAGTCGTCGATGGCGCCGCGCAGGGCCTCGGCGTCCCAGCCGGTGCTGAGGTAGTGGAAGTTGAAGGCCTGGTGGAGCTCGTCGGGGCGCAGGTAGAGGGCGGTGCGGTCGGCGCTGGGGGTCCAGGCCTCGGCGACGCCGATGCGGTCGCCCGCGTACTCGTCGAGGACGGTGCGCCAGGAGCGGTAGATCTCGTGGACGCCGTCCTGGTCGAAGAAGGGCAGGACCTGGTTGCCGAGGAGCTTGAGCTGTTCGTCGCGGCCGAGGTCGGGCAGGCCGGGGGCCTTGACGAGGCCGTGGGCGACGTCGATGCGGAAGCCGTCGGCGCCGAGGTCGAGCCAGAACCGCAGGATGGAGCGGAACTCGTCCTGGACGGCGGGGTGTTCCCAGTTGAAGTCGGGCTGCTCGGGGGCGAAGAGGTGCAGGTACCACTCGCCGTCGGCGACGCGGGTCCAGGCGGGGCCGCCGAAGATGGACTCCCAGTCGTTGGGGGGCTCCGCGCCGTCGGCTCCCCGGCCCGGCCGGAAGTGGAAGCGTTCGCGCAGCGGGGTGCCGGGGCCTTCCCGCAGTGCCTGCTTGAACCATTCGTGCTGGTCGGAGCAGTGGTTGGGGACGAGGTCGACGATGATGCGCAGGCCCAGGGCGTGGGCTTCGCGTATGACGGCGTCGGCGTCGTGCAGGGTGCCGAACATGGGGTCGATGGCCCGGTAGTCGGCGACGTCGTAGCCGGCGTCGGCCTGCGGGGAGGCGTAGAAGGGGCTCAGCCACACGGCGTCGACGCCGAGCTCCTTGAGGTAGGGCAGTCGGGTGCGGATGCCTTCGAGGTCCCCCATGCCGTCCCCGTTGGAGTCGGCGAAGCTGCGCGGATAGACCTGGTAGATCACCGCTTCTCTCCACCAACCGGGCCGGGTGCCGGTCGGGGCGGGAAGTGCGTCGGCGAGGTGCTGGGTCATGTCGTCCTTGGAGAGGTCTGGCCGGGTGGTACGGGGCGGGCGCGGGTGGTCAGCCCTTGGTGGCGCCTGCCGTCATCCCGGCGACGAGGTGACGCTGGGCGAAGAGGAAGAAGACGGCCGCGGGGATGGCGATGAGGACGGAGGCCGCGCTCATGGCTCCCCAGTTGGAGGTGTACTGGGTGACGAAGGTCTGGAGTCCGCCGGCCAGGGTGAGGTTCTCGTCGCCGACCATGAAGGCGGAGGCGTAGGCGACTTCGCCCCAGGCGGTGATGAAGGCGTAGAAGCCGGTGACGGCGAGGCCGGGCTTGGCGAGCGGGAGGATCAGCCGCCAGAAGGTGCCGAAGGGGTTGAGTCCGTCGACGCGTCCGGATTCGTCGATCTCGACGGGGATGGTGTCGAAGAAGCCCTTCATCATCCACGCGCAGAACGGCACGGCGATGGTGAGGTACGTGATGATCAGGCCGAGCGGCTGGTTGAGCAGCCCGAGCTCTCCCATCAGGTTGTAGAGCGGGACGATGAGGATGGCCATGGGGAACATCTGCGTGATGAGCAGGGTCCACATGAGGGGTTTCATGCCGGGGAACTTGAAGCGGCTGACGGCGTATCCGGTGGTGGCGGCGATGAACACGCCGAGGACCGTGGTGACGCCGGCGACGAGGACGGAGTTCGCGAACCAGCTGAGGAAGTGGGTGTCGTCCAGCAGGTGGCTGTAGTTCGCGAGCGTCGGTTCCTTGACGAAGTCGGTGGTGATGGCGTGCTGCGCGGGCTTGAGCGAGGTCAGCAGGATCCAGAGCACCGGGAAGACGGCGATCACGGACGCGACGACGAGCGTGGCGTGCAGGCCGAAGGAGGCGAGCGGGGAGCGGCTGCCCCGGGGGCGGACGGGGTTCGGCGCGGCCGGGCGGCTCGCGGTCGCCCCGGTGGCCCCGGTCGTCCCGTCGGCCGTACCGGCCCCGTTGGCACCGTTGGCCCCGTTGGCGGCAGTGGTCTCGGTGGTCATGGTCACCACACCTCTCCCTGCTTGCGCAGCGACCGCCGGTAGACCAGCGCGAAGATCATGAGCAGCGCGAGGATGAGGACGCCCCACGTCGCGGAGCCGGCGAAGTCGCGCGGGCTGGCGATGAAGGCCTCGCGGAAGGCCTGGGTCACGAGGATCTCGGTGGAGTCCCCGGGTCCGCCGCGGGTGAGCAGGAAGATCACCGGGAACATGTTGAAGGTCCAGATGGTGGAGAGCAGGATGACGGTCATGCTCACCGCGCGCAGGCCGGGCAGGGTGATGTGGCGGAACCTCTGCCAGGGGCCGGCGCCGTCCATCTCGGCGGCCTCGTAGAGCTCGCCGGGGATGGACTGGAGGCCGCCGAGGAGGGCGACCATCATGAAGGGGACGCCGAGCCAGACGTTGACGGCGATGACGGAGAACTTGGCCCAGGTGGGGTCGTCGAGCCACGGGATCGCGGCGATGCCGCCGCCGTCGAGGACCTTGTTGAGGATGCCGTTGTCGCGGTTGAAGAGGAACCGCCAGGCGAAGACGGAGACGAAGCCGGGGACGGCCCAGGGGAGGATGAGCGCCATCCGGTAGGCGGCGCGGCCCCGGAACTGCCGGTTGAGCATGTTGGCCAGGGCGAGGCCGAGGGCGAAGGTGATGGACACGCACGCGACGGTCCACACCACCGTCCACACCAGCCGCTGCAGGAACACCGGGTCGCCGAGCACGGCCGCGTAGTTGTCGAGGCCGACGAACTCGTAGGTGGCCTCGATGTGGCGGGCGCCGATGGTCCGGGCGACGTTGCGCTCGTTGGCGTCGGTCAGCGACAGGTAGACGCCGCGCACGAGCGGCCAGCCGATGATCACGCCGAGGACGAGCACGACCGGGGCGATCATGGCCCAGGCGTACCAGTGCGTGGCGAGGGCGCGCTTGATCCCGCCGCGCCCGCCGCCGCGGGTGCTGTCGCTGTCAGTCCTGCGGCTCCGGCCGCGGGCGGGGTCGGTGGTGCCGACTTCCCCGCCCGCGGCCTTCGCCACCGACTGGCTGGTGTGAGCAGCCATGGTTCGTTACTTCCAGCCCTTGAGGATCTTGCGGAACTCGGCGCCGGCGGCCTTGGCGGCCTCCTCCGGGGTGGAGGTGCCGGTGACGGCCTTGGTGTACTCGACCTTCAGCGGCTCGAAGAGGGAGCCGTTCTCCGGGATCCAGGCGCGCTCGACGGCCTTGTCGACGGCCGGCTTGAAGAACTGGACCATCTCGCTGCTCTTGACGTCCGGCTGCTCGTAGGCGGCGGTACGGGTGGGCAGCAGGCTCAGGTCCTTGGCGGACTGGACCTGCACCTCCTGGGAGGTGAGGTACTCGACGAAGGCGTGCGCGGCGGCGCGGTTCTTGGAGCCGGCGTACACGGCGAGGTCGTGGCCGCCCTGGGGGGCGCCCGCCTTGGCGGAGCCGGCCGGGACGGCGGCGACGCCGAGGTTGGCCTTGTCCTTGAACTGCTCGCCGGCGTAGCTGTCGGCGACGGCCCAGGGGCCGTTGATCATCATGGCGGCCTCGCCGGACTTGAAGGCCGTCTGCATGTTGGTCCAGCCGTCGGTCGCGTTGGTGACCGCGGCGCCCGAGGAGACGAGGTCGCGGGCGGCCTTGAAGGCCTTGACGCCCGCGGCGTTGTCGACGGTGACCGTCTTGTTCTTGGCGTCGACGAGGTCGCCGCCCTCGCCGTAGATGAAGGGGAGGAACCAGTACGAGTCGTCGCCGCGCAGGTAGAGGCCGGTCTTGCCGCTCTTCGCCTTGATGGCGGCGGCGGCCGTCTTCAGCTCCTCCAGCGTGGTGGGGGGCTGGACCCCGGCGTCCGCGAGCATCTTCTTGTTGTAGAAGAGGCCGAGGGTGTCGATGACCTGCGGGACCGCGTAGGTCTTGCCCTCGAACTTGCCGCTGGCCGCGGCCTGCGGCAGGAACTCGGCGTCGATCTTCTTGGCCGTCTCGGCGGGGACCTCGTCGAGGTAGCCGAGGGAGGCGAAGTCGGCGACCCAGCCGACGTCGGCGCGGATCACGTCAGGGGCCTCGGCGCCGGTGTTGAAGGCGTTCTTGACCTTGTTCTGCGCGTCGCCGTACGGGACGTTGACGTACTTGACCGTGACCTTCGGGTGCTTGGCGGTGAACGCCTCGGCGATCTTCTGGAAGCTCGCCTTCTCGGCCTCGTTCGAGGTGTCCCACCAGGTGACCGTGCCGCTCAGTTCGCCGCCGGTCTTGACGTCACCGCCGTCGTCCTTGGTGTCACCGCCGCAAGCCGTCGCCGCGAGCGCCAGGGCCGCGACCAGCGCGGTGGCCGCTATGCCACGCCGCATATGAACTCCTTCGATGATCCCGGCCGCGTCCCTGCGGTCCCGAGTTGCCAGGAACGTAACAAGACTGAAAGCCGTCCGAAAGAGCTTGCGGCAATTTTCTGCAAGACGTGCTGATCGTTACATGCGTGTGTCCGTACGGTTGCCGCAGCTTGCTGTTAGTTCGAGGCACCTTCGAGTGACCGGGCCCGCAACCATGGGGTGTGTACCCGCGTTGACCCCGATATGACCCACGAGTTGACGGCCTCCGGGCTTGCAAGCGCTTCCAGCAAAACGTCCGCGAGCGGCGGCTGGTGGCGCGATGCCGTCATCTACCAGGTCTACGTGCGCTCCTTCGCGGACAGCGACGGGGACGGCGTCGGCGACCTGCGCGGGGTCCGCGAGCGGCTCCCGCACCTGGCCCGGCTCGGCGTCGACGCCGTGTGGCTGACCCCCTTCTACGTCTCGCCCCAGGCGGACGGCGGCTACGACGTCGCGGACTACCGCGCCGTCGACCCCCTCTTCGGGGACCTCTCCGACGCCGACGACCTGGTCCGCGCCGCGCACGCGCTCGGCCTGCGGGTCATCGTCGACGTGGTCCCGAACCACACCTCCGAGCGGCACCCCTGGTTCCAGGAGGCCCTCGCCGGGCAGCCGGGCGCCCGCGAGCGGTACCTGTTCCGCCCGGGGCGCGGCGCGGACGGCTCCGAGCCGCCGAACGACTGGGAGTCGGTGTTCGGCGGTCCGGCCTGGACCCGGGTGCCGGACGGGGACTGGTACCTGCACCTCTTCGCCCCGGAGCAGCCCGACCTCGACTGGGAGCATCCGGAGGTCGCCGCCGAGTTCGCGTCCGTCCTGCGGTTCTGGCTGGACCTGGGGGTGGACGGCTTCCGCGTCGACGTGGCCCACGGCATGGTGAAGGCGCCCGGGCTGCCCGACATCGGCCGCGGCGCCCAGGCCACGCTGATCGGCACCGAGCCGCTCCCCTTCTTCGACCAGGACGGGGTCCACGAGATCCACCGCTCCTGGCGGCGGCTCCTGGACTCCTACGGGGGGCAGCGGATCGGGGTCGCCGAGGCCTGGGCGCCGACCTCGGACCGGCTGGCGCTGTACGTCCGCCCCGACGAGCTGCACCAGGCGTTCAACTTCCGGTTCCTGAACTGTCCGTGGGACCCGGCCGCGATGCGGACGGTCATCGACGAGTCCCTGGCGGCGACCGCGTCGGTGGGGGCGCCGACCACGTGGGTGCTGTCGAACCACGACGTGGTGCGGCACGTGACGCGGTACGGGGGCGGGGCGCGGGGGCTGGCCCGGGCGCGGGCGGCGGCGCTGCTGATGCTGGCCCTGCCGGGTTCGGCGTACGTGTACCAGGGCGAGGAGCTGGGTCTGCCGGAGGTGACCGACCTGCCCGAGGAGGCCCGCCGGGACCCGGCGTTCCGGCGGGGCCGGCGCCGGCCGGAGGCGGCCGGGGCGGCGGGCGCCGGAGCCGGGGCGGCGGGCGCCGCCGGGGTGACGGGTCCGGCAGGGGGCGCCGTACCCGCCGAGGCCCCGGTCCCCGGCGATGCCGCCGGGGCCGCCGAGGCCGCCGAGGCCGCCGGGCAGGACGGGCTCCGTGACGGCTGCCGGATCCCGCTGCCCTGGTCCGGCGAGGAGCCGCCGTACGGCTTCGGCGGCGGCGGGACCTGGCTGCCGCAGCCCGCGGGCTGGGGCCCCCTGAGCGTCGCCGCGCAGACCGGGGATCCGCATTCCACCCTGGAGCTGTACCGGGCCGCGCTGGAACTGCGGCGGGCCATCCCGGGGCTGGGCGCGCCGGAAGCGGGCCGGCCGGCTCCGGAGTGCGGGGCCGCGGCCCCGTCGGGGATGGAGTGGCTGCCGGCGCCCGAGGGGGTGCTCCTGTTCTCCCGTCCCGGCTTCGCCTGCACCCTCAACACCCGGCCGGAGTCGGTGGAGCTGCCCTGCCCGGGGCGGCCCGTGCTGTCCAGTGCGCCGGTGGAGACGGACGGGCGTACGGTCCGGCTGCCCGCCGATTCCTGCACGTGGTGGGCAATCTGAACGTGCGCCCGGTACAGTCCAATCCCGTGACCGCACGGCTAGCCGACATCGCAGCCCAGGCGGGGGTCAGCGAAGCCACAGTCAGCCGCGTGCTCAACGGCAAGCCCGGTGTGGCCGCAGGCACCCGCGAGTCCGTGCTGGCCGCGCTCGACGTGCTCGGCTACGAGCGGCCCGTACGGCTGCGGCAGCGCAGCGCGGGGCTCGTCGGCCTGATAACTCCCGAACTGGACAACCCGATCTTCCCGGCGCTCGCGCAGGTCATCGGGCAGGCGCTGACCCGGCAGGGGTACACCCCGGTGCTGGCGACGCAGACGCCGGGCGGGTCCACCGAGGACGAGCTGACCGAGATGCTGGTCGACCGGGGCGTCTCGGGGATCATCTTCGTCTCGGGGCTGCACGCCGACACCACCGCCGACATGGGCCGCTACGACCAACTCCGCGGCCAGGGCGTCCCGTACGTCCTGATCAACGGCTTCTCCGACAAGGTGCGGGCGCCCTTCGTGTCCCCCGACGACCGGGCCGCGATGCAGCTCGCGGTGACCCACCTGACGGCGCTCGGGCACACCCGGATCGGGCTCGCGGTCGGGCCGAAGCGGTTCGTGCCGGTGCTCCGCAAGATCGAGGGCTTCCGGCTGGGGATGAAGGAGCGGCTCGGGCTCGACGAGGCCGGGACGGAGGAGCTGATCCAGCACTCCCTCTACACCCTGGAGGGCGGTCAGGCCGCGGCGGCCGCGCTGATCTCCCGGGGCTGCACCGCCGTGGTGTGCGCGAGCGACATGATGGCGCTGGGTGCGATCCGGGCCGCCCGGCAGCAGGGGCTGCGCGTCCCGCACGACGTGTCGGTCGTGGGCTTCGACGACTCCCCCCTCATAGCGTTCACCGATCCGCCGCTGACGACGATCCGCCAGCCCGTGCAGGCCATGGGGCAGGCGGCGGTGCGGACCCTGCTGGAGGAGATCGGCGGTACGCCGGCCCCGCACAGCGAGTTCGTGTTCCTGCCCGAGCTGGTGGTCCGCGGCTCGACGGCCTCGGGGCCGGGGCAGCGCCGCGGCGGCCGGGCGGCCCCCTGACAGCGGGGCCGGACCGTCGTACGGACCCGGGGGTAGTCCGCAGGGCGGACGGGGGGCACCCAAGACCGTCCGGAGGGATGATCGGAGGCGAGATCCCATCTGGCAGACTCTCTCCCCATGGGTGAAGCGAGCGTGAAGACACTGGAAACCCGGACGGACCTCTCGTCACCCCACGTGACCGAGCACGAGGCCCGTCCGGCGTCGGAACGCACCCTCCTGACGCGGCTCCGCGCACCCCGGCGGCCCCGGATCTGGTTCGAGATCCTGCTGATCGCCGTCAGCTACTGGACGTACTCGCTGATCCGCAACGCCGTGCCCGAGCAGAAGGCGGCCGCGCTCGCGAACGCCGACTGGATCTGGGGCGTGGAGCGGGACCTCGGCATCGCCGTGGAGCAGTCCGTCAACCACGCCGTGAACTCGGTGACGTGGCTGATCGTCGGCATGAACTACTACTACGCCACCCTCCACTTCGTGGTGACGATCGGCGTACTGGTGTGGATCTACCGGTTCCACCCGGGGCGTTACGCCGCGACCCGCCTCATCCTGTTCGCCACCACGGGCGTCGCCCTGGTCGGCTACTACCTGTACCCGCTCGCGCCGCCCCGGCTGATGAACGGGCAGGACTTCATCGACACGGTGATCGTGCACCACACCTGGGGCTCCATGGCCTCCGGGAACCTGAAGAACATGTCGAACCAGTACGCGGCGATGCCGTCCATGCACATAGGGTGGTCGCTCTGGTGCGGGCTGACGATCTTCGCGGTCGCCTCGGCGCCGTGGGCGCGGATCCTGGGCCTGCTCTACCCGACGGCGACGCTGGTCGTCATCGTGGCCACCGCGAACCACTTCTGGCTGGACGCGGTCGGCGGGATGATGTGCCTGGCCTTCGGGTACGCCGTCTCGCGGGCCTGGTACGGATCGCTGCCGCACCGGCTTCCGCGTCACCCCCTGCACACCGGCCCGCATCCCGCCGCGGCGCTGCTGGACCGCTTCCGGCGGTAGCCCCTCCCCTTCTTCCGGAGGCCGTCTCTTCTAGAGGCCGTGCCTTCTAGAGGCCGTCCGCGCGGTGGGTGATCCGGCCGCCGGACATGGTGAGGCCGACCGGCGCCTCGGCGAGTTCGTCGGGAGCCGCCGTCACCGGGTCGAGGGCCAGTGCCGTCAGGTCCGCCCGCAGGCCCACCGCGATCCGCCCGGCCACCCGCTGCTCCCCCGCCGCGAGCGCCGCGTGCGAGGTCATCCCCTCCAGTGCCATCAGCCCGGTCAGGTACCGGCCCGCCGCGGCCGCGCCGCGCGGGCGCAGCGCCGTGGCGAGGACCTGGCGGGCGTCGTGGTGGGCGATGGGCCAGTCGGAGCCGAGGGCCAGGACGGCGCCCGCGTCCCGCAGGTCGCGGCACCGCCAGGCCCGGGCCGCGCGCTCGTCGCCGAGCCGCTTGGACCACTCGTCGGTGTGGTCGGCGCGGGTGTACGCGGTGTGCGGGGGCTGCATGGAGGCGATGACCCCGAGCTCCGCGAACCGCTTCAGCTGGCCGTCGGGGACGGTTTCGATGTGCTCGATCCGGTGCCGCATCGCGGCGTGCGCGCCCAGCGAGGCGACGGTGTCGAGGACGTGGCGGACGGCCGCGTCGCCGATGGCATGGGTGGCGGTGCGGACCCCGGCGGCATCGAGGATCCGTACGGCCCGGGCGTACTCCTGGAGGTCGGGCCAGAACGCGTCGGTGCCCTGGCCGTGGCAGTCGGCGTGCTCCAGCCAGGCCGTGCCGCCCTCGACGGTGCCGTCCATGAAGAACTTGACGCCGCCGACCTGCCAGTGGCGGCCGCCGGTCAGCTGGAGCTCGATCAGTTCGGCCAGGTCCTCGTCGCCCGCGCCCGGCATGCACCAGGGGGCCAGGCGCAGCCGGAGCGGCAGGTCTCCCTCGTACTCGACGGTGGACAGGAGGGCGGGTACGTCGCCGTCGCCGAGGTCCATGACGTGGGCGCCGGTGAGGCCCGTGGCGGCCATCTCGCCGAGCAGGGTGAGGAGGCGGGCGCGGCGGGCGGCCGGGGTGGGCTTGGGGGCGAGGGCTCCGACGAGGGCCATCGCGGCGTGTTCGACGAGGTGTCCGGTGGGGCGGCCGTCCTCGTCGCAGACGATCTCGGAGCGCTGGGCGAAGGTACGGGGTCCGGTGATGCCCGCCGCGGCGAGGGCCGGGCCGGTGGCGAGGGCGGAGTGGCCGTCGTAGAGGCGCAGGAAGGCGGGGGCGCCGTCGAGGGTCTCCTCGATCAGGGTCCGGTCGACGGGGCGGCCGCCGAAGGCGTTGTGGTCGAGGCCGTACCCGAGGACCCAGCCGCCGGGGCCGCGGTCCGCGGTGCGCAGGGCGGCGCGCAGCTGGTCGAGGTCGCGCACGGCGGAGAGGTCGGTTCCGGTGGCCATCTCGACGCCCCAGACGGGGTGGCTGTGGGCGTCGGTGAGGCCGGGGGTGAGGGTGGCGCCGGCGAGGTCGAGGACCTGGGTGCCGGGTCCGCGCCAGTCGCGTACGTCGCTCTCGTGGCCGACGGCGACGATGTGTCCGTCGCGGACGGCTACCGCGCCGGCCTCGGGGCGGGCGGGGTCGAGGGTGCGGACGCGGGCTCCGGTGAGGACGGTGTCGGCAGCGGGCACGGCTGTGCTCCTTCGAGGGGTTCGAGAGGGGGGTGTGCGGTGGGGGCGGCTTCGGCGGACGGGTCTTCGGCGAAGCTCGCGTAGACCTCGGGGCGGCGGGTCTTGAGCCGCTGGGCGAGGGCGAGGCCGGTGAGGAACACGGCGGGGACGAGGGACACGAGGACGGTGTTGACGGTGGTGGAGGCCAGGGTGAACAGGCCGACCTTGGAGACGACCAGGAAGATCGCGACGGCCAGCAGGACGGCCGCGGTGACGGGGGCCACCAGGGTGCGCCAGGGCCCTTCGTCGTGGGCGGTGCGCCGGAAGTAGACGGGTACGGCGATGGCGGCGAGCAGCATCAGGGCCATGAGGCCGATCATGCCGGGGGTGTTCACCCAGAGCAGGAGCTGTTGGTACGGGTCGGCGTCGGCGAGGGCGAAACCGAGGACGATCACGGCGCCGAGGGCGGTCTGGGCGGCTCCGGCCAGGTACGGGGAGCCGTGGCGGGGGTGGACGCGGCCGAGGGCGGCGGGCAGGACCCCCTCTTCGGAGAGGGCGAGGACGTAGCGGTTGATGGCGTTGTGGAAGGCGAGGAGGGAGGCGATGACGCTGGTGACGATGAAGACGTGCATGAGGTCCGCCGCCCAGGGGCCCACGTAGGTGGTGATGGCGGCGAAGAAGAGGCCGCCGGGGTCTTCGGCGGCGGCCGCGAGGACCTCTTCGGCGCCGAAGGCCTGGATGACGGTCCAGACGACGAAGGCGTAGAAGAGGCCGAGGAAGGCGACGGCGATGTAGGTGGCGCGGGGGATGGTGCGGTCGGGGTCGCGGGCCTCGCGGCGGTAGATGACGGTGGACTCGAAGCCGGTGAAGGCGGCGAACGCGAAGGCCAGGACGGCGGCGGTGCCGGGGACGAGGACGGCGCCGGGGGCGAAGGAGCCGGCGGAGAGGCCGTGGGCGCCGCCCTCGGCGAGCACTCCGGCGGCGAGGAGGACGAGGATCCCGGTCTCGGCGACGAGGAGGACTCCGAGGAGCTTCGCGCCGAAGTCGATGGAGCGGAAGCCTCCGTACCAGACGAGCAGGAGCCCGGCGAGGGAGACGGGCAGCCAGGGGACGTCGAGGCCGGCGAGGGCGTGTCCGGTGTCGGCGGTGGTGGTGCCGAGGAGGCCGTAGACGCCGATCTCCATGCCGTTGTAGCCGATGAGGGCGAGCAGGGCGGCGCCGATGCCGACGCGCTTGCCGAGGCCGCGGCTGATGTACGCGTAGAAGGCGCCGCCGCTGCGGACGTGGCGGCTCATGGTGGTGAAGCCGACGGCGAAGACGGCGAGGGTGAGGCCGGCGAGGAGGTAGCCGGCGGGGGCGCCGACGCCGCCGAGGAGGATCGCGACGGGGGCGACGCCGGCCATGACGGTGAGGGGGGCGGCGGCGGAGACGACGAAGAAGGTGATGTCGGCGGCGCCGAGGGCGCCCTGGTGGAGGGCGGTCGTGGGGGTCGCGCCGGCAGGGGGTCTGTGTGCGGGCTCTGGCGTTTCGGGCATGCGGGGGCACCCTTCTGCGAACGGCAGGCGGCGGGGATCCGAAAACCTAAAGGCTTTCGGTTTGCGGCAATGTAGCCTCCGGTTTTGGCGTACGGGAAGACCTTGACGAGGGAGAACAGCCATGGCACGGCCGCGCACCCCCCTACTCGACCGGGAGCGGATCGCCGCAGCCGCCCTGCAACTGGTCGCGGAGCAAGGGGAGTTCAGCGTTCCGCAGATCGCCCGGGCGCTCGGGGTACAGACGGCGTCGGTGTATCACCACGTGGACGGCCGGGCCGGGGTGGTGGAGCTGGTCCGGGAGCGGGTCTGCGACTCGATCACCGGTTCCGCGCTGGAGCTGACCCCCTGGGACCGGGCGCTGGAGGAGTGGGCGCGCTCCTACCGGGCCGCGTTCGCCGCCTACCCGCGCGCCATTCCGCTGCTGATGACCACACCGGTCCGGGCCCCCCGCGTGCTCGCCCAGTACGAGCGGGCGGTCGCGCTGCTGCTCGCGGCCGGGTTCCGCCGGGAGCAGGTGATGCCGCTGCTGACCGGGCTGGAGAACCTGGTCCTGGGCTCGGCCCTGGACCTGGCGGCGCCCGAGGCCATGTGGGAGCCGTCGGAGCGGACCCCGCTGCTGGCCGGCGCGCTGGCCGCCGGGGGCCCGGGACGCGCGGACGCGGCCTTCGACCTGGGCCTGGCCGCGTTCCTGGCGTACGCGCGGGGGCTGCGGGAGGCGGCCTAGGACCGGACCCGACCCGGCTGGGCCCGACCTGGCCGGGCCGGGCCGGGCCCGGGGAGCTCAGTCCGCGTAGAACAGGTCGTCCACGACGGCACGCGCGCGGCGCGTCGTACGGCGGTAGTCGTCCAGCATCTCGCCGACCCGGCCCTCCGGGTAGCCGAGGTAGCGGCCGACCGCCGCCAGCTCGCGGGCCTCGGAGGGGAAGGTGTCCCCGGCCCGGCCGCGGACCAGCATGACGGCGTTGCGGACCCGGGTGGCGAGCACCCAGGCCTCGTCGAGGATCTGCGCCTCCTCGGTCGGGATCAGTCCGGCGGCGTGGGCGGCGGACAGGGCCCGGCGGGTCCGGGTGGTGCGCAGGCCGGGTTCGGCCCAGGCGTGCCGCATCTGGAGCAGCTGGACGGTCCACTCCACGTCGCTGAGGCCGCCGCGGCCCAGCTTGGTGTGCAGGGTGGAGTCGGCTCCGCGCGGCATCCGCTCGGTCTCCATGCGCGCCTTGAGCCGGCGGATCTCGCGGACGGCCTCCTCCCCGAGGCCCTCCACGGGGTAGCGCAGGGGGTCGACGAGGTCGATGAAGCGCCGGCCGAGTTCCTCGTCCCCGGCGACCGGGACGGCGCGCAGCAGGGCCTGGCTCTCCCAGGTGAGGGACCAGCGGCGGTAGTAGGCGGCGTACGAGGACAGGGTGCGCACCAGGGGGCCGGAGCGGCCTTCGGGGCGCAGGTCGGCGTCGATGAGCAGCGGCGGGTCGGCGGTGGGCAGCTGGAGCAGTCGGCGCATTTCGGAGATGACGGTCTGGGCGGCCTTGGCGGCTTCCTGTTCGTCGACGCCTTCGCGGGGTTCGTGGACGAAGAGGACGTCGGCGTCGGAGCCGTAGCCGAGTTCGTGTCCGCCGAAGCGGCCGACGCCGATGACGGCGAAGCGGGTGGGGAGCGTCTCGCCCCAGTGGTCGCGTACGGCGGCGCGCAGGGCTCCGGCGATGGTGGCGGCGGTGAGGTCGGAGACGGCTTCGCCGACCCGGTCGACGAGGGCGCCGGGGTCGGTCTCGGCGGGGCTGTCCTCCGTGCCGTACGAGGAGATGATGTCGGCGGCGGTGGTGCGGAAGAGCTCGCGGCGGCGGACCCCGCGGGCCGCGGCGACGGCGGCCTCACCGCTTTCGGCGCGGCCGACGGCGGCGAGCACCTCCTGTTCGAGGGCTTCGTGGGTCCGGGGCTTGAGGTTCTCGGGGTCGCCGAGCAGGGCGACGGCCTCGGGTGCGCGCATCAGCAGGTCGGGGGCGAGGCGTCCGGCGGACAGGACGCGGGCGAGGTTCTCGGCGGCGGCGCCCTCGTCGCGCAGCAGGCGCAGGTACCAGGGCGTCTTGCCGAGGGCGTCGGAGACCTTGCGGAAGTTGAGGAGGCCGGCGTCCGGGTCGGCGGAGTCCGCGAACCAGCCGAGGAGGACGGGCAGCAGGGTGCGCTGGATGGCGGCCTTGCGGCTGACGCCGGAGGCGAGGGCTTCGAGGTGGCGCAGGGCTCCGGCCGGGTCGGCGTAGCCGAGGGCTTCGAGGCGCTGGCCGGCGGCTCGGGGGGAGAGCCGGGTCTCGCCGGGGGTGAGCTGGGCGACGGCGTCGAGGAGCGGCCGGTAGAAGAGCTTCTCGTGGAGGCGGCGGACGGCGGTGGCGTGGCGGCGCCAGGCCTTGTTGAGTTCGGCGACGGGTTCGGTGCGCAGGCCCATGGAGCGGCCGAGGCGGCGCAGGTCGTGTTCGTCCTCGGGGACGAGGTGGGTGCGGCGCAGCCGGTAGAGCTGGATGCGGTGTTCCATGGCGCGCAGGAACCGGTAGGCGTCGTTGAGCTGGGCGGCGTCGGCGCGGCCGACGTAGCCTCCGGCGGCCAGGGCGTGGAGGGCGTCGAGGGTGGTGCCGGAGTGGAGGGTGGCGTCGCCGCGGCCGTGGACGAGCTGGAGCAGCTGGACGGCGAACTCGACGTCGCGCAGGCCGCCGGGGCCGAGTTTCAGTTCGCGGTCCACCTGGGCGGCGGGGATGTTGTCGACGACGCGGCGGCGCATCTTCTGGACGTCGGCGACGAAGTTCTCGCGTTCGGCGGCCTGCCAGACGAGGGGGGTTATGGCCGCGATGTACTGGGCGCCGAGCTCGGGGTCGCCGGCCACGGCGCGGGCCTTGAGGAGGGCCTGGAACTCCCAGGTCTTGGCCCAGCGCTGGTAGTAGGCGAGGTGGGAGGCGAGGGTGCGCACGAGGGGGCCGTTGCGGCCTTCGGGGCGCAGGTTGGCGTCGACGGGCCAGATGGTGCCCTCGACGGTGGTCTCGGAGCAGATCCGCATGAGGTGGGAGGCCAGGCGGGTCGCGGCCTGGATGGCCTTGCCCTCGTCGGCGCCGGGCGCGGCGTCCCCGACGAAGATCACGTCTACGTCGGAGACGTAGTTGAGCTCGTTGCCGCCGCACTTGCCCATGGCGATGACGGCGAGCCGGCACTGGGCGGCGTCCTGGGGGGCGGCGGCGGTCGCGATGCGCAGGGCGGCCCGGAGGGTGGCGGTGGCGAGGTCGGCGAGCTCGGCGGCGGTCTGGGCGACGTCGGTGGTGCCGCAGACGTCGCGGGCGGCGATGGAGAGCAGGCAGCGGCGGTAGGCGACGCGCAGGGCGACGGGTTCGTGGGCCTCGGCCAGTCCCTGTTCGAACTCGGGGAGCCCGGGGTGCAGGT
The DNA here is from genome assembly GCF_056433525.1 of Streptomyces sp. NPDC044704. NCBI lineage: Bacteria > Bacillati > Actinomycetota > Actinomycetes > Kitasatosporales > Streptomycetaceae > Streptomyces > Streptomyces sp. NPDC044704. Next base: position 216,849 of record NZ_JBWKGY010000006.1, read on the forward strand.
CGGCGGCCTCGTAGGTGACGAGGGCGAGCCAGTCGCGGGGGTGGCGGGCGAGGTGGTCGGCGAGGGCCTCGGAGGCGCCGAGCACGCCGAGGAGCCGGTCGCGCAGGGGTTTGGCGCTGACGAGGGTGTCGAGGAGCCGGGGCAGCTGGTCCGGCGGCTGCGCTTCGGCGAGGCGCACGAGTCCGCGCAGCGCGAGGTCCGGGTCGGCGGTCGCGCCGAGGGCGTCGAGGAGCACCGGGTCGGTGCGTACGGAGGCCAGCGCGTCGGCGTCGAGGAGCCGGGCGGCGGCGGAGGGGTCGGTGAAACCGCTGCGCAGCAGCCGGATGAAGGTGCTGCTCCTGCGTCCCGGGACTGTCATCCCGCCGCCTCCCGCGTGCGTCGCTGCCGGTGGCCCGGCCAGGTCCTGTGGTGAGCCTAGCCGGAGCGGCGTTCGATTCATCGGCGCGCCGTGGCGTAGATCATGAGGCTGATTATCAGATTTTCTGAATACTTATGGATCTATGCGTGAGGGGGCCCGGTCCCCGCTCGACCGGCAACGAGGAGCCCCATGACCGAAGGACGCCCCCTCCTCGATCCCTTCAGCCCCACTGGGCCCAACGGCCCCACCCTGCCCGCCCGTACCGGGCTCAGGCGGGAGGAACACGCCGGGAGGCCGTCGGCGGAAACCGCCGGGGCACGGTCCGGGCACGAGCCGTCCCCGACCACAGGTCCGCCGACGGTCGAGCCGCACGCCGCGGGAGGCCCGGGCGGCGAACCGGGCGCCGACGCCGCGGGAGGCCCGGGGCTCGAACCGGACGCCGACGCCACGGGCGGCCCGGGTCGCGAACCGGACGCCGACGCCGCCGGTGAGCCCGGTGCCGGAGCGGATTCCGGCGCGGAAGCGGACCCCGGCTCCCGGCCGGCTCCGGGACGTTGGGGCCGTGCGCACCGGGGGTACGCCCAGCACCCCCGCCTCGCCCGGCTGGTCACGGCGGTCGCCGTCTGCGCGGCCACCACCGCGGGCGGCATGCTCCTCCTGCGCGGCAACGAGGCCCTGACCGGCTTCGGCGCCCCCACCACCGCCGACTCGCGGTCCACCACCGCCACCGCCGTGGGCCCGCCGGACCCCGGGCGGGTGCTCCAGGTCGTCGCCCATCCCGACGACGACCTGTACTTCATGAACCCCGACCTGCGGTACTCCATAGCCGCCGGGCACGCCGTCACCTCCGTCTACCTCACCTCCGGCGAAGCCGACGGCATCAACGCGGGCGCCGGCAAGGAGGGTTCCGTCCGGCCCGACAAGCCGGCCTACGCCGAGGCCCGCCAGAACGGCATCCGCGCCGCCTACGCCCAGATGGCCACCGGCGACCGCAGCAGCGCCTGGAAGCGCACCGTGATACCGACCGACGGCGGCGGCCACGCCGAGCTCGACGTCCTCGTCGCCCGGCCCGAGGTCAACCTGGTCTGGCTGCAGTTGCGCGAAGCGGGCCACGTCCACCACGACGTCCCCGACAGCCTGCGCGGCCTGTGGGAAGGCAAGGTACCGCGCCTGGAGTCGGCCCTGGCCTCCGGGACCCCGGTCACGCAGCCGTTCTCGTACACGAAGGACCAGGTCGTACGGACCCTCGCGGGCATCCTGGACCGGTACCGGCCGACCACCATCCGTTTCCAGGACCCCACGCCCGGCCGGTTCCCGGACACCAAGCGGTACACCGACCACCAGGACCACTTCTACGGCGCCCGGTTCGTGCAGCTGGCGAGCGCCGCCTACGCGAGGGACGTCAAGGACCGGCCGCACTTCGCGACGCAGAACTACGTCGGCTACTTCAACGGCTCGCTCCCCAGCGCCCTCGGCCCGGACGAGGCCCGGCAGAAGCTCGACATACTCGACACCTACGCCTGGCTCGACCGGCAGGACCACTGCGGCAGCAAGGCCGGTTGCGGGGACCTCAAGGTCGCCGAGCACCCGTCGGGCAACCGCTGGACGGAGTCCATCAACTACGCCCGCGGAAACGGCACTTCCTGGCTGGCCTCCGACGAGCGCCACGGCCTGTGGGCCTTCAAGGTGCTCGACGGCCAGGTGGCGCTCTGGCACCGCAACGGGCTGATAGGCCGCTGGACCGGACCGCGCCTGCTCGCCGGCACCGGCATGGACCAGGGCGTCTCGACCGTCACCCTGAAGGACGGCCGGATCGCGGTCTTCGGCACCCGCACCTCCTTCGGGGAGCATCCCGGCGACTACCGGCGCGAGGTCGTGTACGCCGCCCAGCGGGCCCCCGGCTCCGAGGAGTTCGGGGACTGGGAGTCGCTGGGCACCCCCGAGGCCTCCGACGAGGACTGGACCTCCGACATCAGCGCGCCCGCCGTGTCGGTCGACGGCACCGGGCAGGTCGGCGTGTACGTGCGCGACGGCGCGTACACCCTGCGCGGCCGCACGCTGCGGCCGGACGGCGGCTGGGGGCCGTGGGAGCGGCACGGCGGCGCCGATCTGCACGGCACGCCCGTCACCGCGACGGACGGGGCCGGGCGGCGGATGGTGTTCGCCGCGACGACCCGCTCGGTGACCGGCTGGGCGCAGCCGGAGCAGGGCGCCCCGCTGGGCCCGGCCACCGGCACCGGACTGCCGGAGACCACCCTCCCGCTGACCGCCGACGGCCGCGGGGGCGGGGTGCGGCTCTGGTTCCGCAAGCCGGGTTCGGGCAACGTCCGTACGGCCCTGATCACCGGCGAGGGCGGGCTGACGGTGACCGGCCTCACCGATCTGGGCGGGCTCCAGGGCTTCGGCTCGGTGACGGCGAGCGGGCACCTCCTCGCCGGCCGGGCGGCGGGCGGGCAGCTGGGTTCGGACGTCGGCCGGGGGCGGCCCTGGCAGCGTTCGCCGCTGATGTTCGTCGGCGCCCCGTCCAGCACGATGACCGGGAAGAACCTGGTCAGCCTCGCGGTGCTCGGCCTGGACGCGCGGCTGTACGTCACCTCCTCCGCGGACGACGTGAACGCCTACCTGGCGCCGTGGCAGCCGGTGGGACGGCGCACCACCCGCCCGTAGGAGGGCCCGCGGCGGTCGGCCGCGTCCACGATCCGGACACGTGGGCGGCTCCGGTCCCGGGCGGGCACCATCACATCCGGTCGTTTTCGGAAAGCGTGCGTCATCGGCGGAATCGGTGAACCAACTCCCCCGATTTCGCCTCTCACTGACTGCACAGCGGTTCTTCCCGCCCGGAACGACCTCAAGGCGTGACCGATGCCCGTATCCCGCCGCCGCTTCCTCCTCGCGGCCGTGCTGCCCATGCTCACCGTGGGCGCCACCGGCGTGCTCGCCGTCGCCTCCGGCCAGCAGACCTCGGCCGAGGCCAACGGGGCGATGAAGCCGGCCCCCGCCCTCCCGGCGAGCACCACGGCCGGGACGGTGGTGCAGGTCGTCGCCCACCCCGACGACGACCTGTTCTTCATGAACCCCGACCTCAGCCGGTCCCTGGCCGCCGGGACCCGGGTCACCACCGCCTACCTGACCTCGGGCGAGGCCGACGGCCGCAACGAGGCCCGCGGCGGCGAGGCCAAGGACCCCGAACAGCCCGCCGACCGCACCCACTACGCGGAGGCCCGGCAGAACGGCATCCGCGCCGCCTACGCCCAGATGGCCACCGGCGACCGCACCAGCGCGTGGAAGCGCACGGTCATACCGACCGCGGGCGGCGGCGAGGCCGAGCTCGACGTCCTCGTCGCCCGCCCCGAGATCCACCTCGTCTGGCTCCAGCTGCGCGAGGCCCGCAGCCCGGCCGGGAACAACCCGGACAGCCTGCGCGGCCTGTGGAACGGGGAGATACCCGCGCTCGGAACCCAGCCGGCCTCGGGCACCCCGGCCAAGCGGCCGTTCACGTACACCAAGGACCAGGCGGTCCAGGCGATATCCGGGATCCTGGAGCAGTACCGGCCGACGACGATACGGATGCAGGACCCCACGCCCGGCCGGTACGAGCAGACCGGCAAGTACACCGACCACCAGGACCACATGTACGGCGCCCGCTTCGTGCAGGCCGCCACCGCGGCGTACGCGGAACGGGTCACCGACCGCCCCCGCTTCTCGGTCCAGAACTACCTCGGCTACCACAACGGAGCCCTCCCGCACGCGCTGGACCCGCAGACCGCCGAGACCAAGACCGGCTTCCTGCGGACGTATGCCTGGCAGGACCGGGCGGACTACTGCGGCAGCCCCTCGGGCTGCGGCGACCGCAAGGTGGCGGGCAGTCCCACCGGCCGCAACTGGGCCCAGTCGCTGCGCTACGCGCGGGCCGACACCACCTCCTGGCTGACCGAGGGCACGCCCGGCCGGCTCTGGGCCTTCGCCGTACTGGACGGCCGGACGGCGGTGTGGACCCGCGACCGGGCCGGCACCTGGACGGGCCCGGCCCTGCTCCCCGGCACCGGCATCGACCCGGGCGCCACCACGGCCCGCCTCCCCGACGGCCGCATCGCGGTCCTCGCCACCCGCACCACGCTCGGCCCCCGGCCCGCCGACTACCGGCGCGAGGTCGTCCTCGCCCTCCAGACGGCGCCCGACGGGCCGTTCGGGGCCTGGCAGTCGCTCGGCACCCCCGAACCCGGGGACGAACCCGGCACCTCCGCGATCAGCGCGCCCGCCGCCGCCGTCGACGCGGCCGGCCGGCTCACCGTCTACCTCCGCGACACCCGCCGGACCCTGCGCGCGAGCGTCCAGGAGCCGTCGGGCGCCTTCGGCGGATGGCAGCGCCTGGGCGGCGAGGACCTGCAGAGCGACCCGGTGGCCGTCGTGGACGCGGCCGGCCGGCGCCACGTGTACGCCAGCACCGCCAAGTCCGTCCTCGCCTGGACGCAGCCCTCCCCCGGAGACCCGCTCGCCGGGCCCTACCCCACCGCGCTCCCCGCCACCACCGTCCCCCTGACCGCGACCCCGGACGGCCCGGGCGTCCGCCTCTACTTCCGGCGCCCCGACTCGGGCGCGGTCCGCAGCGCCCTGGTGACGGCGGGCCCCGGAGCACCCCGGGTCTCCGCCCTCGCGGAGGCCGGCGGCCGGGCCGGGTACGGGGCCGTGGGCGTCGCGGGCCGCCTGGTGACGGGCCGCGCCGACACCGGCACCATCGCCGCAGCCCCGCTGGGCGGGCCGCCCGCCTGGACCGAGTCCCGGATGCTGTACGCGGGCGCCCCCTCGGCCGTCCTCGAAGCGGGCGGCGCCACCACCACGGCCGTCCTGGGCCTCGACGCGCAGCTCCACACCGCCACCGCCGGCCCCGCCCCCACCTGGCGCCCGGCGGTCCCGCCGCCCCTGCCGGCGGTCTGACCAGGCCCCTGCGGCCCTGCCCGGCCCCCACGGCCCCTGCCGGCCCTGCCCGGACGGCGGGGCCGTACGCGGGTCCGCTCCGCGTGACGCGGCCCACATTCGGGAGCCGTCCGCCCCGTCCGGGCCCGCGCCGGACGGCGTAAGGGACGACACTCCGCGCACGGCGGGGGTCCCCAGGCCGCGGCCGCGGCCCCGAGTCCCGGGAGCAGCACACCCATGAACCCCGACCCCGTCCTGGCGAAGATGCGCCTGATCCTGCTCACCCTGATCGTCGCCGGTCTGGTGACGTACCTGGCCTTCCTCTCCCCGCTGCTGGGCACGGCGCTCCTGGTCGGCGTCGGCGTGGCCCTCTTCCTCCTCCACGTCCTCGGCTGACCCGCCCAACTCACCGGCCCCCGCTCGGCCTTGGCCAGGGCCGAACGGAAAGTTACGTAGATCGAATGCCCCATCTCCGTTTCTTTCCAACGGCGTTCATGGCAAGAGGTCCGCGCAGCGACCTCGGAAGTCGAGGAAAGGAACCAGATGCACAACGCACCCGTGGCGCACGACGCCGGGCCGCCGACGCACCTGACCGGTCCGGGCCGGAACCTCCCCCCGGAACGGGTCGCCGAGCTCGAACGGCTGATGCCCTTCATCAACCGGCGGATCCTCGCCAAGGGCCTCGCCCGGGACCGTGACGACATCGTGCAGAACGTCCTCGTCCGGCTCTTCCTGCGGTGGTCGGACCCGGACTTCACGCTCGACCGGGACGACGGCGGCCGGGCCTTCGCGGCGAAGGTCACCGCCGACGAGATCGCCGAGGCCTGCCGCCGCTACGACCGGGACCGGTCCTACCCGGCGGACGTGCTGCCCGAGGGCTCCTACACCGATCCGGAACCGAAGGCGTACCTCGCCCAGCGGGCGGTCGAGGAGCTCCTGGAAAAGGCCCTGCCCGAGGAGAAGGGAATTCGCGATGTAGGACGGCTCTACATTGCGGAAGGTCTCAGTAAGACGGAAATCGCCCGGTACCTGGGGATCGACCGCAAAACGGTCAGCCGCAGGCTGGAAAAGGTGAACCTGTACCTGACTCCGCACGGACGCGCCGTCCTGGATGAATTCGGAGCAGCCGACTAGAGCTCTTCTCGGGATCACGGGCCGCGCCCGTCGCGGCGCGGCCCGTGATCCCAGGTTGGGTCCTAGGGACCCGCAGCGGACTCGATACAGCCCTTCACCGAAAGCCGAGGTAACACATGCCAGAACTGGCCGACCTGCTCCGCTCCTGCCTTGAGAGGAACGAGGAGTCCCTGGTGGCAGAGCACGGAGAGCTCACCGGTCCCTCGTGGGACGCCCTCCTCGACCGGGTCGCGGACCGCCTGCGGACCGAAGGAGCCGGAACGGGAACAGAAACGGAACCGGTGCCCGCCCTGCCACGGGGGTGACGGCGAGCCCGGGACCACAAGCACGGCCCAGCACGACACAGCACGGCACGACGAACGCGGCCCACGCCCGGAGGAATTCTCGTGAGAATGAGCGAAGAAGATGACGAAGAGGCCCCACGCGGGGCCCCGTTGACGCATTCACGATAAGGAAAACAACCCTTGCGCATGACCGGGATCCTGAAGACCGGCCGCTCTCCCCGCTGCGCCCCGGGAGGGCGGCCCGTCGTCGTTCCGACAGCCGGAGGCGACCGGATCCGCACCCGCGTCGGGCCCCGAGTCCGCGTCAGGAGGCACCGTCGCCCTGCCGTACGACGGTCTCGACCGTGCCGTCACGCCTGGCCCGTTCGGCGGCCAGCACCGTCAGGTGGCTGGTGAGGGACTCCCGCGGACCCGACTTCACCAAGCCGGGGTCGCCCGCCGCCACGGCGGCGACGAAGGCGTCCATCAGACCGGCGTCGCCGCCGCCGTGACCGCCCCCGGCGTCCATCGTCCCCTCGGCGTCGAACTCGACGAGCTCCTCGGTGCGGGTCAGGAAGTCGTACACCCGCACCCGCCTGCCGTCGCCCCGCAGTTCGCCCCTGGTGCCGAAGACGCGGGTCTGGCGGTCTGCCTGTTCGGTGAACGCGGTCATGGTGAAGGTGGCCGTGGCGCCGGAGTCGAACTCCATGGCCACCACCTGGTGGTCGACCACGTCGTTGTCGCAGGCGTACACGCACCGGCCGTACGGCCCCTCCCGCAGCGCGGCGTCCAGGGCCCGCGGGGTGAACTCGTCGACGACCACGCTCAGCGGCCATCCGTGCCGTCCGGCGGCGAGCCGGTCCCCGTAGTCGCGCGGGGCGGAGTACGGGCAGGCCGCTTCCACCGCGCAGTCCAGGCAGCGGTCGGCGGCGCCCACGGGCCGGTTCTCGGGGCGGAAGTGGCTCAGCCGCCCGAAGCTGGAGACCCGTGCCGGCGGCCGTCCGAGGACGTACTGCAACCAGTCCAGGTCGTGGCAGGACTTCGCCATCAGCATCGAGGCCGCCCGGTCCTCGCGGCGCCAGTTGCCCCGTACGAACGAGTGGGCCTGGTGCCAGAAGCCGACCGGTTCGAGGTGCTGGACGCTGACGACCTCCCCCAGCCGGCCGGAGTCCACGACGCCCTTCAGGGCCCGCGTGTAGGGCGTGTAGCGCAGGACGTGGCCGACCGCGAGGATCACCCCGGCCTCCTCCACCGCGGCGACGATCCGCCGGCACTCGCCCTCCGTGAGCGCCATCGGCTTCTCCAGCAGGATGTGGTGGCCGAGCGCGGCGAACGCCAGGACGGGCTCCAGGTGATCGCGGTCCAGCGTGCAGACCAGCACCGCGTCCGCGACGCGTCCCCGGGCCGCCAGGGCCCGCCAGTCGTCGACCGCCGCACCGGCGCCCAGACCGTGGGCGGCCGCGAACCGCTCCCGCCGGACCCGCAGCGGCTCGGCCACCGCCACGACCCCGGCCCGCTCCGGATGCGCCAGCGCCCAGGCCCCGTACCCCGTACCGCGCTCCCCGGCACCCAGCACCGCGAGCGTCACCTTCGACGGCATGCCGCCACCTTCCGGACCGACGGATACGACTCCGGGCCGACGGTCGTCGACCGTCGGCCCGGAGGTGCTGTGACCTGCGGCTACAGCACCGGGAGGTTCTTGCGGAGTTCGAAGGCGGTGACCTCCGAGCGGTACTCCTCCCACTCCTGCTTCTTGTTGCGGAGGAAGAAGTCGAAGACGTGCTCGCCGAGGGTCTCGGCGACCAGTTCGCTGCGCTCCATCAGGGAGATGGCCTCGCCGAGGTTCTGCGGGAGGGGCTCGATGCCCATCGCGCGGCGTTCGGCGTCGGACAGGGCCCACACGTCGTCGTCGGCGCCCGCCGGGAGTTCGTAGCCCTCCTCGATGCCCTTGAGGCCCGCCGCGAGGAGGACGGCGTACGTCAGGTACGGGTTGGCGCCCGAGTCGATCGAGCGGACCTCGACGCGCGAGGAGCCCGTCTTGCCCGGCTTGTACATCGGGACGCGGATCAGCGCGGAGCGGTTGTTGTGGCCCCAGCAGATGTACGAGGGGGCCTCGCCGCCGGAGCCGGCGGTGCGCGAGGAGCCGCCCCAGATCCGCTTGTACGAGTTGACCCACTGGTTGGTGACCGCGGCCGTCTCGGCGGCGTGCTTCAGCAGGCCCGCGATGAAGGAGCGGCCCACCTTCGACAGCTGGTACTCGGCGCCCGACTCGTAGAAGGCGTTGCGGTCGCCCTCGAAGAGGGACAGGTGGGTGTGCATGCCCGAACCCGGGTACTCCGAGAACGGCTTCGGCATGAAGGTGGCCTGGACGCCCTGTTCCAGGGCGACCTGCTTCATGACGAGGCGGAAGGTCATGATGTTGTCGGCCGTGGAGAGGGCGTCCGCGTAGCGCAGGTCGATCTCCTGCTGCCCGGGCGCGCCCTCGTGGTGGCTGAACTCCACCGAGATGCCCATGGATTCGAGCATGGTGATCGCCTGGCGGCGGAAGTCCATGCCGACGTTCTGCGGAGTGTGGTCGAAGTAGCCGGAGTTGTCCGCCGGGACCGGGCGGGAGCCGTCCAGCGGCTTGTCCTTCAGCAGGAAGAACTCGATCTCCGGGTGGGTGTAGAAGGTGAAGCCCAGGTCGGAGGTCTTGGCGAGGATCCGCTTGAGGACGTAGCGGGGGTCCGCGAAGGACGGGGAGCCGTCCGGCATGAGGATGTCGCAGAACATCCGGGCGGTCCCCGGGGCCTCGGCGCGCCACGGCAGTATCTGGAAGGTGCTCGGGTCCGGCTTGGCGATCATGTCGGACTCGTAGACCCGGGCGAAGCCCTCGATCGCGGAGCCGTCGAAACCGATGCCCTCGTCGAAGGCCTGCTCCAGCTCGGCGGGGGCGACCGCGACGGACTTCAGGAAGCCCAGTACGTCGGTGAACCACAGGCGCACGAAGCGGATGTCTCGCTCCTCGAGCGTCCGGAGGACGAATTCCTGCTGCTTGTCCATGCCTTCATCCTCGCAGTTCAGACGGCCTGTGCACCACCGCCCCGAGGAGCAGGGGGGCACAGTCGGGCCGGCCCAGTATCGCCAGCGGTGGTTTCCGCCACATTACGCACCCCCGAAAGGTGATGACACCCCGCACTGACCGCAGGCCCGTCATGAGCATTACCATCGGCGCCCATGGGGGCTGGGGAGCACATCGGGCGCGGGGACCGCGGGCGGCCGCCCGTGCGCCGGGCCGCCGTCCTCCTGCTGATCGCGTTCGCGGTGGCGGCCGGCGTGGCGTTCCTGTGCGTGCGGCCCGCCGACGCGCACGTGCCGGATCCCGTACGGGCGCAGGCCCCGCACGCCGTCTGCGCGTCCCCGTACGACCTGCCGGGCTGTTCGCCGCTCTCCCACGTGACACCGGCCGTCCTGCCCGCCCCGCCGCCCGCCGTGGCCGTCGCGGGGGCCGGGCCCGGACCCGCCGTGCGTACGGCGTCCGCGGGGCCCGTACGGCCGCCCGGGACGCTCGCACGGGCCCCCGACCTGCACGCCCTGCAGGTGCTGCGGACCTGACGGGTCCGGCGCCCCACCGCACAGCAGCACAGGCTCCACCCCGACACCCCCCTCAGCAGAAGGAACCAGGGCACATGGCCAGCAGGACGTCCGACCAGCACTCCCGCCAGGCACGCATAGCCGAGATGCGCCGCGCCGACAAAGCACGCGACCGGCGTAACAAGGCCATCGCGATCACGGCTTCGACGGCCGTCGTCGCCGGGCTCGTCGGCTTCGCCGCGTGGGTGATGATCGACCAGAAGCAGAAGGACGAGGCCGCGGACAAGGCCAAGGCCGCGGCCATCAAGAACCCGGTCGGCGGCGAGCAGGAATGGGACGCGAAGAAGCTCGGCCGCAACCACGTCGAGACGCCGGTCAAGTACGAGATGAACCCGCCGGTCGGCGGGGACCACCACCCCCGATGGATGAACTGCAACGGCGACGTCTACAAGAACCCGGTGCCGGAGGTGAACGCCGTCCACTCGCTGGAGCACGGCGCGGTCTGGGTGACGTACAACGAGAAGGCCCCCAAGGCCGACCTCGACAAGCTCGCCGAGAAGGTGGGCAAGACCCCGTACACGCTGATGAGCCCGGTCAAGGAACAGACCGGCGCGATCATGCTCAGCGCGTGGGGCAAGCAGGTGACCGTGGACGGTGCGGCCGATCCCCGGGTCGAGCAGTTCTTCACCAAGTACGTGATGGGCGCGCAGACCCCGGAGCCGGGCGCCGCCTGCACGAACGGGCTGGCCGACAAGTGAGCCGTACGTACTGGGCCGCGGGCGCGGCCGTCGTCCTGGCGGTGCTGCTCGCGGTGGGGGCCACGGTCGCCACCGCGAGCGGCTCGGGCGGCGGCTCCGACGCGGCCCGTACGCCGGCCCTGCACTCGCCGGACGCGGGCTTCGCCCGGGACATGGCGACGCACCACCAGCAGGCGGTGGAGATGTCCTTCCTCGTCCGGGACCGCACCCAGGACGAGCCGGTCCGCAGCCTCGCCTACGACATCGCCAACACGCAGGCCAACCAGCGCGGCATGCTGCTGGGCTGGCTGGACCTGTGGGGGCTGCCGAAGGTGGTGGCCGACGAGCCGCCGATGGCGTGGATGGGAACGTCCGGGGGCGGCCACGGCGGGCACGCGGGTCACTCCGCCGCGCCGGCGCCGCCCGCCGGGTCCGGGGCGATCATGCCGGGCATGGCCACGAAGGAGGAGCTGACGCGGCTCGGCGCCGCCGGCGGCCGGGACGCGGAGGTGCTCTACCTCCAGTTGATGACCGACCACCACAGGGGCGGGGTCGCCATGGCCGAGGGCTGCGCGCGCCAGTGCCAGACCCCGGCGGAGCGCTCGCTGGCCCAGGGCATGGTGGAGGCCCAGCAGTCGGAGCTCACCCTGATGGCGGACATGCTGCGGCAGCGCGGGGCGGCGCCGCGCGGCTGACGCGGGGCCCGTCGGGACGCGCCCGTACGCAGGTGGGAGGGGGTCGCCCTCGCCACCCGTACGGGCGCGTCCGCTTCGTGTGGAGTCGCGTAGCCCGAACGGGCGAACGAGGATGGGGAGGCCGGGACGGACGCGTCCGCGCCCGCCGCGACGGCGTGCTCAGGAGGTTCACCCATGACCACCGCCGGAGAGATCATGCACCCCGGGGCCCAGTGGATTCCCGCCACCGAGACCCTGGACCGGGCCGCTCAGCTGATGAGCCGCCTCAACGTGGGCGCGCTGCCCATCAGCGACGCCGAGCAACGGCTCTGCGGCATCCTGACCGACCGCGACATCGTGATCGGCTGCGTGGCCAAGGGCCACGACCCGTCGAAGGTGACGGCGGGCGACATGGCGAAGGGCACCCCGCGCTGGATCGACGCGGGCGCGGACGTCTCCGAGGTGCTGGAGGAGATGCAGAGCCACCAGATCAAGCGGCTGCCCGTGATCAGGGACAAGAAGCTGGTCGGCATGATCAGCGAGGCCGACCTGGCCCGGCACCTCTCGGACAAGCAGATCGCCGACTGGGCGGAGCAGGTCTACGCGCGGGGCTGACGGGGCCGCGCCGCTTCCAGGACCGCCCGCGCCACCTGGTGCGGGCGGTCCAGCATGACGAGGTGGCCGGCGGGTTCGGCCACCTCGAAGCGGGCACCGAGCCGCTCGGCCAGGGCCTCCTGGCGGGCGAGCCAGCGCAGGGCCCCGCGCCCGGCGCCGCCGGGGTGGCCCACGAGGACGGTGAAGGGCACGGCCGTGGGGCGGGTCTCCCGCAGGGCGGCCACCTCGGCGGCCATGTCGGGGTAGCGGGAGTTCTCCAGCAGCGCCCCCCGCCACACGCGCCCGGTGCGGTAGCAGCGGCGTACGAGGTCCCGGGGGGCCGGGTCGCCCCCGCCGGTCCGGGAGGCCCGTACGACGAGGGCGCGGGCGGCCGGGCCGAGCGCTGCGGGAAGGCCGGCGGCGGTCACCGCGCGGCCGGCGGCCCGGGCGGCGCCGGTGCGCCAGGCGGCGGGCAGGAGCGTACGGGGGTCCTCCTCGACGCTGGAGTCGAGGAGGACGGCGGCCGCGGTGCGCTCCGGGTACAGGCGGGCGAAGGCCTCGGCGTGGAATCCGGCGATGGAGTGCCCGACGACGGTGACGGGACCGGAGCCGGCCGGGCCGAGGGCGTCGAGGAGGGCGGCGATCCGGTGGGCCTCGCCGGCCGCGCCCGGGGGCTCGGCGGCCGGTCCGCTCAGTCCGTGTCCGGGCCGGTCGAAGCGGACCACGGTGCGGCCCCGGGCGGCGAGCAGCCGGGCGACGGGCTCCCAGTCGAACCAGGCCATGGCCAGTCCGGCGGCCAGGACGCAGACCGGTCCGCTGCCCTCGACGACCACGTGCAGCGGGACCCCGTCGACGCGTACGAAGCGTCCGGCGGCGCCGCTCACGTACGGCGCTCCCGGTGGACGGAGTGGGCGAGCAGGCCCAGCCAGAGCGCCACGAGCAGCACCTGGAGCCGCTGTCCGGCGCCGAGGGCCCAGGTGCCGTGCCCGGCGGTGTAGAGGGCGATGGCGGTGAGGGTCCAGGCGGTGGCGAGGAGTTCCAGGGCGACGAGGGCGGGGCCGTAGCGGGCGAGCGGCGCGAACCAGCCGTAGCGGCGGGCCGCGACGGTGAGGGCGACGATGCCGGTGAGGGCGCCGGTCATGGCGAGGCTGCTGCTGACGGCATGGGCCTGATGGGTGGCGGGAACCAGTCCGGCGGTTTCGCGGGCGGCGCACTCGGGGTCCACGGTGGGCGCGCAGCTCAGCGGCAGCCAGGCGTCGGCGGCGGTGGCCGCGCCGAAGAGGGTGACGCCGGCCCAGCCGATGACCGCCCAGGGGCGGCGGGACTCGGCGTACCGCGGCAGCCGGGCCAGGGCGAGCAGGCCGCCGAGGAAGACGAGGACGCCGGCGGTGAAGTCGGTGGCGCGGAAGAGGCCGCCGAGCGGCTGGTCCTGCGCGGCGAGCTCGCTGACGTAGGTCTCGATGGGGTTGAGACCGGTGGAGAGGACGACTTCCAGCACCCACGCGGTGTAGGCGGCGGCGCCGAGACCGATGAGGGTGGCGACGGGCCAGGCGCTCGGGGCGGCGGGGCCGTTGCTGCCATTCGTACGCATAGTGTGACTAATCCTAAGCAGATCCGGGGCCGGGGCCTCGGCCGTAGCCCACCAGACGGCCGACCGGGTCCCACGACAGGAAAGACGTACGAGCGGGCGGACGCGTGCCCGTACCGCACGGCGCGATCACGCGGCGGGCCGGGTGAACCGGGGCATTTCCCCCCGACCGGGGCGGGGCGGGCGGGCCGGGGCCGCCAAGTCGGTTGGTGGGGCTGCCCGGCCGTGGCAGGCTGACGCACGCAGGCCCCCAGCCCACCCACCGCCGAGGACGCCCCAGGTATGAGCACGCCCCCGAACCCGCCCAGCAGCCCCGCCGGTCCGCCGACGGAGCCCGAGGGCACGCCCATACCCGAGACCCCGGCGCGGCCGTCGCTGGACAAGCGGCCCCCGGCCGGGCCCGGCCCGGCGTCGCCCTCCCTGTCGAAGGCCCCGGCCCCGCAGGACGCGGCCCCGGCCGACGCGGCCCCCTCGCTGAGCAAGACCCCGGCTCCGGCCGACGCCGTCCCGGCCCCCGTGACGCCGCCCCCGGCGGCTCCGGCCGCTCCGGTGACCCCGGCGGCTCCCGCCACCCCGACGCTCGTGACGCCGTCGCCGGCCCCGGTGACCCCGCCGCCCGCCGCGCCCGCGGCCCCGTCGGCCCCCGCCGACCACAACCCCTTCGCGGCGCCCGCGCCCGGCGCGCCCGCGCCCGCCGGGCAGTTCGCGCCGCTCACGCCCGCGCCCGCCGCCCCGCCCGTCGGGGGCTACGGGGCTCCGGCCAACGCCTGGGGAGCCCCGGCCGGCCCCGTCGGCGGGGGTCCGGGCTACCCCGGCTACCCCGGATATCCGGGCCAGACCGGCTACCCGCCGCCCGCCCCCCGGGCCACCAACGGGCTCGCCGTCGCCTCCCTGGTCCTCGGCCTCGTCGCCCTCCCGGTCTGCTTCGCGCCGTTCTTCTTCTGGATCGGCACGCTCATCGGCCTGACCGGCCTCGGCATCGGCATCGCCGCCATGGCCCAGGCCCGCTCCGGCGCCCCGCGCAAGGGCATGGCCCTGGCCGGCACGGTCCTCGGCGGGCTCAGCCTCCTGGCCTCCGTCGGCGGCGGGTTCCTCACCGTCGCCGTCCTGCACGAGGCGTCCGACCGGGTCGAGCAGAGCATCGAGGAGGCGCAGCGGGACGAGCCGTACGCGATCCCGTCGTACGGCCTGCCGCCCGCGGTCCCCAGCGAGGGCCCCGGCCTGAGCACGCCGCTGGCGTTCGGCGAGACGTTCACGTACCCGAACGGCATCAAGGTGAGCCTGTCGTCGCCGAAGAAGTACGTCACCAGCAGCGAGTACATCGAGGTGGGCAACGCGGTCCAGGTGACCATGACGATCACCAACACCACCGACAAGCCGCACGAGGTCATCTACGCGGTGCCCGACGTCACGGACGAGAAGGGCAACGAGGGCAAGCTCGTCTACGACGGGCGGATGCCCAAGGACATCTCCGGCACGGTCAAGCCGGGCGAGACCGCCACTGGCACGATCGCCTACGAGGTGCCCGCGGGGACCAGGAACATCAACGCCCAGGTCTCCCCCGGCATCCTCCTGCCGGACGCGAAGTTCAGCGGCCCGATCGGCTGATCCGCGCGGAGCCCAGGACATCGCGTCAGAAAGACGATTAGACTGGGCTCCGTGCCTCAACTTCGTCTCGCTCTGAATCAGATCGACGCGCACGTCGGCGACATCGCCGCCAACGCGGACTCGGTCGTCCACTGGACCCGGCACTCCGCCGAGCAGGGCGCTCACCTGGTGGCGTTCCCGGAAATGGTGCTGACCGGGTACCCCGTCGAGGACCTCGCCCTGCGCGGCTCCTTCGTCGAGGCCTCCCGCACCGCGCTCCGCGAGCTCGCGGAGCGCCTCGCCGCCGAGGGCCTCGGCGAGCTGCCGGTGGTCGTCGGCTACCTCGACCGCACCGAGCAGGCCGTGCCCCGCCTGGGCAAGCCGGCCGGCTCCCCGGAGAACGCGGCCGCCGTCCTGCACGGCGGCCGGGTGGTGCTGCGCTTCGCCAAGCACCACCTCCCCAACTACGGCGTGTTCGACGAGTTCCGGTACTTCGTGCCGGGCGACACCCAGCCGGTCGTGCGGGTCCGGGGCGTGGACGTGGCCCTGGCGATCTGCGAGGACCTCTGGCAGGACGGCGGCCGGGTCCCGGCCACCCGCTCCGCCGGGGCCGGGCTGCTGATCTCCGTCAACGCCTCCCCGTACGAGCGCAACAAGGACGACGTGCGCCTCGAACTGGTCCGCAAGCGGGCCCAGGAGGCCGGCTGCACCCTCGCCTACGTGGCGATGATGGGCGGCCAGGACGAGCTGGTCTTCGACGGCGACTCGATCGTCGTGGACGCCTCCGGGGAGGTCGTGGCCCGCGCCCCGCAGTTCTCCGAGGGCTGCGTACTGGTGGACCTGGACCTCCCGGCCGCCGCCCCGGACGCCCCCGAGGGCATCGTCGGCGACGGTCTGCGGATCGACCGCGTGATCCTCTCCGAGGGGCCGGTGGAACCGTACGAGCCCGTGGTCCCCGGCGGGTACGCCGACCGCCTCGACGACGACGAGGAGATCTACGACGCGCTCGTGGTCGGCCTGCGCGCCTACGTCACGAAGAACGGTTTCCACTCCGTCCTGATCGGCCTGTCGGGCGGCATCGACTCCGCGCTCGTCGCCGCCGTCGCCTGCGACGCGGTCGGCGCGCAGAACGTGTACGGGATCTCGATGCCCTCGAAGTACTCCTCGGACCACTCCCGGGGCGACGCCGCGGACCTGGCCGAGCGGACCGGGCTCAACTTCCGCACCGTGTCGATCGAGCCGATGTTCGACGCCTACATGGGAGCACTGGGCCTGACCGGCCTGGCCGAGGAGAACCTCCAGTCCCGGCTGCGCGGCACCCTGCTGATGGCGGTGTCCAACCAGGAGGGCCACCTCGTGCTGGCCCCGGGCAACAAGTCCGAGCTGGCCGTCGGCTACTCCACCCTGTACGGGGACTCGGTGGGCGCGTACGGCCCCATCAAGGACGTCTACAAGTCGGACGTGTTCCGCCTCGCCCGGTACCGCAACCGGGCCGCCGCCGGGCGCGGCGAGATCCCTCCGATCCCGGAGAACTCCATCGCGAAGCCGCCGAGCGCCGAGCTGCGCCCGGGCCAGGTCGACACGGACTCGCTGCCGGACTATCCGGTGCTGGACGCGATCCTGGACCTCTACGTGGACCGCGACCAGGGCTTCGAGGCGATCGTCGCGGCCGGCTTCGACCGCGAGCTCGTCGCCCGCACCCTGCGGATGGTCGACACGGCGGAGTACAAGCGCCGCCAGTACCCGCCGGGCACGAAGATCTCCGCGAAGGGCTTCGGCAAGGACCGCCGGCTGCCCATCACGAACGGCTGGCGCGAGCAGGCGTAGCCCGCCCGTACGCGCGACGGGCCCCGGCCGCTTCCGAGGAAGCGCCGGGGCCCGTCGCGTACGGGGACTACGGGCGGACAGTGAGCTTCGCGGCGATGGGCAGGTGGTCGCTGCCGGTGCGCGGCAGGGTCCAGGAGGCCTCCGGCTTGATGCCGCGCACCATGATCTGGTCGATGCGGGCCATCGGGAACTGCGCGGGCCAGCTGAAGCCGAAGCCGTCGCCCGCCGCGCCCTGCGTGGACCGCATCTGCGAGGTGACCTCGGACAGGGCCCGGTCGTTCATGGTGCCGTTGAGGTCGCCGAGCAGGATGACCTTCCGCAGCGGTTCGGCGGCGAGGGCCGCGCCCAGCGCGTCGGCGCTGTTGTCGCGCTGGTTGGCGGTGAAACCGGCGTTGAGCTTGACCCGGACCGAGGGGAGGTGGGCGACGTAGACGCCGATGGCACCGGTGGGGCCGGCGACGGTGGTGCGCATGGCCCGGACCCAGCCGAGCCGGATGTCGACGGGCTTGCTGGAGGTCAGCGGGTACTTGCTCCACACGCCGACCGTGCCCTCGACGGCGTGGTACTTGTACGTGCTCGCCAGCGCCTTCTCGTAGACGGGGACGGCGCTCGCCTTGAGCTCGGTCAGCGCCAGCACGTCCGCCTGCGACTTCGCCACGGACTCGGCGGTGCCGCGCGGGTCCGGGTTGTCGGCGTCGACGTTGTGCGCGGCGACCGTCAGGTTGCCGCCGGGGCCCGACTTGTCGGTGACCAGTCCGGCGAAGAGGTTCGTCCAGACCGCGGCGGTCAGCAGTATCGCGATCAGCGCGGTGGCGGACTTGCGGATCACGGCGGCGACCAGCAGCAGCGGCACCATGACGCCCAGCCAGGGCAGGAACGTCTCGGTGAGGCTGCCGAGGTTGCCGACGTCGTTGGGCAGCTCCGCGTGCAGGATCATCACCAGCGACGTCAGTACGGCCAGTGCGGCGGTCACGATGCCGCGCTTCCAGATGCCCCGGTCGTGCCTCAGTCCGGCCAGCCGGCGCCGGAGACCGGATCGCGAGGGCCCCGGCTCGGAGCCGCCGTTCCCCGTCTCCGTCATGTACGCCTGTGCCATGCCCATGTCCTCGCTGCCGTGCTCGCGCTCCGTCCCCGCCCCTTGACCCTAGGCGATGCACGGAGCCTTCGGTGCCGTCCGTAGCGGCCATACAACCGGAGGGACGAACGGCCGTGCGGCCGGGGTTCCGCTTGTCACGAAACGCGCACATTCGCTCGGGCGTGGCCGGAGGCGCGCCGGGAGTGTGACGGACCGGTCATCGTGTCCCCTCCGTGGCACTTCCGCCGCGGGCGGGACGGGTGCCACCATGGTGGGTGAGTCCGGGGACGCCGTGAGGGCGCCTCGAGATGACACAAGGAGCAGTTGCAATGTCGCATGCCGTTTCGCCTGCCCGCGAAGCCTCTCCGACCCTGTACGGGGGCACGGGCACCCGGCGCATCACCGTCCGCGACCTCACCCTCGCCAAGGAACGCGGCGAGAAGTGGCCCATGCTCACCGCCTACGACGCGATGACCGCGTCGGTGTTCGACGAGGCCGGCATCCCGGTCATGCTCGTCGGCGACTCGATGGGCAACTGTCACCTCGGCTACGAGACCACCGTCCCCGTGACGATGGACGAGATGACCCTGCTGTCGGCGGCCGTCGTACGGGGCACCAGCCGGGCCCTGATCGTCGGCGACCTGCCGTTCGGCTCCTACCAGGAAGGCGCCGTGCAGGCGCTGCGCAGCGCGACCCGGCTGGTCAAGGAGGCCGGGGTCGGGGCGGTCAAGCTGGAGGGCGGCGAGCGCTCGCTGGCCCAGACCGAGCTGATCGTGCAGTCCGGCATCCCGGTCATGTCCCACCTGGGTCTGACCCCGCAGTCCGTGAACGCGATGGGCTACCGGGTGCAGGGCCGCAGCGACGAGGCCGCGCACCAGCTGCTGCGCGACGCGAAGGCGGCGCAGGACGCGGGTGCCTTCGCGGTGGTCCTGGAGCTGGTCCCGGCCGAGCTGGCCGCCGAGGTCACCCGGTCCCTGCACATCCCGACGGTCGGCATCGGCGCGGGCTCGGAGTGCGACGCGCAGGTGCTGGTGTGGACCGACATGATGGGGCTGACCGGCGGGAAGATGCCGCGGTTCGTGAAGCAGTACGCGAACCTCCGCCAGACCATGGGCGACGCGGCGAAGGCCTTCGCCGAGGACGTGGTCGGCGGAACGTTCCCGCAGGAGGAGCACGCCTTCCACTAGGCACGGAGGCGGCCCGGCGACCAGGATCGTCGCCGGGCCGTCGGCCGGCTGTCGGTCTGCTGTCGGATGCTTGTCGGCCGCATGTCGGGGCTTTGTCAGTGGCGGATGGTCCCATGGTCGGCATGACGCGAAACGACAAGCATCCCAACGCCGTGGAAGTGCGGGGTCTGGTCAAGCACTACGGCGAGACGAAGGCCCTCGACGGTGTCGACCTCGATGTCCGCGAGGGCACCGTCCTCGGGGTCCTCGGCCCCAACGGCGCCGGCAAGACCACCCTGGTCCGCTGCCTCTCCACCCTGGTCATCCCCGACGCCGGCACGGCGCGGGTCGCCGGGTTCGACGTGGTCCGCCAGCCCCGGCAGCTGCGCCGGACCATCGGCCTCACCGGCCAGTACGCCTCGGTCGACGAGAAGCTCTCCGGCTGGGAGAACCTGTACATGATCGGCCGGCTGCTGGACCTGTCCCGCAAGGACGCCCGGCTGCGCGCCGACGAGATGCTGGAGCGGTTCTCCCTGACGGAGGCCTCGAAGAAGGCCGCCATGAACTACTCGGGCGGCATGCGCCGGCGGCTCGACCTGGCCGCCTCGCTGATCGGCAACCCGGCCGTCCTCTACCTGGACGAGCCGACCACCGGTCTCGACCCCCGCACCCGCAACGAGGTGTGGGACGAGGTCCAGCGGCTGGTCGCCGAGGGCGCGACCGTCCTGCTGACCACCCAGTACATGGAGGAGGCCGAGCAGCTCGCCAGCGAGCTGACGGTCATCGACCGCGGCAAGGTCATCGCCAACGGCAAGGTCGACGAGCTGAAGGCGCGCGTCGGCGGCCGCACCCTGAAGATCCGCCCGGCGGACCCCTCCGACCTGCCGGGCATGGCCCGCTCGCTGTCCGAGGCCGGTCTGGACGGCGTGGCCGGCTCCCAGGCCGTGCCGGACGAGGGCGTGCTGCTGGTCCCGATCCTGAGCGACGAGCAGCTGACCGCCGTGGTCGGGCTGCTGGCCGCCCGCGGGTACGCGATCGCCGACCTCGGCACGTACCTGCCCAGCCTCGACGAGGTGTTCCTGTCCATCACCGGGCAGAAGCCGTCCTCGATCGGGGACTCCGTTCCCGCCGAGCACACCGAGAAGAATCAGGAGGTCGCGGCATGAGCACCGTAACCACGACGAAGCAGCCCGCCGACACCGCGGCCGTCCCGGCTCCGGCGGCCGTACCGTCCGGCGAGGGCCGGATCGGCCTGCGGGCCAACCTGCGGCACATCGGCGCCCTGGTGCGCCGCAACGCCCTGCAGATCAAACAGGACCCCGAGTCGATGTTCGACGTCCTGTTCATGCCGATCATCTTCACGCTGCTGTTCGTGTTCGTCTTCGGCGGCGCGGTCTCCGGCAAGGGCAACCAGGGCGCGTACGTCAGCTACCTGGTCCCGGGCCTGATGGCCATGATGGGGATGAACATCGCCATGGCGGTGGGCACCGGCGTCAACGACGACTTCAAGAAGGGCGTGATGGACCGCTTCCGGTCCATGCCGATCGCCCGGTCGTCCGTCCTCCTCGCGAAGATCGTCGTCGAGATCGGCCGGATGCTGATCGCCATCACGATCCTGCTCTGCGTCGGTTTCCTCCTCGGCCTGTCGATCGACGGCTCGATCCTGGACCTGTTCTTCGCGATCGGTCTGTCGGTCGTCTTCGGCGCCTCGCTGATGTGGATCTTCATCCTGCTGGGTCTCACCATGAAGACCGCGCAGGCCGTCCAGGGCATGGCGATGCTGGTCCTGATGCCGCTCCAGTTCGGCAGCTCGATCTTCGCGATGCCGTCCACCATGCCCGGCTGGCTGCAGAGCTTCACCGACTACAACCCGCTGTCCAACCTGGCCGACGCCGCCCGTGCCCTGATCAACGGCACTCCGGTCGGCGACTCGGTGTGGATGACGCTGGCCTGGTCCGTCGCCATCACGGCGGTCACCATGCCGCTCGCCGTCCGCAAGTTCCGCCAGAAGACCTGATCCGCGGACCGGTCCGTTCGGATCGCGTCCCGGACGGACCCCGACCGGGGGCCGGGTCAGACGAGGGCGGTGGCCTCCTCCAGGGTGAGGTCACCGCCTTCGGCGTACGCGGCCTCGTACGCCGCGTCGCCCAGTGCCGCCCGCGCCAGTTCCTCGGCGCGGGCGGCGTCGTCGCGTTCGGTGGTGACCGGGACGTGCCCGGGCGGCAGGTGCCTGCGGTACGCGCCGAGCAGCCGTGCCGCGTCGTCCGCGCGGCCGGGCCCGCCGGGCGGGGCGAGGCCGGCGAGGGAGACGGCCGCCGTCAGCAGGAACACGGCGGGCAGCTGCGGGGCGACCATCATCGCCAGCGGATCACGGGCCGCGGCGGCCGCCTGCCGGATCACGGTGAGCGCGTCGGCGTACTTGCCCTCCTGGTTGTCCAGCCAGGCCGCGGTGGCGAGGAGGAACACGTCGAAGATGGCGTACGCGCCGAGGGCGAACTCCTCGCGCAGGGACCGGAGCTGGGCGCGGGCCTCGGGGATGCGGCCGGTGCGGCCCAGGATGCCCGCGAGGAACATCCGGGCTGCGGGCATGGCCTCGTTGCCGTAGTGCCGGACGTGTTCGAGGATCTCGTTGAGGATCTCCTCGGCCTCCTCGGCCCGGCCGTTCTCGACGAGCGTGCCGGCCATCCGGACCCGCAGCACGGTCACCTGGGCCTTGGCGCCCAGCCGTTCGGCGTGCTCGATCGCGGCGCGGAAGTCCCGCGCGGCCAGGTCGTAGCGGCCGCGCTTCTCCAGTGACTCGGCGCGCGCGGAGAGCGCCTCGGCGCAGCCCCAGTCGTCGCCGAGCGCGCGGAAGAGCTCCAGGCTCTCGTCGGCGTCGCGGCTGGCGTCGCCGCCCCAGTCGGCGCGGTTGGCGAGGACGTTGGCGCGCAGCTGGAGCGCGGAGGCGAGCTCCCACGCGTAGCCCAGTTCGCGGGAGACGTCCACGGTGTCGTTCAGGACGCGCTGGAGCATGCCGGCGTCCCCGGCGATCATCACGGCGTAGACCCACAGTCCGGCCGGGGGGCGGCAGGTCTGCGGCAGTCCGGGCCGGTAGACGGCGAGCATGGCCTTGACCTGGGCGTGGACCTCGGGGGTGTTCCAGGAGTCGCTGGTCTGGTCGCGGGCGGCCAGCCGGATCATGTGGATGCCGCGCCAGGCCTCGGTGAGCAGTTCGCCGCTGTAGGGCGGGGGCGCGTCCACGACGCGTCCGTACACGGGCTGCGCGGGGGCGGCGGGCTCGGCGAAGGGGTCGGGGCCGAGGGCCACGGCGGCGTCGGACCAGTGGCGGGACTCGGTGCGCAGGTCGAGCATGTGCCAGTACCAGACCAGCGAGTGGACGAGGCACAGCACTTCGTGTGCGGCGCGGGCGGCGACGGCCCGGCGCAGGGCCGTGCGGAGGTTCTCGTAGTCGGTGGTGATGCGGTCGGCGGCGGCGCGCTGGCCGTGGCCGCGCAGCAGGGGTTCGGTGGTGCGGGCGAGTTCGCGGTAGTGGACGAGGTGGCGGCGTTCGGTGGCGGCGCGGTCGTCGCCGCGGGCGGCGAGGCGTTCGGCGGCGTACTCCAGGACGGTCTCCAGGAGGCGGTAGCGCATGCCGGTGCCGTCGGGGCCGGGGGCGGCGACCACGAGGGACTTGTCGACGAGGGAGCCGAGGATGTCCGCGACGTCGTACGCGGGGTCCGCGCACACCTCCTCGGCGGCCGCGAGGTCACAGCCGCCGGCGAAGACGGACAGCCGGGTCAGGACGGCCCGTTCGGCCTCGTCGAGCAGGTCCCAGGACCAGTCCACGACCGCGCGCAGCGTCTGCTGCCGGGGCAGGACGGTCCGGGCCCCGCCGGTCAGCAGCCGGAACCGGTCGTCGAGACGGTCGGCGATCTGGCGCGGGGTGAGCAGCCGCAGCCGGGCCGCGGCCAGCTCGATCGCCAGCGGGAGCCCGTCCAGGCGCGAGCAGATCTCGGCGGCCGCTGCCGGGTCGTCGGCCGGGGAGAAACCGGGGCGTGCGGCGGCCCCGCGGTCGGCGAGGAGCCGCAGCGCGACCGGGTCGGGCAGTGGCTCCACCGGCCGCAGGAACTCCCCCGGCACGCCCAGGGGCTCGCGGCTGGTGGCCAGGATCTGGACGCCGGGGCAGTGGGTGAGGAGGCGTTCGGCGAGTTCGGCGGCGGCCCCGATGACGTGCTCGCAGTTGTCGAGGAGCAGCAGGAGCCGGCGCCGGGAGCAGTGCTCGACGAGGCGGCCGAGGGGGTTGTCGCCGGTCCGGTCGGTCAGGGCCCGCAGCTCCTCGGCGGCGCGGAGTTTGGTCTCGCGGGCGCCCAGCGCGGTGAGGGCGGCTTCGGCGACGTCCTCCGGATCGTCGACGGGGGCCAGCTCGACGAGCCACACCCCGTCGGGCCAGCCGTCGGGGGCGTGGGCCTCGGCGGCCTCCTGGGACAGCCGGGTCTTCCCGGCGCCGCCGGGGCCGAGCAGGGTGACCAACCGGGAGCGGCCGAGGTCGCGGCCGATGACCCGGATGTCCTCTTCCCGGCCGACGAAGGTGGTGAGCCGCGCCCGGAGGTTCCCCGGGACGGCCTCCGGCTGCTGCGGGTGGTGGCCGCCACCACCGCCACCGGCCTCCAGGCCTGCGGGGCCGGGGCCCTGGGGGCCGGTGGCGGGCGCGGAGGCCGGAGTACCGCCGGCCGGAGTACCGCCGCCCGGGGTCCCGGCCCCGTCGCCGGGAGGGCGGGTACCGGGCGCCGGGGTGCCGGGGCCGGGTCTGTGGGGGCCGGGGGACGGGGTGAGGAGTTCCGTGTGGAGGCTGCGCAGGGCCGGGCCGGGGTCGGCGCCGAGGCGGGCGGCGAGGTCACGGCGGACTTCCTCGTACGCGGCCAGCGCCTCGGCCGGACGGCCCGCGTCGCGCAGGGCCCGGATGCGGAGCACCTGGAGGGGTTCGTCCAGCGGCCGGCGGGCGCACAGTTCGGCCAGCTCCGGCAGGATCTGCGGGGCCTCGCCCAGCTCCAGGGCCGCGGCGATCCGGCCCCGGCGCGCGTCCGCGCGTACGGCCTCCCAGCGGGCGGACTCGGCGGCCGGGTCGGGCAGGTCGGCCAGGGCCGGGCCGCGCCACAGGGCGAGGGCCTCGTCGTAGAGGGCGGCGGCCCGGGCGGGGCCGGACGCGGCGGCGGCTTCCCGCACCAGGCGCTCGAAGCGGTACAGGTCGACGTCCTCGCGGCGCGCGTCGAGCAGGTAGCCGCCCTCGGCGGAGCGCACGGCCCCGGGTCCGAGGGCCCGCCGCAGCCGTCCGACCAGCGCCTGGAGTGCGGCGGGGGCGTCGGCGGGCTGCTCGGCGTCCCATACGTCGGCGACGAGCAGGGCGGGAGGGACGGCCCGTCCCGGGCGCAGGGCGAGGGCGGTCAGCAGGGCCCGCAGGCGTGGGCCGCCGACGGCGACGGTGCTCCCGTCGTCGCGGAGGGCCTGGGCGGTGCCGAGAATCGCGTAACGCACCGGCCCATTGTCGCCGGACCCGCACTCCTGCCCGCGCACGGCCCGGGATAGGTTTCGCCGCATGGGTCACCAGGGCAGCCGCGGCGAGCGGCAGATCAGTTCCGTATTCCTCGGCGTCGTCGCCGTCATGGCGGTCACGGGCTGGGCGGTGTGGACGGGTTACGCGGCGAGCCCGGGGCTGGCCGTCTTCCTGTTCGTGACGTCGGCGTGGATCGTCTCGCTGTGCCTGCACGAGTACGCGCACGCCCGCACTGCCCTGCACGGCGGTGACATCAGCGTCGGTTCGAAGGGCTACCTGACGCTGAACCCGCTGAAGTACACGCACCCGCTGCTCAGCATCGTGCTGCCGGTGGTCTTCGTGATCCTGGGCGGGCTGGGTCTGCCCGGCGGCGCCGTGTACATCGAGCGGGACCGGATCCGGGGCCGCTGGAAGCACAGCCTGATCTCGGCGGCGGGCCCGCTGACCAACGTGGCCTTCGCGGTGGTGTGCACGGCGCCGTTCTGGCTGGGCGCCCTGGACGGGGTACCGGTGCCGTTCCGGATGGCGCTGGCCTTCCTCGCGCTGCTCCAGGTGTCGGCGGCGATCCTGAACTTCCTGCCGGTGCCGGGGCTGGACGGCTTCGGGGTCATCGAGCCCTGGCTGTCGCACCGGGTGCGCCGGGAGGTGGCGCCGCTGGCGCCGTTCGCGCTGATCGGCGTGATCGCGCTGCTGTGGATCCCGGCGGTCAACACGTTCTTCTTCGACGTGGTGACCGGGGTGCTGGGCGGGCTGGGCGTGTCGGACCTGGACACGTACTGCGGGCGCGACCTGTACCGGTTCTGGCAGGACGCGGACGGGTTCTTCTGCGCGGTCCCGGCCGAGTAGTCCGGACCCCGGAGTTCGGACCCGGGCGTTCGGGCCTCAGGGTCCGGACCTCGGGGTTCAGACCTTCTGGGGCTTCTCGGCCTTGGCCTTGCGCACGTAGTACCAGGCCATGTTGGACGTGAGGCCGGCCAGCAGCACCCACACGATCCCGAGGAAGCTGCCCTCCACGAAGGCGATCACGGCCGCGGCCACGGCGAGGGCGCAGACGACAACGGCGAACACGGCAAGGCGGGGCATCGGGCACAGCTCCTCGGCGACACGGGACGGGGTCGAGCCCCTCCAGTGTCCCCCATCGTCCCCGCGGTGCGCCGCCGGGCGGGTGCGGCGCGGCGGCGCGGGCTGCCGGGGCCGCGTCGGGCGGCCCCGGCGGCGGGCTCACACGTCGGTGAGGCGCAGGCCCGCGTGGGCCTTGTAGCGGCGGTTGGTGGAGATCAGGTTGGCGACCATGGCCTCGACCTGGTGGGCATTGCGCAACCGGCCCGCGAAGACGCCGCGCATGCCCGGGATGCGGGCGGCGAGGGCCTGGACGAGGTCGGTGTCGGCGCGGGACTCGCCGAGGACCATGACGTCGGTGTCGATCTCCTCCACGGAGGCGTCCTGGAGCAGGACCGCCGAGAGGTGGTGGAAGGCTGCGGTGACGCGGGAGTCCGGGAGCAGGGCGGCCGCCTGCTGGGCGGCGCTGCCCTCTTCGACCTGGAGGGCGTAGGCGCCCTGCTTGTCGAAGCCGAGCGGGTTCACGCAGTCCACGACGAGCTTGCCGGCGAGGTCCTCGCGCAGGGATTCGAGGGTCTTGGCGTGGCCCTCCCACGGCACCGCGATGATCACGATGTCGCTGCGGCGCGCGCAGTCGGCGTTGTCGGCGCCCTCCACGCCGAGGCCCAGCTCCGCGGCGGCGGCCTCGGCCCGGTCGGCGGCGCGGGAGCCGATGATCACCTTCTGGCCGGCCCGGGCGAGCCGGTAGGCCAGGCCGCGGCCCTGGTCGCCGGTGCCGCCGAGGACGCCGACCACGAGGCCGGAGACGTCCGGCAGGTCCCAGGGGTCCTTGGCCGGCGGCTTCTGCGTGCTGTCTGAGGAAGTCATGGGGGCGAGGGTACTGCCGAGTAGGCGACGGTTCGAGCCCCGTCGGGCAGGGCGAAGAGGAAGGAAGCGCTCCTCCCGGTCGGCCGGATGGTGCAGGATGCCGCCATGGACGCCGTCAGGGTCGCGCTGCTGCGCGAAGTGCTCGCCGGTACGCAGTGGCCGCGGGACGCCCGGCGCTTCGCCGGCTCGCTGCGGCGCTCGGTGGCGCCGTCCGGGGGCGCGCTGCTGCTGGTGGGGACGGAGCAGTACGAGCCGTGGCACATGGCCGCGCACCTGGTGGACGAGGCCGCCTGGTCGGGGCTGCCGGAGCTGGCGCCGACGCTGGTGCGCCACCGGGTGCTGCCGGGCGAGCCGCCGCACCTGTCGGTCGGGCTGACCCGGCTGGAGGCGGCGCGGCGGGGGCACACGCTGCTGGTGGTGGCTCCGGAGCGGCCGGGCGAGGGGCTGCTGGAGCGGATCCACGACGCCCGCCGGTCGGGGGCCACGGTGCTGGCGCTGGACGGTGGGGACCCTGATCTGGGGACGCTCGCGCACGAGGCGCTGTCGGTGCCGGACACCACGGCGGGGCTGGACCTGGACACGGTGCAGCACCTGGTCAGCGCGGCGGCCGGGGAGAACAGCCTGCCGGCGCAGCGGGGGCCGCGGCGGCTCCGGGACCGCCTGGCGCGGCTGGCCGATCAGCTGACCGCCCCGCCGCCCAGCCGCTGGTAGGGCGGGACGGCGTCCGGGCGGGGTCTACGGCGTCGTGCCCTCGCCCTCCTCCTCACGGGTCTTGTCGTTCCACTTGGGGTCGTTCTGCCATTCGAGGTTGCGTTCCTGCGCGGTCTCCATGGCGTGACCGGCTTCTTCGGGGCTCTGGTACGGGCCGAAGCGGTCCTTGGCCGGGCAGTCGGGGCCTTCTTCGACCTTGTTGTGGACGAGGCAGTAGTACCACTCGCCCGGTTTTCCCACCTGACGCTTCTTGAACAGGGCCATCGCCGTCGGGCTCCTCTCGATACCGGTCTCTGTCGCCATGCTGCCCCATCCCCGCTGGATACACTCGCTCGCATGTCTGGCCAGTCGCTGCTCGTACCAGGCGAGCTCTCTCCCGCCCGTTCCGTTCCCGGAAACATCCGCCGGCCCGAGTACGTGGGCAAGCCCGCGCCCACTCCGTACACCGGACCGGAGGTGCAGACGGCCGAGACCATCGAGGCCATGCGCATCGCCGGCCGGATCGCCGCCCAGGCGATGGAGGAGGCCGCCAAGCTGATCGCGCCGGGGGTGACCACCGACGAGCTGGACGCGGTCGCCCACGCGTACATGTGCGACCACGGCGCCTACCCGTCGACCCTGGGCTACCGGGGCTTCCCCAAGTCCCTGTGCTCCTCGCTGAACGAGGTCATCTGCCACGGGATCCCCGACTCGACCGTCCTGAAGGACGGCGACATCGTGAACCTCGACGTGACCGCGTACATCGGCGGGGTGCACGGCGACAACAACGCCACCTACCTGTGCGGGGAGGTGGACGAGGAGTCGCGGCTGCTGGTGGAGCGCACCCGCGAGGCCCTGAACCGGGCGATCAAGGCGGTCAAGCCGGGCCGCCAGATCAACGTGATCGGCCGGGTCATCGAGTCGTACGCGAAGCGCTTCGGCTACGGGGTGGTCCGGGACTTCACCGGGCACGGCATCAACTCGTCGTTCCACTCCGGGCTGATCATCCCGCACTACGACAGCCCGCACGCCACCACCGTCATCGAGCCCGGCATGACCTTCACGATCGAGCCGATGCTGACGCTGGGCACCCACGAGTACGACATGTGGGAGGACGGCTGGACGGTCGTGACGAAGGACCGCAAGCGGACCGCGCAGTTCGAACACACGCTCGTGGTGACGGACGCCGGGGCGGAGATCCTGACCTTGCCGTAGGCATGAACCACCCGGACCTTTTTACCGACAGGACGTCGGGAACACATTGACTTAGGCAAGCCTAAGTAGGAAGATCGGGCGTGGCGGCACTGCCGCCACGTCTGTTCCCCCTTCCTTCCGGAGGTCCGCCTTGGACGCCTTCTCCACGGTCATCCGTGTCGCCTCGCACGAGCAGCACACGGAGGCCGAGACCTCTACGTTCATGAGCGACCTGCTCGGCGGGCGGCTCGGCGTGGACGCGTACACCCGCTACACCGAGCAGCTGTGGTTCGTGTACCGGGCGCTGGAGGACGCGGCAGCCTCCCTGCGGGAGGACCCGGTGGCCGGGCCGTTCATCCAGCCGGAGCTGATGCGCGTCGCCGAGATCGAGCGCGACCTGGCGCACCTGCGCGGGCCCGGCTGGCGCGAGAGCCTGGTGGCGCTGCCCGCGACGCGGGCGTACGCGGACCGCGTCGCCGAGTGCGCGGCCACCTGGCCGGGCGGGTACGTGGCCCACCACTACACGCGCTACCTGGGCGACCTGTCCGGCGGCCAGATCATCCGCGACAAGGCGGAGCGCACCTGGGGCTTCGAGCGCAAGGGCGACGGCGTGCGGTTCTACGTGTTCGCCGACATCTCCAACCCGGCCGCCTTCAAGCGGACCTACCGCGAGCTGCTGGACGCGATCGCCGCGGACGACCTGGAGAAGCAGCGCATCATCGACGAGTGCAAGCGCGCCTTCGACTTCAACGGCGCGGTGTTCCGCGAGCTGGGCGAACAGTTCCGCCTCAGCGCCTGAGCACGCGTACGGGCGTACGCGCGGAAGGGCCGGCCGGTGCACGGTGCACCGGCCGGCCCTTCCGCGTGCCGCGGCTCAGGCGGCGAAGCGGACGCGGCCGCCGATCTCGATCGTGCCGTCGGGTCCGGGGGCGGTGAGGATCTGGGAGCCCTCGCCCTGGGTGATGTTCAGGGCGCGGCCGAGCTGGGCGGTCAGGAGGATCGCCGCCGAGCCGGTGGCCTCGTCCTCGGTGACGGCCCCGTCGGGGCGGCGGGGGAAGCCCCGGGCGCGGATCCGTCCGGCGGTCTCGTCCTCCCACGCCCAGGCGTACAGCCAGCCCTCGCCCGGCGGCGGGGCGGGCAGGGCCTCGACCTCGGCCGCGCTCGCGTACTGCTCGGTGCGCTTGCCCGTGACCCACTCGGGACGGGCGGTGATCCAGGTGAACTCCCCGTCGCCGCGGGCCCATACGGATCCGGCGGGCGGGTTGAGCTCCTCGATGTCGAGCAGCCAGGCCACCCCGACCAGCGGGTGTCCCGCGAAGGACATCCGCGTGCCGGGGGTACGGATGTCGACGACCCCGCGCTCGGGGTCGTCGACGAACACCGTCTCGCTGTAGCCGAGTTCGGCGGCCAGCGCCTGCCGGGACGCGTCGTCCGGGCAGGTGCGGCCGTCGCGGACCACTCCGAGCGGATTGCCGAACCGGCCGTCACCCGCGCAGAAGACCTTGATCACATCCAGATCGTTCACGCGGGCATTCAAACACGGCTCAGACCTGAGCCGTACGGCGGCGGCGTGCGGCGTACACCGCGCCCGCGCCGGCGGCGACCACCAGGCCGGAGACCCCGAGGAGGGCGCCGGCGGGGATCTCGGAGCCGGTGGAGGCCAGGTTGCCGCCGACGGAACCGCCGCCGCCGGCCGAGCCGCCGCCCACGGCGGAGCCGGTGGTACCGGTGCCGCCCGTGGTGCCGCTGCCGCCGGTGGCGCCGCCGGTCGCCGGGAGGGTGACGTCCTTGTCCACGGCCACCGAGAGGTCGAGGGAGTCCATCGGCTTGCCCGGCTTGTACTTGTCCAGGACCGCGTTGTCGTTGGCGAAGACGGCGGAGCCCTGGGCGGTGAACGCCGCGGGGACCGCGTTGAGGGCCAGCAGGCCGTTCGTGGTCTTGTAGTCGGCCTTGGACAGGTCGAGCGTGGCGAACGGGACGTCCTTCTGGGTGCCCGCGGCCGTCTTCGCGTCGAGGATCAGGGTGCCGGTCTTGCCGGTGGCGGCGATGCGGACGTTGCTGAAGGTCAGGTCGAGCTTGTGGGCGGGGTACTCGAAGCGCAGGGTGCCGTCGAAGGAGGCGTTCAGCTTCTGGTTCTTGGCGTCGAGTTCGCCCTTGCCGAAGGCGAAGGCGTAGGTGTTGCCGCTCTTGGCGGCGCCGCCGCTCGCGGTGATGCCCTTCTCGCCCACGTACTCGCGGAAGGACTGCATGATGCCCCAGGTGAGCTTGCCGCTCAGGATCTTCTGGGGGCCGTCGGCGGGAGCGGTGGACGTCGCCGTCGTGGAGGGCTTCGCGGTGGTGGACGGCTTCGTCGACGGGGTCGTGGAGGGCTTCGTCGACGGGGTCGTGCTGGGGGTGGTGCCGGGAGTGGTGCTGGGGGTCGTGCTCGGCTTGGCCGACGTGCTGGTGCTCGGGCCCGGCGACGGCTCCTTCGGCAACTCCAGCGCCGCCGTCAGCTTGTCGCCCTCCTTGCCCGCGTAGGCGGGGCGGTCGAACTGGGCGGCGAACTCGGGGGTGAGGGTGGTGGTCAGGCCGGCCATGTTCATCCCGGCGAAGGCCACGTCCGCCAGCGGGACGTCCTTGGTCTCCGTGCCGTTCTTGGTGACGTCGGCCGTCAGCTTCTTCGTACCGGTGTCGATCCGGAAGTTCTCCATCTTGATGACGAAGCCGTGGGCGGAGGCGTCGAAGACGACGCGGCCCTTGAAGGCCGCCTTCACGACGTGACCGTTGTCCTTGTCGTACTGGCCCGTCGCCTGGCCGAAGCGGAAGCCGCCCGGGACCTCGGTGGCACCGTCCTGCGTGGTGATCGAGCCGACGCCCTTGACGTAGTTGCGCAGGGACTCCAGCACGCCCCAGTCGAGGGTGCCGCCGACCACCGGTATCGGCGAGGCTGCGGCCTGGGCCGCCCCTGCCGCCGGTGCGCTCCCCGCCGCGACGGCGGGGATGACGAAGGCGGCGGTGCCGAGGCTGGCGGCGGTGAGGACGGCGGCCGCGAGGACGGCCGGACGGCGGTGGGACGACATGGCTGGGTACTCCTGGGGACACGAAGGAAAGGGGAAGGTGGGGCGGGGGTGTTACGGCGCTTCGGTGGGCGCGGCTCCGGCCGCGGCCGCACGGCGCCTGCGGAGCACCAGGAAGACGGCGCCGCCGGCCAGGACCAGGACGGCCGCGCCGAGGGCGAGGTACAGCCCGGTGCCGGAGGACTTCCCGGCCGCGGCGGCGGGCGCCGGGGCGGGGGCGGCGGACGACGGGGCCGCCGAGGGGGCCGGGGCGGACGGGGAGGCCGTGGAGCCCAGGTCGGGCAGGGCGGGCAGCTGCGCGCTGCCGTCCAGCGCGACGGCGAGCGAGACGGGGTCCATCTCGGTGCCCGCCTTGTACATCGAGTTGAAGGCCTGGGAGCCGCCCTCGGTGAGGGTCGCCGGGGCCTCGGTCACGGTGGCGAGCTTGCCCTCGGTCTTCAGGCCCTTGGCGTCGAACTCGACGAGCGGAACCGCGTTCTTCGTCTCGGTGCCGGTGGTGACGTCGGCCGTGAGGACGCCCTTGCCGTTCTCGACCTTCACGCTCAGCTTGGCGAGCTTGAGGTCCAGGTGGGCTCCGGTGAAGTGGACCGTACCGGCGAACGCGGCGTCGAGGGTGCCCTTCTGGCCGTCGTAGGAACCCTTGCCCCGGGGGAAGCGGAAGAGGGCTCCGCCGTCCTGGGCGCCGTCGGCGAGGGTCCACTTGCCCTGGCCGACGGAGCCGGTGACGTACTCGCGGAAGGTGCGGCGGACGCCCCAGTCGACGGCGGCGTCGGTGAAGGCGCCCTGCGTCTGCGGGGTTTCGGCGGGGGCGCCCGGCGTCTGCGAGGGCTGCGCGGGCTGCTCCGCGGCCGGGGCCTTGACGTCGGCGGACAGCGAGACCGGGTCGAGCTGCGCGCCGGCCTGGTAGTAACCGGCGAAGGCCTTGGCGCCCTGTTCCGTGAGGGTGGCCGGCACGTTGGTGAGGGCCAGCGGACTGCCGCCGCCCTTCATGTTGATGCCGCCGAGGCCGAGCGTGGCGAAGGGGACCTGGGACTGGTCGGTGACCTGCCCGGTGTCCTTGGCCTTGCTGGAGACGTCGAGGTAGAGGGTGCCGCTGCCGCCGGAGATCTTGACGGTCGGACGGCTGACGGTCATGTCCAGCTCGTACGCGCCGTCGGGCTTCTGGTGGCCCTGGAAGGACACGCCGCCCGTGAAGGAGGCGGTGAACTCACCGCTGTCGGGGTCGTAGGAGCCGTTCGCCGAGTGGAAGCGGAAGAGGCTGCCGCCGACGGTGGCGGCTCCGCTCTTCAGCTTGAAACCGCCCTTCGCGATGGGACCGGTGACGTAGCTTTGGAACGAGGACTTGAGGCCCCAGTCCAGCCGGCCTCCCTGGACGGTGCGGCCCGCCGCCTGAGCCGCGGTGGCCGGGAGCAGCGCCCCCAGCAGTGCCGCCAGCAGGGCGACGGCGTACACACGGGCGGATCTTGCGGGCATGAATGTCCCCTCCAGGGTCTGGCGAGCGAGGTTAGGCTAACCTAAGCTATCCCGGTCGAGGGGGGAACCCCCAGGTCGGCAGAACCTCACAGCCCTCCAGCCGGACGATCAGGACGGTGCCTTCGTGCCTACGCCCGCCGCGTCAAACCGCTTCCCCCGCCTCGCCGTTGCCCTCGTGGTGATGGCCCTGGCGGTCACGGGTTGCGGAGGTACGGCCACCACCGGAAGTTCCCCCGCTCCGGCCGCCGCCGCGGTCCCGGACCGGGTCGAGCCGCTCGCCGCCATGCCCGTTCCGGCGCTCCCGGTGACCGTGCCCTCGGCGGACGGAGCCCAGGTGACCGTCACTTCCGCGGACCGGGTCATCCCGCTGACCGGGAGCCTCAACGAGATCGTCCAGACCCTCGGGCTCGGCCAGCAGGTCGTCGCCCGGGACATCACCGCCACCTTCGAGCAGGCCTCGGCCCTGCCGGTGGTGACACGTGGACACGACGTCTCCGCCGAGAGCGTGCTGTCGCTGCGTCCGACGCTGGTGCTGGCCGAGACCACCACCGGTCCCGCAGAAGCGATTCAGCAGATCCGTGACGCGGGCATCCCGGTCCTGGTCATCGCCCCCGCCAAGACGCTGGAGGACGTCCCGAAGCGGATCGACGCGGTGGCCGGCGCCCTGGGCGTCAAGGAGGCCGGTACGCAGCTGAACCAGCGCACCGCCGACCG
Organism: Streptomyces sp. NPDC044704; assembly: GCF_056433525.1. Lineage (NCBI taxonomy): Bacteria > Bacillati > Actinomycetota > Actinomycetes > Kitasatosporales > Streptomycetaceae > Streptomyces > Streptomyces sp. NPDC044704. The sequence goes on from NZ_JBWKGY010000006.1 coordinate 250,925, forward strand.
GATCGCCGCCGTCCGCAAGGACATCCCGGCCGCCTCGGGGAAGAAGCCCCGCGTGGCGTTCCTCTACCTGCGCGGCACCGCCTCCGTGTACCTGCTCGGCGGCTCCGACTCCGGCGCGGCCTCGCTGCTGGAGGCGGCGGGCGCCGTCGACACCGGCAAGGAGTCCGGCCTCGGCAAGGACTTCACCCCGATCACCAGCGAGGCCCTGGCCGCCGCCGCGCCCGACGCGATCCTGGTCATGACCAAGGGCCTCGAATCGGTCGGCGGCATCGACGGCCTGGTCAAGGTCCCGGGCGTCGCGCAGACCCCGGCCGGCATGGACCGCCGGGTGGTCAGCGTCGACGACGGCGTCCTGCTCAACTACGGCCCCCGCACCGACCAGGTGCTCGCCTCCCTGGTCGCGCAGCTCTACGGCAAGGGCGCCTGAGCATGACCCTGTCCTACGATCCCCCGCAGCCGGCCGCCGCGGACTCCCCCGCCGCCCCGAAGGACACCGCCGCCGGCGCCCCGGCCGGGCCCGTGGCGAAGGGGCCCGTGGCGAAGTCCGCCCGGCCGCGCGGCCGGCGGGCCCTGCTGCTGACGGTGGCCCTCGCCGTCGTACTCGTCGCGCTCGCCCTCTTCTCCGCCGGGACCGGCGCCTACCGCATCCCCACCGGGGACGTACTCGCCTCCGTCCAGCACCGCACTGGCCTCGGCGGCGCCGCCCTCGACCGGGTCGGGGAGAGCGTGCTGTGGAACGTACGGCTGCCGCGCGTCGTGCTCGCGCTGCTGGTCGGCGCCAGCCTCGGCTGCGCGGGCGCCCTGATGCAGGGCGTCTTCGGCAACCCGCTCGCCGAGCCCGGCGTGATCGGCATCTCGGCGGGCGCCGCCGTCGGCGCCGTCGCCGCGATCGGACTGGGCCTCAGCTTCTTCGGCAACTGGACCATCACGGCCTGCGCCTTCGTCGCCGGCCTGATCACCGTCGCCTCCGTCTACCTGCTGTCCCGCAACGGCGGCCGGACCGAGGTCGTCACCCTCATCCTCACCGGCATCGCCGTGAACGCCTTCGCGGGCGCCCTCATCGGCCTGTTCGTCTTCTTCGCGGACAGCGGCCAGGTCAACCAGATCACCTTCTGGCAGCTCGGCTCGCTCGCCCAGGCCACCTGGCCCAAGGTGCTCGCCGTGCTCCCCTGCGCGCTCGCGGGCCTGCTCGTCGCCCCCTTCTACGCCCGCAAGCTCGACCTGCTCGCGCTCGGCGAGCGGCCCGCGCGCCACCTCGGCATCGACGTCGAGCGGCTGCGCCTGGCCCTGATCCTGGTCGTGGCGCTGCTGACGGCGGCCGCCGTCGCCGTCGCGGGCGTCATCACCTTCGTCGGCCTGCTCGTCCCGCACCTGCTGCGGATGGCGAACGGGCCCGGCCACCGCTTCCTGGTACCGGGCAGCGCGCTGGCCGGGGCCGTCGTCCTGGTCGCGGGCGACCTGGCCGCCCGTACCCTCGCCCAGCCCGCCGAGCTGCCCCTCGGCGTACTGACGGCCCTGATCGGCAGCCCGTTCTTCTTCTGGCTGCTGCGCCGCACCCGCCGCAAGCAAGGAGGCTGGGCGTGACCGGCAAGCTGACCGCACTGTTCGGACGCCACCAGCGGACGGTGCCGCGCCGGCCGGCCCCCGGGGACGCCGTCGCCGAGGCCGAGGACCTGCACGTCCGGCTCGGGGACCGCGAGGTCCTCGCCGGGATCGCGCTGACCGCCGTGGCCGGCGAGGTGCTGGCCCTGGTCGGCCCGAACGGCGCGGGGAAGTCGACCCTGCTCGCCGCGCTCGCCGCCGACCTGCCCGCCGCCTCCGGGACCGTACGGATCGACGGGCGCCCCGTCGGCGACTGGTCGGCGCCCGACCTGGCCCTGCGCCGCTCCGTGCTCCCCCAGTCGGCCGCGCTGTCCTTCCCCTTCCCCGTGGCGGACGTCGTGCGGATGGGCCGCGCCCCCTGGGCGGGCACCCCGCTCGCCGACTCCGACGAGGAGGAGGTGGCCGCCGCCATGGCCGCCACCGAGGTCACCGCGTTCGCCGAGCGCCCGTTCTCCGCCCTGTCCGGCGGCGAACGCGCCCGGGTCGCGCTGGCCCGCGTCCTGGCCCAGCGGGCGCCGCTGCTGCTGCTCGACGAGCCCACGGCGGCCCTGGACCTGCGCCACCAGGAGCTGGTGCTGCGGATCTGCCGGGAGCGGGCCGCGGCCGGGGACGCGGTGGTCGTCGTCCTGCACGACCTCGGGCTCGCGGCGGCGTACGCCGACCGCACGGCCGTGCTCCACGACGGCCGGATCACGGTGGCCGGGCCCCCCACCGAGGTGTTCGAGGCCGCACTCCTGAGCCGGGTGTACCGGCAGCCGGTGGAGGTGCTCCCGCACCCGCGCACCGGTGCGCCGCTCGTGGTCCCGCTGCGCGCGGAGGGCGGCCCGGGACCCGTCGGCCGCTCCGCCGCGCCGAAGCCGGACGCGGACGCCGACACGGACGCCGGGACGGACGCGGACACGGACTTGACCCTCGCTTGACCGCCGCTTGGGGGCGCCATGGAAGGGCCGTGACGGCCTTGTGTCCGGGCGCGAAATGTGAGAGGTGATTCACTGGTCGAGCTGGTACGGGTGAGGTAAGCCTCGGTTAAGTTAGGTCCGCCTCACTGGCCCTTCACCCGTCGTCCGCCTCCCCTGGAGCACCCATGCGCCCCGCTCGCATCACCGTCCTCACCGCGGCCGCCGCCGTGGCCGCGCTCACCGCCGTGACCGGCTGCGCCGAGAAGGGCGGGGGCGGCGGCTCGGACGCGATCCACGTGAACGCGACCGACAGCGCCTGCGAGGTCTCCACGACCGAGTTCCCGTCCGGCAAGGTCACCATCGAGGTCGAGAACAAGGGCTCCAAGGTCACCGAGCTGTACGTGCTCTTCCCCGACGACCGGATCGTCACCGAGCGCGAGAACATCGGCCCCGGCACCAAGGCCTCCATCACCGCGGAGATCAAGGCCGGCGACTACACGGTCGTCTGCAAGCCGGGCATGAAGGGCGACGGCATCCGCCAGAAGGTCAAGGCCACCGGTCAGGGCGGCGGCGAGAAGCGCTCCCCCGAGCTGGACGCCGCGGTCGCCGCCTACCGCAAGTACGTGCAGGAGCAGGCCGACGAGACCCTCCCGAAGGCCCAGGTCTTCGCGGACGCCGTCAAGGCCGGGGACGTCGAGGCCGCGAAGAAGGCGTACGCGCCCTCCCGCATCGGCTGGGAGCGCACCGAGCCGGTCGCCGAGTCCTTCGGCGACATCGACCCGAAGGTCGACGTCCGCGAGGACGGCCTGGAGGCCGGCCAGGACCCGGCGAAGGACTGGACGGGCTGGCACCGCCTGGAGAAGTCCCTCTTCCAGGACAACAAGATCGACGACAACGACAAGAAGCTCGCCGACACCCTGATCACCGACCTCACCGACTGGCAGAAGAAGGTCGGCCAGGCGGAGATCACCCCGACCTCCATGGCCAACGGCGCCAAGGAGCTCCTCGACGAGGTCGCCACCGGCAAGGTGACGGGCGAGGAAGAGCGCTACAGCCACACCGACCTCGTCGACTTCAAGGCCAACCTCGAAGGCGCGCAGAAGTCCTACGAGCTCCTGAAGCCGGCCGCGCAGAAGAACGACGCCGCGCTCACCAAGCAGCTGGACACCCAGTTCGCGGCACTGACCGCGCTGCTCGACAAGTACCGCGCCGACAAGACCTCCTACGAGTTCACCTCCTACGACAAGGTCGGCGAGGCGGAGCGCAAGGAGCTCTCGGACGGTGTGAACGCGCTCGCCGAGCCGCTCTCGAAGCTGGCCGCCGCGGTCGTCAAGTAGTCCCGGCCCCGGGGCCGGACGGAAACATGGACGGGAGAGGCGGGAGAACCCGATGAGCGACTCGGAGCCGGAAGAGACCGGCGGCAGGGCGAACGGCCCCTCGCGCCGCGCCCTGCTCGGCTGGGGCGGGGCCGGGCTCGCGCTCGGCGCCGCCGCGGCCGGCGGCGGGGTCGCCGCCTTCCACGCCGGTACGGACGCGGTACCGGCGGCCTCGGCCGGCGGGGCCGTGCCCTTCCACGGGGAGCACCAGGCGGGGATCGCGACCCCGGTCCAGGACCGGCTGCACTTCGCGGCGTTCGACGTGAAGACCAAGGACCGCGCCGAGCTGGTCGCGCTGCTCAAGGAGTGGACCGTGGCGGCCCGGCTGATGACGGCCGGACTCCCGGTCGGCGAGGGCGGTTTCGGCGGCCTCCCGCAGGCCCCGCCGGACGACACGGGCGAGGCGCTCGGCCTGAAGCCCTCCCGGCTCACCCTGACCGTCGGCTTCGGCCCGGGCCTGTTCGCGAAGGACCGCTTCGGCCTGGAGGGCCGGCGCCCGGCCGCCCTGGTCGACCTGGAGCTGTTCCCCGGCGACAACCTGGACCCGGCCCGCTCCGGCGGCGACCTCTGCGTGCAGGCCTGCGCCGACGATCCGCAGGTCGCGGTGCACGCCGTCCGGCAGCTGGCCCGCATCGGCTTCGGCCGGACCGCGATGCGCTGGTCGCAGCTCGGCTTCGGCAAGACCTCGTCGACGACCCCCGACGAGCAGACCCCGCGCAACATGATGGGCTTCAAGGACGGCACCCGGAACATCGCGGGCACCGACACCGCGGCCCTGGACCGGCACGTCTGGGTCGGCGCCGGGGACGGCGGCGACTGGATGACCGGGGGCTCGTACCTGGTCGCCCGGCGCATCCGCATGAACATCGAGACCTGGGACCGCACCTCCCTCCAGGAGCAGGAGGACATCTTCGGCCGCGACAAGGGCGAGGGCGCCCCGGTGGGCAAGTCCAAGGAACGCGACGAGCCCTTCCTGAAGGCGATGAAGCCCGAGGCGCACGTCCGCCTCGCACACCCGGACAGCAACAACGGGGCGACCATCCTGCGCCGCGGCTACTCCTTCACCGACGGCACGGACGGTCTGGGCCGGCTCGACGCGGGCCTGTTCTTCCTCGCCTACCAGCGCGACGTCCGCACCGGCTTCGTCCCCGTCCAGCGCAGCCTGGCGAAGTCCGACGTCCTCAACGAATACATCCAGCACGTGGGTTCGGCCGTCTTCGCCGTCCCGCCGGGCGTCCGCGACGAGGACGACTGGTGGGGCCGGACGCTGTTCGCGTAGTCCCCTCCGGAGAGGAACCGCCGTGTTCGGCAATTATCTGATCGGCCTGCGCGAGGGCCTGGAAGCCAGCCTCGTCGTCTGCATCCTGGTCGCCTACCTCGTCAAGACCGACAACCGGGCCGCGCTGCGCCCGGTGTGGACCGGCATCGCGATCGCCTGCGCGATCTCCCTCGCCTTCGGCGCCCTGCTCGAATTCGGCACCCAGGAGCTCACCTTCGAGGCGCAGGAGCTGCTGGGCGGCACCCTGTCGATCCTCTCCGTCGGCCTGGTGACGTGGATGGTCTTCTGGATGAAGCGCACCGCCCGGCACCTGAAGGCCGATCTGCACGGCAGGCTCGACACGGCGCTCGCCATGGGCACCGGCGCGCTCGTGGCCACCGCCTTCCTCGCGGTGGGCCGCGAGGGCCTGGAGACCGCCCTGTTCGTGTGGGCCTCGGTCCGGGCCAGCGGCGAGGGCTCCTCCGCCCCGCTGATCGGGGTGCTGCTCGGCATCGCGACGGCGATCGTGCTGGGCTGGCTGTTCTACCGTGGCGCGCTGAAGATCAACCTGGCGAAGTTCTTCAAGTGGACCGGCGGGATGCTGGTGGTCGTGGCCGCGGGCGTGCTCGCCTACGGGGTCCACGACCTCCAGGAGGCCCGCTTCCTCGGCGGCCTGGAGAACAGGGCCTTCGACATCAGCGGGGCCGTCCCGCCGGACAGCTGGTACGGGGTCCTCCTCAAGGGCGTCCTCAACTTCCAGCCCGACCCCACCGTCCTCCAGCTCGTGGTGTGGACGCTGTACCTGGCCGTGGTCCTGACGCTGTTCCTGCTGCCGGCCCGCTCCGGCCGCCCGTCGGGCCCGCCCGCCCCGGCCTCCGCCCCGGCGCCGGGCGCGGCCGACAGGGACTGACACCCGGGCGGCCCGGCCGCCGGGCCCGGCCGCGGGGGTGCGGCGGTGTCACCAGAGCCGGTCGACGTCCCCCGGGTGGAGCGGAACGCGGACCCCGGTCAGCGCGGCGCGATCCGCTTCCGGATCCGGGGTGAAGAACGCGGCGAGGACGGCCTTGTCGAAGCCGGGGGCGTCGGTGGCCAGGGGTTCGGCCGGGGTGCCTCCGACCAGGACGGTGCCGGGCAGGCAGCCGAAGCCGGCCCCCTCGTAGAACGGGGTCAGCGGCCGGTCGCAGCTGAACAGGGCCAGGTCCACCGCCGGGTCGGCGGCCAGGGCCATGCGGGCCGCGTCCACCAGCCGGCCGCCGAGCCCCCGGCCGCGCAGCTCCGGCCGGGTCACCACCGAGCTGAGCCCGGCCGCGCGGCAGGTCCGGCCGGCGACCGGAACCTCCTTGTACAGCAGCGCGAGTGAGGCGCCGACCGTCCCGGCGGCGTCCACGAGCAGCAGCGCCCGCGGGTCGAGGGCGGGGTCGTGTCCGGAGGCCGCGCCGGGCCAGGCCGTCGCCTCCAGGGCGGCGATCCGGTCGGCGAGGGCCTCGGGGAGTTCTGCCTGCGCGTACGAGACCAGCCGCATCAGGGGATCCGTACGCCCGCGCCGGCCACCCGCACGCGGGGGTCGCCGGCCCGCAGTTCGACGGTCAGGACGCCGGGGCGGCCCATGTCGTCGCCCTGGTGGAGGGTGAGGACCGCCTGCTCCGGGACGAGGCCGAGCTCGCGGGCGTACGCCCCGAAGGCGGCCGCGGCGGCTCCGGTGGCGGGGTCCTCGACGACGCCGCCGACCGGGAAGGGGTCCCGTACGTGGAACAGGGCCGGGCCCGCCCGGTGCACGAGCTGGACCGTGACGAGGTCCAGGCGCCGCATCAGGGCCTCCAGCCGGGGGAAGTCGTAGGCCAGGTCGGCGAGCCGGGCGCGGGTGGCGGCGCCGAGCACGAGGTGGCGGGCTCCGGCGTAGGCGATCCGCGGCGGCAGCTGCGGGTCGAGGTCGCCCGCCGGCCAGTCGAGGGCGGCCAGCGCCTCGGCGAGGTCGGCTCCGGCGATGTCCTCGACGTGCGGGACGACGCTGGTCAGGGTCGCCCGCAGGCCCCCGTCCGCGGCGGTGACGGAGACCGGTACGGTCCCGGCCCGGGTGTCGAAGAGCAGCTCCCCGGGGCCGATCCGCTCGGCCAGCGCCACGGCGGCGGCGACGGTGGCGTGCCCGCAGAACGGCACTTCGGCCTTGGGGCTGAAGTACCGCACGGTGAAGCCGCGTCCGGGGTCCGGGGCGGCCTCCCCCGGCGGTACGGGCCCGGCCGGGCCGGTGAGGAAGGCCGTCTCGCTGTAGCCGAGCCGGGCGGCGATCGCCAGCATGGCGGTCTCGTCCAGGCCGGACGCGTCGAGGACGACCCCGGCGGGGTTGCCGCCGGCCGGGTCCTCGGAAAAGGCGGTGTAGCGCAGTACTTCGGTCGTCATGACCGGCTCAACCCCGCCGGACGGGGTGTCATTCCCGGTGGTCAGCCGCGCCCGATGAAGGGCATCGCGGTCGCCATCACCGTCGCGAACTGCACGTTCGCCTCCAGCGGCAGCTCCGCCATGTGCAGCACCGTGCGGGCCACGTCGGCGGCGTCCATGACGGGTTCGACCGCGAGCTGTCCGTTGGCCTGGAGGATGCCGGTCTGCATGCGCTCGGTCATCTCGGTCGCCGCGTTGCCGATGTCGATCTGCCCGCAGGCGATCCGGTACGGGCGTCCGTCCAGGGAGAGGGACTTCGTCAGGCCGGTCATGGCGTGCTTGGTCGCCGTGTAGGCGACGGAGTTCGGGCGCGGGACGTGGGCCGAGATGGAGCCGTTGTTGATGATCCGGCCGCCCTGCGGGTCCTGGGCCTTCATCTGCCGGAAGGCCGCCTGGGCGCACAGGAAGGACCCGGTCAGGTTGACGTCGACGACCGAGCGCCAGGCCTCGTAGCCGATGTCCTCCAGCGGGACTCCGGCCGGACCGAAGGTGCCGGCGTTGTTGAACAGCAGGTCCAGGCGGCCGTGGCGTTCCCGTACGGCCGCGAAGAGCGCGTTCACGTCGTCGGGGTCGCTGACGTCGGCCCGTACGGGGAAGACGTCGGCGCCGGCCCCGGCCGCCGCGGCGGTCTCCGCCAGGGGTTCGGCCCGGCGGCCGGCGACGACCACGGACCAGCCGGCCTCCGCCAGGGTCAGGGCCACGGAGCGGCCGATACCGGAGCCGGCCCCGGTCACTACTGCGATCTTGCTCAGACGTGCGCTCATGGGGCCGCAGGCTACGTCACACCGGCGACCGGGCCACGGACGTTCCGACAGCTGAGAGCATGGGTCGGTCAGGGGTGCGTAAAGCAGATGAAAAGACTGGAGTTCCGCATGTCGGAGAGAGGCCCCTCGACGGCCCCCTCGCACGAGCCGTCACCCGAGCCGCCGCCCGTGCCGTCGCCCGAAAAGTCCTCCGCGCCCGCCCTGTCCACCGCCCCCGTCCCGGACCCCGCCACCGTCGCCGCCGGCGTCCCGGAAGCCGGCACCGCGCCCGCACCCCTGGCGGCCGCGCGGCGCACCGGCCTGCTCGTCACCTTCGTGCTGGGCGGGCTCACCGCCCTCCCCCCGCTGTCCATGGACATGTACCTGCCGGCGCTGCCGGAGGTCACCAACGCCCTGCACAGCCCGGCCGCGACCGTCCAGCTCACCCTCACCTCCTGCCTCGCCGGCATGGCGCTGGGCCAGCTGGTCATCGGCCCGATGAGCGACAAGTGGGGCCGCCGCAGGCCCCTGCTGATCGGCATGGTCGTCTACGTCCTCGCCACCGCGATCTGCGCCCTCGCCCCGACCGCCGAGCTGCTGATCGGCTTCCGCCTGCTCCAGGGCCTGGCCGGAGCGGCCGCCATCGTCATCGCGCGGGCCGTCGTGCGCGACCTGTACGACGGGGTCGAGATGGCCAGGTTCTTCTCGACGCTGATGCTGATATCCGGGGCCGCCCCGATCGTCGCTCCGCTGATCGGCGGCCAGGTCCTGCGGTTCGCGGACTGGCGGGGCGTCTTCGTCGTGCTGACCGTGGTCGGCGCCGCGCTCACCGCCGTCGTGTGGCGCAGCCTCGACGAGACGCTGCCGCCGGAGCGGCGCCAGACCGGGGGCGTGGGCGCGGCCCTGCGGACCATGCGGGGGCTGCTCGGCGACCGGGTCTTCGCCGGGTACACCCTGACGGGCGGCTTCGCGTTCGCGGTGCTGTTCTCCTACATATCCGCCTCGCCGTTCGTGGTGCAGGAGATCTACGGCGCCTCGCCGCAGGCCTTCAGCCTGCTGTTCGGCGTGAACTCCGTCGGCCTGATCATCGTCGGCCAGATCAACGGCAAGCTGCTGGTCGGCCGGGTCAGCCTGGACAAGGCGCTGGCCGTGGGCATCGGGATCATCACCGTCGCCTCCGTGGCCCTGCTGCTGATGTCGACCGGGGTGTTCGGCGAGGTCGGGCTGTTCCCGGTCGCCTCGGCCCTGTTCGTCCTGATGTCGGCGATGGGCCTGCTGCTGCCGAACACCAACGCTCAGGCCCTGATGCGCACCCCGCACGCGGCCGGATCGGCGTCCGCGCTGCTGGGCACCTCCTCATTCCTCGTCGGGGCGATCGCCTCGCCGCTGGTCGGGATCGCGGGCGAGGACACGGCGGTGCCGATGGCGCTGGTCCAGCTGGTCTGCTCGCTGCTGTCGGCGGTCTGCTTCCTCGGGATGTGCCGGCCGTGGCGGCCCCGGAGCCCGATGGCGGCCGCGGGGTGACCGCGCACCGCGGCTGAGTGCGCGGGGGCCGTGCCGGTGATGCCGGGCGGCCCCTCGGAGCGCCGTAAACTTCGCGGGTGAACGCCTCCGTCCCCGCCTCCGTCCCGACCACCGCCGAAACCCTCCGGTCCGCGCTGGGCGGACTCCTCGACGGGCTCCCGCCGAAGCAGGCCGCGGCCGCCGTCGAGCGGCTGATCTCCAACTACCGGGGCACGATCCCGACCGACGTCCCCGTGCTGCGCGACCGCTCCGACGTCGCGGCGTACGCGGCGTACCGCATGCCGGCGACCTTCGAAGCCGTACGGTCCGCCCTGGACGGGCTGGCCGGGGCCGCTCCGGACTGGTCGCCGGCCTCGCACGTGGACGTGGGCGGCGGCACCGGCGCGGCCACCTGGGCGGTCGACGCCACCTGGGACGGGCCCCGCACGACCGCGGTGCTGGACTGGGCGGAGCCGGCGCTGGCCCTCGGCAAGGAGCTGGCGGGGCGTTCGTCCTCCGAGGTGCTGCGCGGCGCCGAGTGGCGGCGGGCGGTCATCGGCAGCGGGATCAGCCTGCCCGGGGCCGACCTGGTGACGGTGTCGTACGTGCTCGGAGAGCTGACGGAGCCGGCCCGCCGGGCCGTCGTCGCCGAGGCCGCCCGCGCCGGGCAGGCCGTGGTGCTGATCGAGCCGGGCACGCCCGAGGGGTACCTGCGCATCCGCGAGGCCCGCGACCAGCTCATCGGGGCCGGGCTGAAGGTGGCCGCGCCCTGTCCGCACGACGGCACCTGCCCGATCGAGGTCGGCCAGGACTGGTGCCACTTCTCGGCGCGGGTCAGCCGATCCTCCCTGCACCGGCAGGTCAAGGGCGGTTCCCTCGCGTACGAGGACGAGAAGTTCAGCTACGTCGCCGCGGCCCGGTTCCCCGTGGCGCCGGTCCCCTCCCGGATCACGCGGAGGCCGCAGATCCGGAAGGGGCTCGTACAGCTGGAGCTGTGCGGCCCCCGGGAGCAGGGCCTGACCCGGGCCACCGTGACCAAGCGCCACGGCGGCCTCTACAAGGCGGCCCGGGACGTCGACTGGGGCCAGGAGTGGCCCCCGGCCGACGCCCCGTAGCGCGCCCGGGTCCCTCAGTCCCCGGCCGCGGGCCGCAGCTCCTGGGTGCAGCACTTCACGCTGCCGCCGCCCTTGAGCAGTTCGCCCAGGTCCATCGGGACGGGCTCGAAGCCGCGGTCGCGCAGCGGTGCGAGCAGTCCGGTCGCCGCCTGCGGGAGCAGGACGTGGCGGCCGTCGGAGACGGAGTTCAGCCCGAAGGCCTCCGCGTCCTGGGTGTCCACGAGCAGGGCGTCCGGGAAGAGCCGGCGCAGCACGGCCCGGCTCCCGGCCGAGAAGGCCTGCGGGTGGTACATGATCTCGTCCCCGTCGAGCACGCACAGGGCCGTGTCCAGGTGGTAGAAGCGCGGGTCCACCAGGTCGAGGCCGATGACGGGGCGGCCGAAGAACTCCTGGGCCTCGTCGTGCGAGAGCGGGCTGGAGCGGAAGCCCCGGCCGGCGAGGATGTAGGTGGCGGTGACGGCGAAGTCGCCCTCGCCCTCGTTGACGTGGGACGGCTCGTGGACGTCCCGGAATCCGTGCGAGCGGAACCACGCGAGGTGGATCTCCGCCTCGGCGGTGCGCTCCGGGTAGGCGAACCGGGCCCCGAGCACCCGGCCGTCGACGACCAGGGCGCCGTTGGCCGCGTAGACCATGTCGGGCAGGCCGGGCTGCGGTTCGAGGGTCTCGACGGTGTGGCCGAGGGCCCGGTAGCGGTCCCGGAGGTCTTCCCACTGGGCTTGTGCGAGGGGCAGGTCCACCGGTTTCGTGGGGTCCATCCACGGGTTGATGGAGTACGTGACCTTGAAGTGTGCGGGTGGGCACATCAGGTAGCGCCGGGGTGTGGCGTCTCTGCGCAAAGAAGGCTCCTCACGACTTGCGGACTCACGGGGCGTGCGTGTGTGAAGAGAATCGTCTCTCCTCAACGGAAACCGCGCAGTGAACTGACCGGGTGGTTTATGAGATCGCTGGAAGACGAGACGTCTCGCATTGGTACGTTGGCCCGTATGAGCAAGACTCCCGACGCCACCCGCCGCAGCGACCGCTCGCGGCGCGCCATCCTCGACGCCGCGCTCGCGCTGGTCGGAGAGGTCGGCTACAACAAGCTGACCATCGAGGCCATCGCCGCCCGCGCCGGGGTCGGCAAGCAGACCATCTACCGCTGGTGGTCCTCGAAGGCGGCCGTCCTCCTGGACGCCTCGCTCGCGCTGGCCGGGGACGCGGAGACGGACGCCGACTGGTCGGGCTTCCCCGACACCGGGGACCTCGCGGCCGACCTGAAGTCCGTACTGCGGGCCACGGTGGACGAGTTCAACGACGAGAAGTACGAAGCCCCCGCGCGCGCCCTGACCGCCGCCGGAGCGACCGACCCGGAGCTGGGGGCCCGCTTCACCGAGCAGCTCCTCGAACCGCAGCTCGCCCTGTACGAAGCCCGGCTGCGGGCGGCCCGGGACGCCGGGCACCTCGCCCCGGACACCGACCTGCGGCTGACGGTCGAGATGCTGCTCGGGCCGCTCACCTACCGCTGGCTGATGCGGACCGCCCCGCTGACGCACGCCTACACCGACGCGCTCGTGGACGCGGTGCTGCGGGCGAACGCCGGGCCCGGCGCACACCCCGGACCGGCGTCCGGCGGCGTGGGATAGGTCACGGACCGGGGCGGCCGCGCACGGCCCGGCGGGCCGCGACGCCCTGCGCGGCCGGGAACACACGGCCGGATCCGGCCGCTCCGGGGGGACCCCGATCGTGGGGTGCGGTCACCCGGCGCGCAGGATGGTGGGACGATGTCTTGGTCTGGGCCGGTCTGCCGGGTCAACGGTGAGGTGAGGGGATAGATGGGGTCTGAGTCCGGCCGCGTCAAACGCGGCGAGCAGAGCAGGATTTCCCAGTGGCTGCGCCGCCGCTCGAAACCGGCTCCCGAAGACCCCGGCAGGGAACGCGAGGCGCTGCTCCTGGCCGTCGCCGCCGCAGGTCTCCCGATCGCCCCCGCCGCCCATCCCGCCGGCTACCGATGTTCGTGCGACCGCATCGGCTGTCCCACCCCCGCACGGCACCCCGTCTCCTTCGCCTGGCAGACGCAGTCGACCACCGACCGGGGGCAGATCGAACGCTGGGCGCGCAACCAGCCCCAGGCCAACTTCATCACCGCGACGGGCATGGTCCACGACGTCCTGGACGTGCCCCTGCAAGCGGGCCGCGGCGCGCTGGAGCGCCTGCTGGCCGCCGGGATCGAGGTCGGACCCGTCGCCGAATCGGGCGGTACGGGCGACCAGGCCCGGATGCTGTTCTTCACGGCGACCCGCGGTACGCCGGAGGACGAGGACGAATGGTGGCCCTGCGAACTGGACTGCCACCCCGAGACGATGGACGAGCACCCGGGCCTGCGCTGGCACTGCCGCGGCAGCTACGTCCTGCTCCCCCCGTCGACGCTGCCCGGTGACCTCTCGGTGAGCTGGCTGCGCGACATGGGCCATCCGCTCCCGGACCCCCTGACCCTGCTGGAGACCCTGACCGACGCCTGCGCCCAGTACGCGGGCGAGGCCGGGCACACTCCGGCCACCGTGGCCTGGCCCCTGGGCCGCTGAGCTTCCGGGCGGTGCCGGGGCGGCGCCCCCGTACCGCCCGGCCGGCGGGCCGCCGGTCGGCTGGCCGGCCTCAGTGGATCTGCGTCACGACCACGTCCAGCGACCAGGCCTTGCCCGCCTTCGCGGGCGCTTCGGCCTCCACCGCGTAGCCGAGGTCGCGCAGGGCGGTGACCAGCTCGGCGGGGGCCGCGGGGGCGGCTCCGGCCAGCAGCAGGTCGCGGACCAGGCGCCCCTTGGTGGCCTTGTTGAAGTGGCTCACCACCGAACGCCTCTCCACGCCGTCCACGATCTGCGAGTGCAGCACCCGCACGGTGGCCGTGCGGCCGGCCGCCTCGCCCTTCGGCTTCCACGCGCTCGCGTACGCCGAGGACCGCAGGTCGAGCACCAGCCCGTCCCCCGCCGCCTCCGGCAGCGCCCCGGCCATCGGGGTGCGCCAGTACGCGCCCAGAGCGCCGAGCCCCGGCAGCTTGACGCCCATCGAGCAGCGGTACGAGGGGATCCGGTCCGTCACCCGTACCGCACCCCACAGCCCGGAGAAGACCAGCAGCGAACGCTCCGCGGCGGCCCGGGCGGCCGCCGGCAGGTCCGCCAGGCCGAGGGCGTCGTAGAGGACACCGGTGTAGATCTCCCCCGCCGGGAGGGCGGGTGCGGACAGCAGCGCGGCGTTCTTCGCGACCTCGCCCCGCAGCCCCTCGCTGAGCCCGAGCACCTCACGGGCCTTCGTCTCGTCCGCCGCGCACAGCTCGACCAGTTCCTCCAGCACGGCCGCGCGCGCACCGGCCAGCCCCGGCAGCGACAGGGAGTGCGGATCCAGCGGTGCGCCGGAGCCGCCGGCGGCCTTTCCCTCGGAGGGCGGCAGCAGCACGAGCACGGTGGTTCTCCTTCAGTACGACGTGGCGCAGGGGGTGCGGCCCCCGAGCCAGGGTAGACCGCCCGCCGCACCCCCCGGACCCGCCTCAAGGACCGCCCGACCGCACGGACGAAAGCCCTGAATCCGCCCTCAACGGGTGAAAAGCCCTAGGCTCGGTCCATGCCACGCCGCCACATGCACATCACCGGCGCAGACGGGGCTGCCCTGCGGGCCGCGCTGCGCGCACTGCGGACGCGACTGGGCGTGCCCGAGGAGTTCCCGGCCGCGGTCCTCGCCGAGGCCGGACGGGCCGCCGCCGCGCCCCGGCTGCCCACCCTCGACGCCACCGACCTCCCGTTCTTCACCATCGACCCGCCGGGCTCCGTCGACCTCGACCAGGCGGTCCACCTCGCCCGGCGGACCGGCGGCTACCGCGTCCACTACGCCATCGCCGACGTCGCCGCCTTCGTCACCCCCGGCGGCGCCCTCGACGCGGAAGCCCACCGGCGCGTCACCACCCTCTACTTCCCCGACGGGAAGGTCCCCCTCCACCCGCCCGTGATCTCCGAGGACGCCGGCAGCCTGCTCCCCGACCGGGCCCGCCCCGCCCTCGTGTGGCGGCTCGACCTGGACGCCGAGGGCCGCGTCGAGACCACCGAGATCCGCCGGGCCCTCGTCCGCAGCCGCGCCCGCCTCGACTACGAGGGCGTGCAGAAGGCCCTCGACACCGGCACCGCCGACGCCTCCCTGGCCCTGCTGAGGGACATCGGGACACTGCGCGAGGCACTGGAGACCGAACGCGGCGGCATCTCCCTGAACGTCCCCGAACAGGAGATCACCGAGCACGGGGGCACGTACGGCCTGGCCTACCGGGCCCCGCTCCCCGCGGACG
Organism: Streptomyces sp. NPDC044704; assembly: GCF_056433525.1. Lineage (NCBI taxonomy): Bacteria > Bacillati > Actinomycetota > Actinomycetes > Kitasatosporales > Streptomycetaceae > Streptomyces > Streptomyces sp. NPDC044704. The sequence continues at coordinate 266,160 of NZ_JBWKGY010000006.1, forward strand.
GCTGGAACGCCCAGATCTCCCTGATGACCGGCATGGCCGCCGCCGACCTCATGCTCGCCGCCGGTACGGGCGTCCTGCGCACGCTGCCCGCCGCCCCGGACGGCGCGGTCGGCCGGCTGCGGCGCACCGCGCAGGCCCTGCGGATCGAGTGGCCCCACCACGTCCCGTACGCGCAGCTGGTCCGCTCCCTCGACCCGCACCGCCCGGCGCACGCCGCGTTCCTCCAGGAGTGCACGGCCCTGCTGCGCGGCGCCGGGTACACCGTCTTCACCGGCGGCGAGACCCCCGACCCGGCCGTGCACGCCGCCGTCGCGGCCCCGTACGCGCACTGCACCGCCCCCCTTCGCCGCCTCGCCGACCGGTACGCCGGCGAACTGTGCCTGGCGGCGTGTGCCGGGACCGAACCCCCGGCGTGGGCGGTCGAGGCGCTGGACGCGCTGCCCCGGGAGATGGCCGAGGGCACCCGGCTGGCCAACACGGTGGAACGCGAGTGCGTGGCCCTGGTCGAGGCCGCCGTCCTCAAGGACCACGTCGGGGAGACCTTCGAGGCGACGGTCATCGACGTCAAGGAACACGAACCGCGGGTGGGCACCGTCCACCTGGAGGACCCCGCCGTCGTCGGCCGCGTCGAATCCCCCACCGGTGAACTCCCCCTCGGCGGCCGCATCCGGGTCCGCCTCACGCAAGCCGACCCGGGCACCGCGAAGATCCTGTTCGCACCCGCCTGAACCCGGGGGGCTGCGGCCATGGCTCCGCGCCCCGTTGCCTGTCATCATCTGCGCATCGCGGCCAGCCGGCCCGCGCGGACGACGACGGCAGCGGCCCGGGGAGGGAACGCGGTTGGGCTTCCCCGACACGAAGGGCTTCCCCGACACGAAGGGCTTCCTCGACGCACCCACCCGACCGTCGCCCGGGGCGGCCCCCGCCGGGAGCCGGCGGCGGCCCGCCGCCGTCCTGCGCCCCCACGTCCTCAACTACACCGGCTTCCGGACCCGGTTCGAGGCGCCCCGGCGCCGGCTCGAACTGCCCACCGGCTGCGTCACCCTCGTCTTCACCTTCAGCGAGGGCCTGTGGGTCACCCGCACCGGCGAGCTGTCCACCGCCCGGCTGCGCCCCGCCGCCGTCTCCCGCGCCCTGGTCAGCGGGCCGCGCACGGTCCCCGCCCTCGGGGTCCACGCGGGCGCGGTGCACGGCCTGGAGGTGAACATGAGCCCCCTCGGCGCCTACCGGCTCTTCGGCATCCCGATGGTCCACTTCGAGGAGGCCCTCGTGGACCTCGCCGAGGTCCTCGGCCCGCAGGGCCGCCACCTGACCGAACGGCTCCAGGCCCTCGACGGCTGGCCCGAGCGCTTCGACCTCCTCGACTCCGTCTTCGCCGCCCGTCTCGACGGGGGCCCGGCCGTCACCCCCGAAGTACGCGGCGCCCTCGCCCGGCTGTGGACCGACGGCGGCTCGCTGGCCCGGGCCACCGAGGAGACCGGCTGGAGCCCCCGCCACCTGCGGGCCCGGTTCCGCGAACAGGTCGGCCTGCCGCCCAAGGCCGTCGCCCGCCTGTTCCGGCTCCAGCACGCCCTGCGCCGGCTCGCGGCCGGAGCCGCCCCCGCCCTGGTCGCGGCCGCCTGCGGCTACCACGACCAGGCCCACTTCGGCCGGGACGTGAAGGCCATGACCGGCCTGCCGCCCGCCCGGTTCGCGGCCCTGCGCGGCGGCCTGCCGCCGGGCTCGGCCCTGGACCGGGTGCCGGGCCGGATCACCAGCGTGCTGCTCCCGGGGGATCCGCTCTGGCGGCCGTGAGCGGGGTCGGTGCCGTTTTTGACAAGACAGCGCCCCTCCGGCTTGCCACGCTCGGCCTACGGCTCCTCCTCCCCCCGGAGAGTCCCCACGCAGTGCGGCAGCCCGTCACGGGGGTGCGGGTTGCCGCAGTGCGGTGACCAGCGCGCGGGGGTCGTCGGCGTGGAAGCGGATCGTACGGGCCCGCGCGCGGGCGCCGAGCGGGCGGCGGAATTCCAGCGGGCGGTTCAGCTCCAGGGTCACCGAGGTCTGGCTCCCCACGATCAGGTCGAGCACGGCGTGCTCGTCGCCGTCGCCGTCGCCGTGTGACAGGGTGACCAGCCGGCCCTGCGGATAGCGCCGGTCGACCCGGACCGAGGCCACCGCGTCCGCCGGGACGGTGAGGTCGAACAGCGCCCCGTACCGGATCCGCAGCGACCCGTCGGCGCCCACCACGTGCGGCCGGACCACGCAGGCCGCGTGCAGGGCCAGCATCAGCAGCACCCCGTACACGTCCAGGACCAGCACCACCCGGTGCACGGCCGGCCAGGGGATGAGGAAGGCCAGCGCCACGGTCTCGACCACCGACACGAAGACCAGTCCGTACATCATCGCCGTCTGCGGCCCCGTGTACGCGGCGGCCGCGTCCCCCGGCCCGACCCCGTGCGGACGGCGCAGCACCCACCGGCCCAGCGAGGCGGCCGCACGCAGCTCGTGCAGCAGCAGGCGGCGTACGACGGCCGGCACCACGGCCCGCACCGCCTCCCGCCGCGCCCCGGCCCGGGTGGCCCCGCTCGCGCGGGCGGCCGCGTACAGGGCGCGCAGGACCCAGGCCTCCAGCAGCAGCACCCCGAGGACCAGCGCCTCGGCGGCGGCCGTCGCCCAGCCGGGCGGCCGGACCCCGGCCGCGAGGCACAGGACGAGGAGCAGCTCGCCCGGTATCACGGCGGCGACCGCGATCCGGGCCGCGCGGACGGCGCTCATCGCCGGCCACCCCCGTCCATGCGCCGGGTGAACGCCTCCATGACCCGGCGGACGACCTCGGCCTGCGCGGGGGCGTACTCGGCGAGCAGCGCCTCCTTGAACCCGTCCACCACCACCCCGTCGGCGGGGACGGCGGCGAACGCCTCCTCGGGGACGGCCGCCACCAGCGCGTCGGCGAGCGGCCCGATCCGCGGGTCGTCGACGGCGGCGTCGGCGAGGTCGTCGAGCCGCTCGTACAGTGCGAGGACCTCCGGGTCGGCGGCGAGCGGCCCGAGGGCCGCGTAGATCTCCTCGCCGCCGTTGCCCGTCGCGTCCAGCAGGAGCAGGTGCTCGCGGTCCTTGGCGGCGGCGGCCGAGTCCGTCGGCGGCGCCTGGGCCAGCAGCGCGGCGAGCGCGGGCGACACCGGTTCGCCCTCGCCCGGTCCGGCGGCGAGCAGCACCCCGAGCCGGCGCCGGCGTTCGGCCAGCTCGGCCTCCTGCCGGGCGAGGTCCGCGTCGAGTTCCGCCAGTACGTCGGCCAGCTCGCGCCCGGCGTCGTCCGCGAGCACGTCGCGCACCTCGTCGAGGCTCAGCCCGAGCTCCGTGAGCCGGCGCACGCGGGCCAGCAGCACGGCGTCGCGCACGGTGTAGACCCGGTATCCGTTGGGGCGCCGCTCCGGTTCCGGGAGCAGCCCGACATGGTGGTAGTGCCGGATCGCCCGGGTGGTGACCCCGACGAGCACGGCGATCTCTCCGATCCGCATGCCCCTCAGTAGAAACCCTGACGCTGCGGCAAGGTCAAGCCGCCACGGACAGCCGGTAGCATGGTCGGCACGACAGACGAGTCGGCCGGGCGGCCGCGTCGGGGTCCCAGGATCCCGCCGAGGAACGTCCGGGCTCCACAGGGCAGGGTGGTGGCTAACGGCCACCCGGGGTGACCCGCGGGACAGTGCCACAGAAAACAGACCGCCCGGGACTCCGGTCCCGGGTAAGGGTGAAACGGTGGTGTAAGAGACCACCAGCGCCTGAGGTGACTCAGGCGGCTAGGTAAACCCCACCCGGAGCAAGGTCAAGAGGGATCGGTCGTCTCCGGACGGCGGGTCCTGCGCGGACGATCGAGGGCTGCCCGCCCGATGTCCGCGGGTAGACCGCACGAGACCGGTGGCAACGCCGGTCCTAGATGGATGGCCGTCTCCCCGGCGACCGCGAGGTCTCCGGGCGACAGAACCCGGCGTACAGGCCGGCTCGTCTGCCGTACTCCTGCTCCGCGCCCGACGGCGCACGTACGAGAACCCCCGCCGGGACGGCGGGGGTTCTCGTCTTTCGCGGGGACCGGCGCTCAGCGCAGGTGCGCGGTGTCGTTCAGGAGGCGGACGGAGGCGTTGCCGTCGGCGTAGTAGGCCACCGCCGACAGGGAGGCCGCGGAGAGCTCCATCTTGAACAGCGCCTCCGGCGGGGCGCCCAGGGCGAGCCGGACCAGCGTCTTGACCGGGGTCACGTGCGTGACCAGCAGGACGGTACGGCCCGCGTGGGCCGACAGGAGCCGGTCGCGGGCGGCGGAGACCCGGCGGGTGACGGCCGCGAAGCTCTCGCCGCCGCCCGTGGGGGCCGCCTTCGGGGAGTCCAGCCACGCCTGGAGGTCGTCCGGGAACCGCTCCCGCACCTCGGCGAAGGTCAGCCCCTCCCAGGCGCCGAAGTCCGTCTCGCGCAGCCCTTCCTCGACCGTGACGGGGAGCCCGAGGCGGTCCGCGACGGCCTGCGCGGTTTCCCGGCAGCGGCGCAGGGGGGAGCTGACGACGGCCTGTACGGTGCCCCGCGCGGCCAGCGCGGCGGCGACGGCCTCGGCCTGGCGCCGGCCGGCCGGGGACAGCTCGGGGTCGGTGCCGCCGCTGCCGGAGAAGCGCTTCTGCGGGGTGAGGGCGGTCTCACCGTGCCGCAGCAGCACGAACGTGGCGGGCGTCCCCATGTCGGGACCCCAGCCGGTCCCCGCAGCGGTCTTCGTGGACTCCGCCGCCGCGGCGGGTGCCGCGGCGTCGCGGGTGTTCGCGGCGCCGCCGGAGGCGACGGCCAGCGCCGCGCGGACGGCCGCCGCGCCCTTCACCGCGTCGCCGGGGGGCCCGGAGGGGGCGGTGAACACGGCGGTGGACGCGGAGGGCTCCCAGCGCTCGCCGCGCTTGCCCGCGTCCATCGCCTCGTTCGCGAGCCGGTCCGCGTGCTTGTTGCGCTCGCGCGGGATCCACTCGTAGGTGACCTGCGCGCGCGGCAGGACCTTCGCCGCTTCCGCGGCGAGGGGCTTCATGTCCGGGTGCTTGATCTTCCAGCGGCCGGACATCTGCTCCACGACCAGCTTGGAGTCCATCCGGACCCGGACCGTCGCGTCGGGCGCCAGTTCGGCCGCCGCCTTCAGGCCCGCGATGAGGCCCTTGTACTCGGCGACGTTGTTCGTCGCGACGCCGATGAACTCGGCGCGCTCGGCGAGCGTCTCACCGGTCGCCGGGTCCAGGACGACCGCGCCGTAGCCGGCGGGCCCCGGGTTCCCCCGGGATCCGCCGTCCGCCTCCACGACGAAACGCGGCATCAGATGCCCGAGTCCGCCGCACGGACCAGGATGCGGCCGCAGTTCTCGTGGCGGACGACCTGGTTGCGGGCCGCGGCCTTGATCTCGTTGACCTCGGCCATGTCGAGCTCCAGCCGGCAGCCCTCGCAGCGGCGCTGGTACAGGCGCGCGGCGCCGACCCCGCCCTGCTTGACGCGGATCTTCTCGTACAGGGCCATCAGGTCGGCCGGCATGGAGCCGACGATGACCTCGCGGTCCTTGGCGATGCGGGCGGCCTCGTCGTCGAGCTCGCCGGTGGCGGCGTCGCGGCGCGCGGTGGCGTCGGTCAGCTTCGTCTCCAGGGCGGCGACGCGCTCGGTCAGGCCGGTGACGCGCTCCTGCGCGGCCTCCAGGCGCTCCATGACCTCCAGGACGACGTCCTCCAGGTCACCCTGCCGCTTGGCGAGGGAGACGACCTCGCTCTGCAGGTTGGCCAGGTCGCGGGCCGAGATGCCGACGCCGGTGTCGAGGCGCTGCTGGTCGCGGGCGGCCCGCTGGCGCACCTGGTCGACGTCCTGCTCCGCCTTGGTCTGCTCGCGGGCGGCGTCGCTGGCCTGGGTCTGCGCGGCGACGAGCAGGTCGCGCTGCTGGCTGAGGTCCTTGGTCAGGGAGTCGACCTCGGCGTGCTCGGGCAGCGACTTGCGCTTGTGGGCGAGCTGAGACAGCCGCACGTCCAGGGCCTGGACGTCGAGAAGTCGGATCTGGTCGGCGGGCTCGGCGTTCAGTTGGGGGCTCCTGTGTGAGAAGGGGGTGTGACGGACGGCGCGTGCGCCGTCCAGGGGTCGGTGACCGCGCGCGAGACGTGGGTCCGCAGACCCCATCCGTGGCGCTCGGAAATCGCGTCGAGCTGGGCGGCGGCCTGCTCGCACCAGGGCCACTCGGTGGCCCAGTGGGCGGCGTCGACGAGCGCGAGCGGGCTCTGCTCGCGGGCCTCGGACACCGGGTGGTGGCGCAGGTCCGCGGTGAGGAAGGCGTCCACGCCGGCGGCGCGGACCTGTGCGAAGAGGCTGTCGCCGGAGCCGCCGCTGACCGCGACGGTACGGATGACGGCGTCGGGGTCGCCGGCCGTGCGGATGCCCTGCGCGGTGTGCGGCAGCCGGGCGGCGGCGCGGGCGGCGAACTCGCGCAGGGTCTCGGGGTGGTCCAGCTCGCAGATCCGGCCGAGACCGCGGCGGCCCGCCGGGTCGGTGGGATCGGGCACGAGCGGGCCGGTGATGCGCAGGTCGAGCGCGCCGGCGAGGGCGTCGGACACGCCGGGGTCGGCGGTGTCGGCGTTGGTGTGGGCCACGTGCAGCGCGATGTCGTTCTTGATCAGCGTGTGCACGACACGGCCCTTGAAGGTGCCCGCCTCGACGGTCGTGGTCCCGCGCAGGTAGAGGGGGTGGTGGGTGACGATCAGGTCGGCGCCCAGCTTCAGCGCCTCGTCGGCGATCTCCTGGACCGGGTCCACGGCGAACAGCACGCGGGACACCTCGGCGTCGGGGTCGCCGCAGACGGTGCCGACGGCGTCCCACTGCTCGGCCCGCGAGGGGGGCCAGAGAGCGTCCAGCGCGGCGATGACTTCAGAGAGACGGGGCACAGGCCAAGGCTACCGCCCCTTTTTTGGGGGCTCCTTCGTCTCCGGGGCGTCCGCGGCCCGGCCCAAGGGTCGCCGCGTCCTCGAAAACGCCCGTTCCTCGTGTCCCCTCGGGGCGTTCGGGCCGGTTCCCCGGGCTGCTCGGCCCGGGGTCTCGTCCGAGGATCGCGCCGATGGAAGGGGCGGCCGCGTGGACCCGGCCGCGCCGGTACCCCAATCGCCCCGATATGCAACAGCACAATCAGGACGTCTTCCACCGGCGAATCGGCGGGTGGCCACCCGTACGTGTGAAGCCTGCTGCGTCGTGTGGTTCGGCAGGGGCTACGTAACTAGCTTCCTCGGCGGAGGTGACGGCCCGGATGACTGTCTGCGCCATCGAGATCACGAGGACCGACCCGTTCACGATCACCGCCGACGGCGCCTACGCCGCACGGCTGGCCGGTGAGGGGGAGGCGCGCTACCCGGAGCGCTGGACGCTGGCCGGGCCGGAGCCGTACGCGGTGCCGTTGCCGCTCGCGCAGCCCGAGGAGGCCGACAGCGAGGTGCAGCCGCTGGCCGACGGACGGGTGCTGATCCACCGCCGGGTGGCCGACCGGCACGTGTTCGCCCTGCTGTACCCGACGGGCGCCGCGGCGGGCCCCCGTACCGGGGAACTCGTCCTGGGCTCGCTGGCCGCGCGGCCGGGCCTGCGGGTCACCCTGCTGCCCCCCTCCCCCGACGGGGCCGCCGCCTACGCGCTGGCCGTGGGCCCCGAGGACAGCACCGTATGGCAGGTGGCCGGAAACCGTCCCGGACCGCAGCGGGTCTCCCACGTCCCGGGCCGCTGCTCGGGCGGCGTGTGGCTGGACCGGACGGGGCGGCTGCTGGCGCTGGACCGCGAGCTGGACGGCCGCACCAAGGCCGTCGCCGTGGACCTGGGCGGCGGCGGGGTCAGCCCGCTGCTCCAGATCTCCGAGGACAGCGACGACCGGCTGCTGCTGGCGGCCCCGGACAGCGGGCTGCTGGTGATCCGCTCGGACGCCCCGGGCGAACCGCGCCTCGGCTGGGGGGTGCTGGGCAGTGCCCGCCCGGTCCGCTTCCCGGAGTGCCTGCGGCTGGAGGGCGGGGCGACCCCGTTCGCGGTCCAGCCCGGCCAGGCGCTGATGCCGGAGACCTGCGGGGTGGCGCTGCGCGTGGGTGAGGCCGGCCTCGCGCTGTGGCGCCCGGCCGACCGGCACGTGTTCCGGCTCGGCGCCCCGGCGGGCTGGCTGGGGGGCACCGGCCTGTGGACGCCGGAGGGCCGCCTGCGGCTCCCGTACGCCGTCCCGGAGGTCCCCTGCGGCGTCATGAGCCTGAGCCAGCCCGTGGCCCCGCCCCCGCCGGTCCGGCTGGACCCCGCGCCGGCCCCGGCCCCGGCCCCCCGGCCCGTACCGCTCCAGCAGGCACCCCTGCACTGAGCGGGGCTGCCGGGGCGTGGTAGGCAGGGACGGTGACGATCTCCGAAGACAGCGGTACGGCCCGGCCCTTCGACGCGGTGCTGTGCGACATCGACAACGTGATCCGCTTCTACGACACCACGCGCCTGACCGAGCTGGAACACCGTGCGGGGCTGCCGGAGGGCACCACGTGGAAGGTGGCGTTCGCACCGGAACGGGACGGGCCGCTGATGGTCGGCCGGATCACCACGGACCAGTGGGTGGAGTCCGTCACCGAGGCGATGGCCGACGGGCACGGCCTGTCCGCGGAGCGGGCGCGGGAGCTGGCCACGGCCATGGCCAAGGCCCCGTTCTCGGCGGACGGGGCGGTGCTCAGCGCCCTGGGGGAGGCCCGGGCGGCGGGGCTCGCGCTGGTCCTGGTCACCAACGCGACCCTGGACCTGGAGGACGACCTGGAGACGATGGGCCTGTCCGGTTTCGCCGACCACGTCGTCAGCAGCGCCCGGGTGGGGGTGGCCAAGCCGGACCGGGAGATCTACGAGATCGCGGTCGAGCGGGCGGGGACCGCGCCGGGCCGGTGCCTGTTCGTGGACGACCGGCGGGAGAACGTGGAGGCGGCCGAGGCGCTCGGCATGACCGGTGTGCACTACCGGGGCCCGGCCGACCTGCGGAGCGCCCTCGCGTTCCTGAACTGACCGCGCACGCGCCGGGGCGGCGGCCCGGGGGTCCCCGCCCCGGGCCGCCGCCCCGTCTCCCTCCGTGGCGGTCAGTCGTGCTTGAGGCCCAGGACCTCCGTCGCGGCGAAGGTCTCGTTCGCCGGGCGGGAGTCGTAGTGCGGGGTGAGGACCTCGTCGAGCTCCTCGAAGGAGAAGGCCTCCTTGGTGGTGTCGAACTTGGCCGCCACCCTGGGCCGGTCCATCACGGCCACGATCCCGCCGTGCACCACGAACAGCTGCCCGTTGGCCTTCGCCGAGGCGGGCGAGGCCAGGTAGCCGACGAGCGGGGAGACGTGCTCGGGGGCGAGCGCGTCGAGTTTGCCCTCCTCCGGGACCTGGAAGCCGGCGAAGACGTCCTCGGTCATCCGGGTGCGGGCGCGCGGGCAGATGGCGTTGGCCGTGACCCCGTACTTGGCGAGGGCCAGGGCGGTCGAGGTGGTCAGGCCCACGATGCCGCCCTTGGCCGCCGCGTAGTTCGGCTGGCCGGCCGAACCGCCGAGGAAGGCCTCGGAGGAGGTGTTGACGATCCGCCCGTAGACCGGGCCGCCCGCCGCCTTGGACCGCTCCCGCCAGTGCGCCGAGGCGAAGTGCGTGGTGTTGAAGTGGCCCTTGAGGTGGACGCGGATCACCGAGTCCCACTCCTCCTCCGACATCGAGAAGACCATCCGGTCGCGCAGGATGCCCGCGTTGTTGACCAGGACGTCCAGTTTGCCGAAGCGGGACACCGCCAGCTCCACGAGCTCCCGCGCCTGCTCGAAGTCGGCCACGTCGCCGAGGTGCGCCACCGCCTGTCCGCCGGCGGAGCGGATCTCCTCGGCCACCTCCTCCGCCGGGGCGGCGGAGGCCTCGCCGGAGCCGTCGCGGCCGCTCTGCCCGAAGTCGTTGACGACCACGCTCGCGCCCAGCCGGGCGAGTTCGACCGCCTCGGCCCGGCCGAGTCCGCGGCCGGCGCCGGTGACGATGGCGGAGAGTCCCTCAAGTGGCAGTGACATCCGTACGGTTCCTCTCGAAACGGGTCAGAGTTCGATGCAGGTGCGCAGGGCCACGCCGGTGCGCATCTGGTCGAGGGCGTCGTTGATCTCGGCGAGCTGCACCCGGTGGGTGATCAGTCCCTCCAGGTCCACCCGGCCGGCCCGCCAGAGCGCGATGGTGCGTTCGTAGGAGCGCAGGACGTCGCCGCCGCCGTACATCGAGGGCAGGATCTTCTTCTCGTCGAAGAACAGCGAGAACATGTCGATCTGGAAGGTGTCGTCGAGTGCGCCCGCGCCGACGATGACGACGCTGCCGCCGCGCCGGGTCATCTTGTACGCGGTCTGCGCGGTGGCGGACTTGCCGACGACCTCGAAGACGTAGTCGAAGCCCTCGCCGCCGGTGATGCGGTTCTTGGCGTCGTCGAAGGCGTCCGGGGCGACCGCCTCCGTCGCCCCGAAGCGCAGCGCCGCCGCGCGCCGGGACTCCACCGGGTCGACGGCGACGACCTGCGCGGCGCCCTGCACCTTGGCGCCCTGGATGACGGAGATGCCGACGCCGCCGCAGCCGATGACGGCGACCGAGGAGCCGGCCTCCACCTTGGCGGTGTTGATGGCCGCGCCGAGGCCGGTGGTGACGCCGCAGCCGATGAGGGCGGCGATGTCGAAGGGCACGTCGTCGGGGATCGGTACCGCGCACTTGGCGTCGACGACGAGTTCCTCGGCGAAGGTGCCGGTCGCCGCGAAGCCGAAGATGTCCCCGCCCGCCCGGCGGAAGTTGGGGGTGCCCGCGTTGACCAGGCTCTCCAGGCAGAGGTGGCCCTGGCCGCGCTTGCAGGAGGGACAGTGTCCGCACGGCGGCAGCCAGCAGACCAGGACCCGGTCGCCCTGCTTCAGGTGGGTGACCCCGTCGCCGACGTCGGCGATCACCCCGGAGCCCTCGTGGCCGGGGACGAAGGGGGCGGGCTGGGGCAGGACGCCGCTCATCGCGGAGAGGTCGGAGTGGCACAGGCCGGTGGCCTTGATGCGGATCCTCACCTTGCCGGGACCGAGGCCCACGGCCTCCATGTCGTCGACGACCTCCAGCTTGTCCTGGCCGATCTCGCTCTGCAGTGCTGCGCGCACGGTGCGGCTCCTTCTGTCGGTCTGACTGCGTTACGCGTGTTCGACGACGGTGTCGGCGAGGACCGGCGCGTCGTCCCGTTCGACGGCGGTCACGGCGACCAGGACGCGGCCGGGCTCCTGCCACGTCCGGATGCGCAGCGTCTCGCCGGGGAAGACGATCCCGGCGAAGCGGGTGCGGTAGGCGCGGACCCGGGACACGTCGCCGCCGAGGACGGTGTCGACGACGGCCTTGAGGGTCATCCCGTACGAGCACAGGCCGTGCAGGATCGGCCGGTCGAAGCCCGCCAGTTTGGCGAACTCGGGGTCGGCGTGCAGGGGGTTCCAGTCGCCGGAGAGCCGGTAGAGCAGCGCCTGGTCCTCCCGGACGTGCCGCTCCTCGACCCGGTCGGGGGCCCGCTCGGGCAGTTCGGAGCGCACGGAGGGGCCGCGCTCCCCGCCGAACCCGCCCTCGCCGCGCACGAAGAGCTGCGCGTCGCTGGTCCACAGCGGGCCGTCGGCGTCCGCGACCTCGGAGCGCAGCACGATCACGGCCGCCTTCCCCTTGTCGTAGAGGGCGGCGACCTTGGAGGTGGAGGTGGCCCGGCCCTTGACGGGGATCGGGCGGTGCAGCTCGATGGAGTGGCCGCCGTGCAGGACGGAGGCGAGGTTCACGTCGATCCCGGGGGCGGCGAGGCCCCCGAGCATGGCCATGCCGGCGCCGGCGACGGTCGCGAAGCTGGGGAGCACGTGGAGCTTGGACTCCAGGGTGTAGCGCAGTTCGTCCGGGTCGGTGGCCGGGAGGCCGGCGCCGAGGCCGAGGTGGTAGAGCTGGATGTCCTTGTGGTCCCAGCCGATGTCCCCCTGGCGGGGTTCGGCGGCGAGGGCCCTGGCGGCATCGATCGGCATGAGGCTGCTGCTCCCTGTCGTTGGAAACCGAGGCCGTCGGGGCCCTTGGAAGACCTCGGTGCGGCCGTCCGCACCGTCGGCCGCACCGAGGTCGTATGCGGGACCGGCCCCGCGAGACGCGTTCTAGAACGCGTTCTAGGACCGGTGAGGGAATGTATAACGCACGCCCCAGCAGTTGGGAAGACTCCTGACTTCACGTCAGATGCTCTTTCCCTCAGGCGTGTTGCGGTTGCGGACCAGGGCCTGGACTTACGCTTCCGGGGTGGACGAAATGCCCTCCGCGCACCGCCCCGCCCGCTCCCTGCGCGTGCTGCTGCACCCGGCGAACCCGGCCCTGGCCGTGCACCTCGGACTCCAGCCGGACATCGAGGTCGTACGGGACCTGACGGCCCGCCCGGCGGTGGCCCTGGTCGAGGACGCGGCCGCCGTCACCGAACTGCTCGCGGACGACCCGGAATGCCGGGTCCTGGTGCTGACCGGCTCGGCCCGGCCGGGACTGCTGGACGCGGTCCTCGCGGCGGGCGCGGCCGGGCTGGTCCTGCGCGACGGTCCGGTCGAGGACCTGGCGGACGCCCTGCGGCGCGCCTCGCGCGGCGAGACGGTGATCGACCCGGCGCTGGCCGGGCCGTAGCCCGGTACGTACTACGCCGGCGCGGGGGTTGCGTACTACGCCGGCGCGGGGGTGAAGGGGAACAGCGCGTCCGCCCCGGGCCGCACGAGTCCGTAGCTGCTCTCCGGCACCTCGTTCCAGGCGCCGGGCAGGTCGCCGAGCGGCTCGGACACGACGAGCCGGGTCTCGTCGGAGACGTCCTGGAGGAAGGTCACGTCGGGGTGCAGCCGGCGCAGCGTGTCGACCCGGCTGCTGTAGAACAGCGACCGGGACGTGTGCGCGCTGGAATAGCGGAACGCCCACACGCTGACGCCGTCGGTGATGGCGAGCGTCATCTGCAGCGGGGACTCCACGCCGTGGGCGCGGCCGGCCCGTTCCACCACGCCCGCCATCCTGGCGACGGCGGCGGGCGGGTCCTCCTCCAGCCCGAAGGTGAGGGCCAGGTAGAACATCACCTCGGAGTCGGTCGTCCCCTCGATCTCGGCGAACAACTCCGGGTCGACGAGCAGGCACAGCTCGCGGCGCATGAGGTGGAACCCGGTGATGGCCCCGTTGTGCATGAACATCCAGCGTCCGTGGCGGAACGGGTGCGAGTTCGTCTGCTGCACGGCCGAGCCGGTCGACGCCCGGATGTGCGCGAAGAAGAGCGGGGAACGCACGTGGTCCGCGATCTCCCGGAGGTTGCGGTTGTTCCACGCGGGGCCGATGTCACGCAGTACGGCCGGGGTGTCGGTCTCCTCCGTTTCCGTGTACCACCCGACGCCGAAGCCGTCACCGTTCGTCGTCTCCACACCCAGCTTCGAGTGCAGGCTCTGATCGATCAGCGAGTGCGTGGGTTTGTACAGGATGGTGTCGAGCAACATCGGCGTTCCGGAATACGCGAGCCATCGGCACATGCGCCATCACCTGTAGTCCCTGGAGCCCCCTGGAACCCCGGAACCGCCCCGTCCGTCACCCGGTGCGGGCACCACCCCGGGGCGTGGTCCGGCCCTCCCATTCTCGGCCCCCTCCCCGGGGCGCGCCACGCGGGCGCCGGAAGCGCCTACCTCCGCAGCAGGGTCACCACCGCGGCTCCGCCCAGCCCGATGTTGTGGGCCAGGCCCACGCCCGCGCCGGGGACCTGGCGGGCGCCGGCCTCGCCGCGCAGCTGCCACACCAGTTCCGCCGCCTGCGCGAGGCCCGTCGCGCCCAGCGGGTGGCCCTTGGAGATCAGGCCGCCCGAGGGGTTGACCACCCAGCGTCCGCCGTAGGTGGTGGCGCCGCTCTCGACGAGCTTGCCGGAGGCCCCGTCCGCGCACATGCCGAGCGCCTCGTACGTCAGGAGTTCGTTGACGGAGAAGCAGTCGTGCAGCTCGATCACGTCGACGTCCTCGATGCCGAGCCCCGAGGCCCCGTACACCTGGCGGGCCGCCGCGGCCGTCATGGGCTTGCCGACGACGTCGATGCACGAGCCGCCGAAGCTGGCCCCGGTGTCCGTGGTCATCGCCTGCGCGGCGATCTCCACCGCCTTGTCGTGGAGGCCGTGCCGGACGACGAAGCGTTCCGACACCACCAGCGCGGCGGCCGCCCCGTCCGAGGTCGGCGAGCACTGGAGCTTGGTCAGGGGCTTGTGGATCTCCTTCGCCGCGAGAATTTCCTCGACCGTGTACACGTCCTGGAACTGCGCGTTCGGGTTGTTCGCGGAGTGCCGGTGGTTCTTCGCGCCGACCGCCGCGAGCTGTTCGGGCGTGGTCCCGTACCGCTCCATGTGCTCGCGGGCCGCGTTCCCGAAGATCTGCGCGGTGGGCGGGGACATCTCGAAGCCGTGCGCGGCGGCCATGATCCCGTAGTGCCGGGCCACCGGGGACGTCTTGAAGTCCCCGCCGTCGGCGCCGCCGCCGAGCGCGCCGCGCTTCATCTTCTCGAAGCCGAGCGCGAGGACGCAGTCGCTGATCCCGCCCTCCACGAACTGCCGCGCCATCATCAGCGCCGTCGAGCCCGTCGCACAGTTGTTGTTGACGTTGTAGACCGGGACCCCGCTCAGCCCCAGCTCGTACACCGCCCGCTGGCCGGCGGTGGAGGCCTGGAAGCAGTAGCCGACGGGCACCTGCTCCACCAGCCCGTACTCCACGCCCGCGTCCGCGAGCGCGGCCGTCCCGGCCTCCTCGGCCATGTCCCAGTACTGCCAGTCCCGCGATTCCGGCTTCTCGAACTTCGTCATGCCGACACCCACGATGTACGACTTCATGTCCGTGCAGTCCCTTCAGTCCCTGGGGAGGCCGAGAATCCGCTCGGCGACGACGTTGAGCTGGACCTGGGTGGTGCCGCCGGCGATGGTCAGGCAGCGGGACATGAGCATCCCGTGCACCGCCCGCTCCCCCGCCCCCTCCCGTACGGCGCCCGCCGGTCCCAGCAGTTCGAGCGCGAGCTCGGCGGTCCGCTGCTGGTGCGGGGTCTGGAGGAGTTTGCGTACGGAGGCACCCGCGCCCGGCTCCAGTCCGGACACCTGCTGGAGCGTGGTCCGCAGTGCGATGCAGGCCAGCGCGTGCGCCTCGGCGGCCAGCGCGCCGATCCGCGCCCGGCAGGCCCCGTCGAGGGCGGCGGAGCGGGTGATCAGCGCTTCGAGGCCGGTGTCGAAGGTCATCTGGTCGGCCATGTGGACGCGTTCGTTGCCCAGGGTGTTGCGGGCGACCTTCCAGCCGCCGTCGGCCGCGCCGACCAGGGCGTCCGCGGGGAGTTCGGCGTCGTCGAACCAGACCTCGTTGAAGAGGGCCTCGCCGGTGATCTCCTTCAGCGGGCGGACGTCGATGCCGGGGGTGTTGCGCATGTCGACGACGAAGTAGCCGAGGCCCTTGTGCTTAGGCGCGTCCGGGTCGGTGCGGGCCAGCAGGATCCCGTAGTCGGCGGTGTGCGCGGAACTCGTCCACACCTTCTGCCCGTTGATCCGCCACGTGCCGCTTCCGGTCCGTTCCGCCCGGGTCCGCAGCGAGGCCAGGTCGGAGCCGGCCTCCGGCTCGGAGAAGAGCTGGCACCAGGTCGTGTCGCCGCGCAGGGTCGGCAGGACGTACGCCTCGCGCTGCGCGTCGGTGCCGTAGGCGAGCAGCGAGGGCACGACCCAGGTGGCGATCCCGAGGTCGGCGAGGCGGACCCCGGCCTCCCGCAGTTCCTGCTGGACGACGAGCTGCTGGACCGGCCCGGCGCCGAGCCCGTACGGCGGCGGCAGGTAGGGGGCCGCGTACCCGGTGGGTGCCAGGACCCGGCGGGCGGCGGCCGGGTCGAGACCGCGCACGTCCTCGATGACGGCGCGGGCGGCCGCCCGGTGGGTCTCGGCGCTCGCCGGCAGTTCCAGCCGCAGTTCGCGCCGGGCACCGGCGGCGGCGGAGCGCACGGCGCGGACCCGGTGCCCGTCGCCGGATCCGAGGAGCTGGCGGGCGACGAGCGCCCGGCGCAGGTAGACGTGGGCGTCGTGCTCCCAGGTGAAGCCGATGCCGCCGAGGACCTGGATGCAGTCCTTGGCGCAGGAGTAGGCGGCGTCGAGGGCGGTTCCGGCGGCGAGGGCCGCGACGAGGGTGCGCACCTCGGGGTCGGCGTCGGGTTCGGCCGCACAGTTCGCGGCGTCCCAGGCGAGGGCGCGGGCCTGCTCCAGGCGGACCAGCATGTCGGCGCACAGGTGCTTGACGCCCTGGAAGCGTCCGATGGGCCGCCCGAACTGTTCGCGGACCTTCGCGTACCCGGCGGCGGTGTGCACGGCCCAGGCGGCGGTGCCGCAGGCGTCGGCGGCGAAGAGGGCGCAGGCCAGGTCCCGGACCAGGGCGGCGTCCAGGTCCAGCAGCCGGCCGGGCGGCACGACGGTCCCGCGTGCCCGCACCTCGGCGGTGGGGCGGGTCGGGTCCGCGCTCTCGTGGGTGCGGACGTCCAGCGCGGCGGCGTCCACGGCGAACCAGACGCTGCCGTGGGCGGTCTCGGCGGCCAGGACGACGAGGTCGGCCTCCCCGGCTCCGAGCACGGGCGGCGCGGCCCCCTCCAGCAGGTACCCGCCGCCTTCGACGGCGACGGCCGTGAGGCTGCCGGGCCCGAGGGCGACCGCCCCGACCCGGCCGTCGAGCGGTTCGGCCCCGGCCCGGTCCAGGAGTACGGAGGCCAGCGCGCTCGGCAGGAACGCCCCGGGCAGCGCCGCCCGGGCGGCCTCCTCCACCACGACGGCCAGGTCCAGCAGCGTCCCGCCCTCCAGGTGCGGCGCCAGCAGCCCGGCCTCGGCCAGCCCGTCCCAGTAGGCGGGCCGCACCCCGGTCCGCGGCGGGGTGTCGAGGAGCTTGCGCACCTCCTCGGGCGGCACGGCCCGCGCCACCCAGCCGCGCACGGCCCCGGCCAACTCCCGCTGTTCCCCAGTGATTCCGATGCCCATGCGCGGCAGACTAGAACACGTTCCAATCTGACGGAAGGTCAGATACGCGTGTTGTTGGACGCCCCGCCACCGCGACGCGCGACCCAGGGGCGCCGGAGACCCGCGCCGGTCTCCGGCGGACGCTGGAGGAGGAACGGCGGGCGGAACGCGGCGCCGGCCAGGGCCGGCCCTTCGGACGCCGAGGGAGGACGGCCGGGACGGCAGGCCCCCCGCCCGTGGTGTCCTACCAGCGGGTAGGGCAGCATGGGCCGCCACTCATCCGCAGCTCAGGAGGAACGACATGGCCAGCCCCAAGCCGGAGACCCTCGCCGCCTTCGAGGCCGCCAAGGGGTTCATGCCCCTCGGCGAGGGCCTCGCCCTGTACGAGGCCGCGACCGCGGCGGCGGCGCTGGGCCTGCCGCTCCTGGAGGTCGGCACGTACTGCGGGCGCTCCACGATCCTGCTCGCCGACGCCGCCCGCGAGGCCGGGGTGACCGCGATCACCGTCGACCACCACCGGGGCAGCGAGGAGCAGCAGCCGGGCTGGGAGTACCACGACCCGACGGTGGTGGACCCGGAGGTCGGGCTGATGGACACCCTGCCCACCTTCCGCCGCACCCTGCACCAGGCCGGCCTGGAGGACCACGTCCTCGCGATCGTCGGCCGCTCCCCGCGGGCCGCCGCAGCCTGGGGCGGCCCGCTGGGCCTCGTCTTCGTCGACGGCGGCCACACCGACGAGCACGCCACCGCCGACTACGAGGGCTGGGCCCCGCACCTCGCCGAGGGCGGTCTCCTCGTCATCCACGACGTGTTCCCGGACCCGGCCGACGGCGGACAGGCCCCGTACCGGATCTACCTGCGCGCCCTGGCCTCGGGGGCCTTCGAGGAGACCTCCGTCACGGACTCCCTGCGCGTCCTGCGCCGCACCGGAACCGGCATCTAGGCCGCCGCGCCCCCGGGGCCTCCTGTCCGATAAGCGCACCGCGCCCTCGAATGGCCCACGCTCCCTCCGTGGGGCGTCCGGGCGTTCTAGCATCGCGAGGTGCGCTACGACAACAGCCCCCCGTCCCCCGAGTCCGGCTCCTCGATCAGCCCGGACCGGCCCTGGTACACGCGTCGCTCCACCCTCGCGGTCGCGGCGGCGGTGCTCGCGCCGACCTGCCTGGCCGGCTGGGTACTGACCCACGCGCTCGCGGGGGCGGGGCCTGGTGAGCCGCAGGCCCGTGTGGCGCCGCTGCCCGCCTCGCACTCCGCCCACGCGGACGCCGACGGGAAGTCCAGCGCCTCCCCGAGCGCCCCGGCCTCCCCCCTGGCCTCCGCCTCCGCGTCCGCCTCGGCGTCCGCGAGTACTCCCGCGACCGCCCCGAACCCCCTCGCGGGCCGGACCGTGGTCATCGACCCGGGCCACAACACGGGCAACTTCCAGCACTCCCGCGAGATCAACCGCCAGGTCGACATCGGCACCAACCGCAAGGAGTGCGACACGACCGGCACCACCACCAACTCCGGCTACATGGAAGCCGAGTTCACGATGGACGTGTCCCGCAGGCTGCGGACCGTCCTGGAGGCGCGCGGGCTGAAGGTGGTCTTCACCCACGAGGCCGGGGCGGAACGCCCGTGGGGCCCCTGCATCGACGAACGGGCCCGCATCGGCAACGGGGCCAAGGCCGACGCGGTCGTCTCGGTCCACGCCGACGGCGTCTCCGAGGGCAGCCGCGGCTACCACGTCATCCTCCCCGCCAAGGTCAAGGGCGGATCCGCGGACACCGCGAAGATCGTCGGGCCGTCCCGTCAGCTCGGCGAACGCATCGCGAGCAACTTCGCCCGGACCACCGGTTCGGGCCCCGCGAACTACCTCGGATCCGGTACCGGTTTGGTCGTCCGCGACGATCTGGGCGGACTGAACCTCTCAACACAGCCCAAGGTGTTCATCGAATGCGGCAACATGCGTGACGCCAAGGACGCCGCACTGCTCACGAATCCGCAGTGGCGACAGAAGGCAGCGCAGGGCATCGCCGACGGCATCGTCGGCTTCCTCGGCGGGTAGTCCCATCAGGGCGGCCCGCCGCCCCGGTCAGCCCGGTCACGGAAAACCTCCGTACCATGGTGCCGCCCGCCCCGCTCCAGCCCTGATCTGCGACCGCGGCACCACGAGACGACCGAGACCGAGAAGGACACCTGAGACGTGAACATCCGCTCCCTCACTCGAGGCGACGGCGTGGTGATCGGAGCAGCGGTGCTGCTGTTCATCGCTTCGTTCCTCGATTTCTACTCCGCCACCGGCCTGGACCTCCCGAGCGTGTGGGACACCGACGTCTACCGGCTGGCGCTGCCCTCCATCTTCCTGACCGGCTTCATCGCCGCGGGTCTGCTGGTGGCCGGCCGCTTCCTGCCCGAGGGCCGCAAGCTCGCCGGCCTGCCGCTGTCGGCGTGGGGAACCGTCCTGGCCGTCGCGGCGGCCTGGTCCGCGCTGTGGTCCCTGATCACCAGCCCGGACGGCGCCGACCTGGGCGCCGGCTGCATCATCGCGTTCCTCGCGACCCTGGCCCTGGCCGGCGTCGCGATCGCCGGTGCGAAGATCCCCGCCCTGGCCGGGAAGCTCGTACCGGAGCCCCGTCCCGCCGCCGTCCCGCCGTACGGCGGCCAGCCGCAGCCCGGCGCCGGCTACGGCTACCCGGGCGGGCAGCAGCCCCAGCCCTACGGCAACACCCCGCAGCCCGTCCCGCCCTACGGCGGCGGCCAGACCCCGGCGCCCGGCCCGCAGGACCACGCCGCCCAGCAGCCGGCCCCCGCCCCGGCGGCGGACTTCACGCCGTTCTGGTTCGCGGTGCCGGTGGCCCGTCCCCTCTACGGTGAGGACGGCTCCCCCGCCCCGATCGCCGAGCTCGCGCCCGGCACCTGGTACCTGGCCGTCGACCAGCGCGGCCCGGCCACGCTGATCGCGCAGACCCAGGACGGCCGCCGCGGCGTCCTCAACGACACCTCCGGCATCCAGCGCGGCTGAGCCCTCCGCACGGACAGCCTCACGGCCCCCCGCCCTTCCGGGCGGGGGGCCGTTGCCCTACAGTCACCTGACGCATCGTCAGACACTGCTGAGGGGACGTCCATGCGCCTCGGACTCGCACTCGGGTACTGGGGCCGCGGGCCCGGACCCGGCCACCTCGACCTCGCCGTCGAAGCCGAACGCCTCGGCTACGACTCCGTGTGGACCGCCGAAGCCTGGGGCTCCGACGCCTTCACCCCCCTCACCTGGATCGCCGCGCACACCTCCCGGATCCGCCTCGGCACCGCGATCGCGCAGATGGCCGCCCGCACCCCCACCGCCACCGCCATGCACGCCCTCACCCTGGACCACCTCTCCGGCGGCCGGATGATGCTGGGCCTCGGACTGTCCGGCCCCCAGGTCGTCGAGGGCTGGTACGGCCGCCCGTTCCCGTCGAGCCCGCTCACCGCCACCCGCGAGTACGTCGACGTCATCCGCCAGGTGCTGCGCCGCGAGGCCCCCGTCGCCGTCGACGGCCGCTTCCACAGCCACCCGTACCGCGGCACGGACGGCACCGGCCTCGGAAAACCCCTGAAGCCCATCACCCACCCGCTGCGCGCGGACCTCCCGCTGCTGCTGGGCGCCGAGGGCCCCAAGAACATCGCCCAGACCACCCGGATCGCCGACGGCTGGCTGCCGCTCTACTGGTCGCCCACCCGCACCGACGTCTACCAGGGCTCCCTCGGCGACCTCCCCGAACAGTTCATGATCGCGCCGATGGCCCGGGCCCGGGTCTGCGAGGACGTCGCCGAGGGACTGCTGCCGGTCAAGGCCATGCTCGGCTTCTACATCGGCGGCATGGGCCACGCGGCCCGCAACTTCCACGCCGACCTCATGGCGCGCATGGGCTACGAGGAGGAGGCCCGGCGCATCCAGGAGCTGTTCCTGGCCGGGCGCAAGGAAGAGGCGGTGCTCGCCGTCCCGGACGCCTTCGCCGACGAGATCTCCCTCGTCGGCCCCCGCGAGCGGATCGCGGAACGTCTGGAGCTGTGGCGCAAGGGCCCCGTCACCGACCTGCTCGTCACCGCCCCGGACCCGCACACCCTGCGGGTCCTGGCGGAGCTCAACAGCTGACGCCGGACAACCGGAAGGGGCGACACGGGCGGGTTTGTCCTGGATTCGGGGTCCGCGAGCTCCCCATGATGGGGCGGGCCCCGCTCCGGGGCCGCTCCTCCGCCGGAAGGCCCCGTCGTGACGCGCACGCTCCGCCGGGCGGCGATCCTCCTCGCCGCCGTCTCCCTCTTCGCCCTCGCCCCGGCCCGGGCGGCCCCGCCCGCCGCAGCCGCCGGGGACGGACCCGCCGGCTGCCCGGCGGCCCCCGGGACCCGCCACCCCGGCCCCCCGGACACCGGGACGCCGCAGGGTCAGCTGGTCTCGGTCACCCCGGACATCGGCCCGCGCAGCGGAGGCACCACCGTCTCCCTCGCGGGCAGCGGCCTCACCGGCCACACCCGGGTCGTCTTCGGGACCCTGGACGCCGACGGCTGCTTCACCGGGGTCGACGCCACGGCCGTCGCCGTGATCGGCGACAGCCTCATCCTGGCGATCACCCCGGCCTGGCCCACCGCCGCGCAGGTCCTCGTGGCCGCCGCCACCCCGGACGGCCGCCTCACCAACCCGCTGCCCTTCACGTACGGGGACTGAGCGGAGTCCCCGCGCCTACTCGGGGACGACCTCCAGCAGTTCCCGCACGTCCAGCGGCATGACGGCAATCTCGATCTCCCCGCCGTCCGCGAGGGCGCAGGCCACGATCCGCGAGCCGGGGTTGATGGAGATCCCCTCCCGCACCGTGGGCACCCGCACGCCGGTGGAGCGGGCCCCCGACAGCTCCACGGCCCCGCCCCGCCGGGGCTCCCAGCGGGGCCCGCCGCCCCCGCCCGCGTACACCCGGCCCGAGCGCCAGCGGCCCTCACCGGCCGGGTACCGGGCCATGCACGGGATGCCGTCCGGGCTCCCGGCGGCCTGCCGCTCACGGTGCTTGCGGCGGACGAGCCAGCCGGTTCCGGCGGCCACCACGGCCAACACCAAGAATTCGATCACGTGACCCATTGAAACAGCCGGAACGGCGCGGGCGGGCCGGACGGCGGCCCACCGGCCCCGTCCGGCCCGCCCGTCCGGGTTCCGGCACTAGCCGCCGAGCTGCGACAGGCTCGGCACCTTGTCCGTCACCGTGGCTCCGGCGCTCTGGCCCGCGCCCTTCACTCCCTCGATGACGTTCTGGAAGGCGTCGATGTCGGAGTCCCCGGCCTGGCCCTTGCGGAGCTTGGTGCCGAGGCTCTTGAGGGACTCGATGCCCGCCGTCAGCGGGACCATCGCCTTCGACAGCAGCGGGTCGCCCTTGGCGTTGTCCGACGCCGCCTTCAGCCGGTTGTAGGCGAAGGCACCCGCGAGGCCCGCCTTGATCAGCGCGAACGTCCGGCCCGACGCGCCCTTCTTGAACTTGCCCGCGCGGTACGGCTTGATGATCCACTGGTACGTCGCCCCGGCCGCGAGACCGGCGTTCGCGACGAAGCGCGTCTTGGCGAACTTCTGCTTCTCCGCCGGCGTGGTCGGCGTCGGCGCCGCCGCCAGCTCATCGGCCTCGGCGGCCTGCGGCTCCGCCGCCGCGAGGACGGCCAGCTCGGCCGCCGCGGCGTTGGAGATCTCCGGCTGCCGGGCGGTGTCGGCGCCGCCGCCACCGCAGGCGGTCGCACCGGCCAGCAGTGCGCAGGACAGGACCACCGCGGTGAGCGTGCGGCGGAGTCGGACGGTACTGGGTTCGAGTACGGACACGGTTTCCTCCGGGGACGGGGGTGTCCCCCGCAGCCTCACCCCGGCCGTGGCCCTCCACCACTTGGGGGACCCGTTCGGGTTTGGACCGCGCGGCTGCGGCAACACGCGTGTCATGTCCCCACACACCCGAGCACACTCCCGTGTACACACCCGAGGCGGCGGCGGCATCGCCCGGGCCGTAGCCCTCGTCGCGGACGTGGCGGCCTTCCTGATCGTCCTGTGGATCGTGCTGTGGCTGCTGGACGCCAACCAGGGCAACAGCCTCGTCGCGTTCGTCCACGACTGCGCCGACTGGCTGACGAGCTGGTCCCGTGACCTGTTCAGCTTCGACAGCGAAGGGGCCCGGGTCGTCGTCGGCTACGGTCTGGCGGCCGTCGTCTACCTCCTCGCCGGACACGGCCTCGCCAACTGGCTGGCCCGGCGCTGATCCCGGACACCGCCGGCCGCCGGCTCCGCCCGAGGGCGGTCGGCGGCCGGCGGTGCCGGTTCAGTGACGGCAGCAGTCCGGCTCCAGGCCCGTCGGCAGCGCGAGACCGCCGAACACCTCGCCCGTGGGCTCGTCCCCGCCCAGCGCGGCGACGGCCAGCAGCAGCGACCCGGCCGTCCAGGTCGTCTGCTCCACCGGCCAGACGGCCCGGTCCTGGAACACGTACCCCGTCCAGTACATGCCGTTGTCCGCGCGCAGGTGACCGATCGAGCGCAGGATCTCCAGCGCCCGGTCCGACTCCCCCATCGCCCAGAGCGACAGCGCCAGTTCGCAGGACTCCCCGCCGGTCACCCACGGGTTCGGCAGGACGCACCGGACACCGAGGTCCGCGACGACGAACTCGTCCCAGCGCTCCTCGATCCGCGCCTTCGCCTCGGCGCCGGTCAGCGCCCCGCCCAGCACCGGGTAGTACCAGTCCATCGAGTAGTGCGACTTGTCCAGGAACCGCTCCGGATGCCTGCGGATCGCGTGCGCCAGCGCACCCGCCGCCAGCTCCCAGTCGGGCTGCGGATCCCCCCGGTGGTCGGCGATGGCCAGCGCGCAGCGCAGGGCCTGGTGGATCGAGGAGGAGCCCGTCAGCAGGGCGTCCGTGACCGGGGCGCCGTCCGCCTCCCGCTTCCAGCCGATCTCGCCGCCGGGCTGCTGGAGGGCGAGGACGAACTCCACCGCCGCCACGACCGCCGGCCACATCCGGTCCAGGAACGGGTCGTCGCCCGTCGCCAGGTAGTGGTGCCACACGCCGACGGCTATGTACGCGACGAAGTTCGACTCCCGGCTCGCGTCCTGCGGCTCGGCGGTGTCCACCCCCTCCGGCCGGTCGGCGTACGCCGCGAACCAGGAACCGTCCTGGTTCTGGTGCCGGGCCAGCCAGTCGTACGCCCGCTCCGCGGCCTCGTGCTCGCCCGCCACGTCCAGGGCCATCGCGGCCTCGGTGTGGTCCCACGGGTCGAGGTGGTGACCGCGGAACCACGGTATGGCCCCGTCCGGGCGCTGCGCCGCGAGGATCCCGGCCACCGTCTCGGCGGCCTCCTCGGCGGTCAGTACGCCGTCCAGGACGAGGTGTTCGGGTGCGGTGCGCCGGGGCGCGGTCACTGGGCCGCGCCGACGGGCAGGTGCGGCTTCGTCGCGTACGCCACGAAGCTCTTGCCGATGACCGGGTTGAGCGCCTGCTCGGCGAGCCGGGTGGCCAGCGGCTTCTTCATGATGTCCCAGACGAGGAGCTTGTGGTACGCCTTGACGGGCAGCGCCTTGTCGTTGTCGACGCCGAAGGCGCACTTGAGCCACCAGTACGGGGAGTGCAGGCCGTGCGCATGGTGGGTGCCGTACGGCTTGAGGCCCGCGGCCTCCATCTTGCCGAGCAGCTCGTCCGCCTTGTAGATGCGGATGTGGCCGCCCTCGACCTCGTGGTAGGCGTCGGAGAGCGCCCAGCAGATCTTCTCCGGGCCGTAGCGCGGCACGGTGATCGCGATGCGGCCGCCGGGCTTCAGCACGCGGACCATCTCGGCGAGGACGCCCTTGTCGTCGGGGATGTGCTCCATCACCTCGGAGATGATCACGACGTCGAAGGAGTCGTCGGGGAAGGGCAGCGCGAGGGCGTCGCCCTCCATCGCCGTGGCGGTGGCGCCCGCCGGGGCCTCACCGGCCTCCTTCATGGCGGCGAACCACTTGGCGACCTCGCGGATCTCCTCGCCGTTGCGGTCGACGGCGACCACCTGGGCGCCTCTCCGGTAGCACTCGAAGGCGTGGCGGCCGGCGCCGCAGCCCAGATCGAGCACACGGTCGCCTGCGGCGAGCGGGAACCGGGAGAAATCGACGGTCAGCACGGGGTCCTGCCTTCGCTGTCGCGGGGGTGGAAGGGATTGCTCATGAAGCGGTGGCGGTCGAAGGTCAGCGCGGCCGGCGGGTACGGGCGGAGGCGGCCTGCTCGATGGCGGCCCGGTAGTGCGCGGCGGTGCCCTCGGCCGCCTTGGCCCAGGTGAACCGGGACAGCACCCGCTCCCGTCCGGCGGCACCGAGCCGCTCGCGCAGCGCGGCGTCACCCAGCAGCCGGCCGAGGGCGGCGGCCAGCGCCCCCGCGTCACCGGGCGGCACGGCCAGGCAGGTCTCGCCGTCGGCGCCCGTCACTTCGGGGATCGCCCCGCCGGTCGTGGCGACCAGCGGGGTGCCGGTGGCCATGGCCTCGGCCGCCGGGAGCGAGAAGCCCTCGTAGAGGGAGGGCACGCAGGAGACCTGGGCGCCGCGCACGAGGTCGACGAGCTCGGCGTCGGAGATGCCCTTGACGAAGCGCACCGCGTCCTGGAGCCCGTACGACTCGATCGCGCGGGCGACGGGCCCGCTCTCGGCGCGCTTGCCGACGACCACGAGGTGGGCGTCGGGGCGCTCCGTGCGGAGCTTGGCGAGGGCCTCGACGAGGTGGACGAGCCCCTTGAGGGGGACGTCGGCGCTGGAGGTCGTCACGATCCGCCCGGGCACCTCGGCCACGGCCGGGTCGGGCGACCACAGGTCGGTGTCGGCTCCGATGTGGACGACGTGGATGCGGTCGTCGCGGACCCCGAGGTGCTCGGCGATCTCCTGCTGGGAGGAGCCGGAGACGGTCAGCACGGACGGCAGCCGGCGGGCCACACGGCCCTGCATGCGGGTGAAGCCGTACCAACGCCGCACGGAGAGGCGCCGCTTGAGGTCCTTGGCGGCGTCGATCTCCAGCTGCCGGTCGACGGTGATGGGGTGGTGGACCGTCGTCACCAGGGGGGCGCCGAGGTCGCCCAGCAGACCGTAGCCGAGGGTCTGGTTGTCGTGGATGACGTCGAACTCGCCCGCGCGGGCGCGCAGATGGCGCCGGGCGCGCAGCGAGAACGTCAGCGGCTCGGGGAAGCCGCCGGTCCACATCGTGGCGACTTCGAGGGCGTCGATCCAGTCCCGGTACTCGTCGCGCTTCGGCGTACGGAACGGGTCGGGACTGCGGTACAGGTCCAGGCTCGGCAGCTCGGTGAGCGTGGCGCCCGTGTCGAGGACCGGATAGGGCTGCGAACCGATGACCTCGACGGAGTGTCCGAGGCGGACGAGCTCACGCGAGAGGTGCCGTACGTAGACGCCCTGACCGCCGCAGAACGGGTTCCCCTTGTAGGTGAGGAGTGCGATGCGCAACGGGCGGTCGCCGTCGGTGGCGGAACCCGCGAAAGGGCTCGTCACGATGGCCTCAGCGGTCACTCTCGGCCCCCTTCTGCCTGCGACTTTCGCCGGAGCGTAACCGCTCGGATAATGTAGAACAAGTTTCAGACTTGATCCGTTGAAGACCATTGAATCTACCGGCCGGAAACCACACCGTAAGAGGCGGAGCAGGTGATTCGCGCCACGGCTCGGACGCCTGACATGCTGACCCCGGGTCACGCCCGGATCGGCCCCTGCGCAGCACCACCAGCGACGCCACGGAACGCCATGGAACGGGACACATGACAGCGGAAGCGAAGGCCGTCACCACGCCGGCGTCCCCTCCCCTGACGGAGCGCCAGGAGGCGCGCCGCCGTCGGATCCTGCACGCGAGCGCCCAGCTGGCCAGCCGGGGCGGCTTCGACGCCGTGCAGATGCGGGAGGTCGCGGAGCTGTCCAGCGTGGCGCTCGGAACGCTCTACCGGTACTTCCCCTCGAAGGTGCACCTGCTGGTGGCCACCATGCAGGACCAGCTCCAGCACATGCACACCACGCTGCGCAAACGCCCTCCGGCGGGCGACGACCCTGCGGCCCGCGTCGCGGAGACCCTGATGCGCGCGTTCCGCGCGCTCCAGCGCGAACCCCACCTCGCGGACGCCATGGTCCGCGCCCTGACCTTCGCGGACCGCAGCGTGAGCCCGGAGGTCGACACGGTCTCCCGGCTGACCACGGCCATCATCCTCGACGCGATGGGCCTGGAGGCCCCGCCGACGGCGGAACAGCTCTCGGCGGTCCGCGTCATCGAACACACCTGGCACTCGGCACTCATCACGTGGCTGTCGGGCCGCGCCTCGATCGCCCAGGTCAAGATCGACATCGAAACGGTGTGCCGCCTGATCGACCTGACGGCCCCGGAAAAGGCCTGAAGCGGTCGGGGCGGGGTCGGCCGGGGAGGCGGGGCCGGGGGACGGCGGGGTCCTAGCTGGTCCGTATCGGGGAGGGTTTGGTGGTTTCCCGTCAGTCTCATCGTCTCTCCGGGGTGGACCGGTCCCTCAAGGGCGCTCCTCCTTCGTCGTCGCGTCGCTACGCGATGGCCTACGGCCACCCTTGACCGACCGCCCCACCCCGGAAAGCCGAAGACAGCCGGGAACCCCCCAAAAGAACGGTCACGGGGAAGAGCCAGAGGAGCGGGTCTCTCAGCGATGAGGCGAGGGGCCGGGGGCCGGTAGGCCGGGCATACGGCCCCCTCGCGCCCCCTTCCGGGACCGAGCCAACGGCTTACCCACCCGAAATGACGACCACATCAGCCTGGCGTGCAGTCAGGCGCATCGGATCGCTACGCGCCCCTCTCGGCTTAGCGTCCGGCGACCGTCTGGGGCTGGACATAGACCGCCCACGCGCCCCACCCATGGCCCTTGACGTGCGGCTACCGCCCGCCTGTACTCCTGCGGCGACACCCCGCTGGCAGGAAAGACCCCAGACTGCCCGTGAGAGTGACCACGGCCGGTCGTCAGCCGCTGAGACGACACCGGGGCACAGATGCCTCCTGCGGCCTATGTCCAGCCCCAGACGGGCCGCTGCCGCTAAGCCGAGAGAAGCGCGTAGCGATCTCACGCGCGCCTGACTGCACCCCAGGACGTCCTGGTCGTCATTTCGGGTGGGTAGGGCTCGGGTGTGGTCCCGGAAGGGGCCGCGAGGGGCCGTGTGCCCGGCCTACCGACCCCCGGCCCCTCGCCTCGTCCCTGACGGAACCTTTGGGCAGTCGTTCCCCCCTGCCCTCCTTCGGGGGCTTCCCGGCAGTCTTTGGCATTTCGTTTCGGGCCGGTCGGTCAAGGGTGGCCGAAGGCCATCGCGAAGCGACGCGAACGAAGTGAGCGCCCTTGAGGGACCGGACCGAAACGGAAGGACAGTGGACTGACGGGCAGCCCCCGACACACACCCGACCCCATCAAGGGAGCACCGCCCACCCCCGACCCCGACCAGCCACCCCACCCCCGACCCCGACCAGCCACCCCACCCCCCACCCCACCCCCACCCCACCCCCCTCACTCCTCCGGCGGAAACACCGGTTCCCCCGTTTCGGCCAGCGTGATCAGGATGGCTTCCACCGGGCAGCCTTCGGCTGCCGTGAGGGTGGGTTCGTTCGCGTCCGTCTGCGGGGCCCGGGGGTGGGACTGGCGGGCCGAGTCGAGGGCGAAGCCGTCCGGGGCGTGGTTGACGCACATGCCCGAGCCGATGCAGACCCCCCGGTCCACCTCGACCTGCCAGCGGTCTCCCATCAGGCTCCCGCCCCGGAGGCGCCCGGGGCGTAGCCCGCCGGGAGGTGGATCATCTTGTGCTCCAGGTACTCGCTCAGGCCCTCCGGGCCGAACTCGCGGCCCACGCCGCTGTTCTTGTAGCCGCCGAACGGGCCCAGCATGTCGAGGCTGAAGGTGTTCACGTTGAAGGTGCCGGTGCGGATGCGGCGTCCGAAGTCGATGCCGTGTTCGGTGTCGGCGGTCCAGACGCTGCCGCTCAGCCCGAACTCGGAGTCGTTGGCGATCCGCGCCGCTTCCGCCTCGTCGCCGTAGGGGATCAGGCACACCACCGGGCCGAAGATCTCCTCGCGGGCGATCCGCATCGAGTTGTCGACGTCGCCGAAGAGCGTGGGCTCGACGTACCAGCCCCGTTCCAGGCCCGCCGGGCGGCCGCCGCCGGTGAGGACCTTCGCGCCCTCCTCCTGGCCGATGCGGATGTAGTCCAGCGAGCGCTGCTGCTGGCGCTGTGCGACGAGGGGGCCGAGCTGGGTCGCCGGGTCCAGGGGGTCGCCGACGACGAGGGCCCCGGCGGCCGCGGCGAGGGCGTCGGCGAACTCGTCGTAGCGGCCGCGCGGCGCGAGGACGCGGGTCTGGGCGACGCAGGCCTGGCCGTTGTTCATCCAGGCGGCCGGGACGATCCCGGCGACGGTGGTCTCCAGGTCGGCGTCGGGCAGGATCACGGCGGCGGACTTGCCGCCGAGTTCCAGGGTGACCCGGGTCAGGTTGCGCGCGGCGACCTCCATGACGCGCCGGCCGGCGGCGACGGAGCCGGTGAAGGCGACCTTGTCGATGCCGGGGTGGCCGACGAGGTACTCGCTGACCTCGCGGTCGGCGGGCAGGATCGACAGGACGCCCTCGGGCAGCCCGGCCTCCCGTGCGATGTCGGCCAGGATGTAGGAGTCGAGGGGGGCTTCGGGGGAGGGCTTGAGGATGACGGTCGAGCCGGTGAGCAGCGCCGGCGCGAGCTTGGCCGCGGCCACGAACTGCGGGACGTTCCACGGGATGACGGCGGCGACCACGCCCACCGGCTCCCGGCGGACCAGGATCGGCCCGAGTACTCCCTGGCGGTGCTCCTCGTACGGGTAGTCGCGGGCGACGGTGATCGCGGCGTCGTAGACCATCATCGGGCCGAGGGCCTGGGCGAGGATGCTCCAGGAGTACGGGGAGCCGTTCTGGGAGCTGATCGAGCGGGCGATCTCCTCGTGGCGGACGGCGATGGCGTCCTTGATCCGGGTGACGACGGCGATCCGCTCGTCCAGTGTCATGCGGGGCCAGGGGCCTTCGTCGAAGGCCTTGCGGGCGACGGCGACGGCCCGGTCGACGTCGGCCCGGGAGGCGTGCGGGACGCTGCCGATGACCTGCTCGGTGTGGGGGGAGACGACGCGCAGGGTGTCGGTGCCCAGCGGATCGGTCCATTCCCCGCCGATGAACAGCTGTCCGTGTTCCACGAGCTCGGTCATGACTGAGGCCTCCTGGGGTTTGGCGTTCCAGAACTGATACCAGTTCTAGTTGGAGGAGTCCACGGCCCGGACGGAACGGGCGAGAAGATCCAGCGACCGGTGAAGGCTAGTCAGCGAGGCCCGATGATGGTCGACTTGGGCTACTACTGGAACAAGTTCTCGTCAGCGGACAGGGGAGCCCCATGCCACAGGACAACGCGGCACCGGCGGACGGCGCGACGGACGGCAACACGGCACGGGTCGGCAACGCAAACGCGGCACGGGACGGCGACGCCCGGGACGCCGACGCGCCACACGCCGGCCCCGCACAAGCCGCCCCCGCGCACGACAACCCCGCGGACGCCCCCGCCTCCCAGGTCACCGACCACGGCGGCGGTGTCTGGGCCGTGAAGGTGCCCATCCCCGACAACCCGCTCGGGCACACCCTCGTCCACGTCCTCGACACCGACCGCGGTCCCGTCCTCGTCGACACCGGCTGGGACGACCCCGCCTCCTGGGACGCCCTCGCCCACGGCCTCGGCACGCTCGGGTTCGCCGTCGCCGACGTGCACGGCGTGGTCATCACCCACCACCACCCCGACCACCACGGCCTGTCCGGGCAGGTCCGGGAAGCCTCCGGGGCGTGGATCGCCATGCATGCCGCCGACACCGAGGTCGTCGTGCGCACCCGCTCCGCCGAGCCCGGCGTCTGGTTCGACTACATGAGCGAGAAGCTGGCCACCGCCGGAGCCCCCGAGGAGCACGTCGCCCCGCTGCGCGCCGCCCGCGCGAGCGGCCGCCTGCGGACCCTGCCCGGGCTGCGGGCCGCGGTCCCCGACCGGGAGATCGTCCCCGGCGAGCTGCTGCCCCTGGCCGGGCGCCGGCTGCGGGCGATCTGGACCCCGGGGCACACCCCCGGCCACGTCTGCCTGCACCTGGAGGAGGAGCACCCGGCGCACCTCCCCGGCAACGGCCGCCTCTTCTCCGGCGACCACCTGCTGCCGGGGATCTCCCCGCACATCGGCCTCTACGAGGACCCCTCCGACGAGCGCGTCACCGACCCCCTCGGCGACTACCTCGACTCCCTCGAACGGATCGGCCGGCTGGGGCCCGCCGAGGTGCTCCCCGCCCACCAGCACGCCTTCACCGACGCCCCCGCCCGCGTCCGGGAGCTCCTCGACCACCACGAGGAGCGGCTGACCGGACTGTGGCGGCTGCTCGCCGAACCGCTGACCCCGTGGGGGCTGGCGGAGCGGATGGAATGGAACCGCCCCTGGGAGCAGATCCCGTACGGCTCCCGGAACATCGCCGTCTCCGAAGCGGAGGCGCACCTGCGGCGCCTGGTCAAACAGGGCCGGGCTGAGGCGGTGCCGGGCACGGACCCGGTGACGTACCGGGCGCTGTGAGGGGGGCCCGGACCCGGGCCGGGCGGGGGCCGGGGCGGGCGGTGCCACCGGGTCGGCCTGCTACGGGCCGGTAGAGTGGGCCCGTCGTCCACACCTCCGTACGGGGGGAAGCCGGTGAGACTCCGGCGCTGACCCGCAACCGTGACCGCCTTCGGGCGGGCAGCCGGAATGCCCCGTACCGGAGGTGCGCGGCTCGTGCCGCCGGGTCCTCCGGCGGTCGGCACCGTCGAGGTAAACGGAGCCGGAGCCCGGTACCCGCGCGTGCCTGCCTCCCGTTCCCCAGCACGAGAGGCACCCGCCCCCCATGAACGTCCGCCGCAGCGCCGCCGCGCTCGCCGCCTCCGCCGTGCTCTGCGTGGGCGCCGCCCCCGCAGCCCTCGCCGACACCCCGCCGCCCTCCCCCGCGGCTCCCCCGGTCGTCCCGTCGGGCCTGTTCGGCAAGGCCGACCCGACGTACGACGGGGTGTGGCGCCAGTCCATCGCGCTGATCGCGCAGAAGACGGCGGGCGCGAAGCCCGCCGCGCAGGCCGTCGACTGGCTCGTCGGCCAGCAGTGCGCGAACGGCGGCTTCGCCTCGTTCCGCGCCGACACCGCGAAGGCCTGTGACGCGACGACGACGCTCGACACCAACGCCACCGCCGTGGCCGTGCAGGCCCTGAAGTCGCTCGGCGGCCAGGACGCCACGGTCAAGAAGGCCGTGGACTGGCTGAAGTCGGTCCAGAACGAGGACGGCGGCTGGAGCTACGTGCCCGGCTCCCCCAGCGACGGCAGCTCCACCGCGCTGGTGATCAGCTCGCTCGCCGTCGCGGGCGAGAAGCCGGCCGACGTCAAGTCCAAGGCCGGCAAGTCCGCCTACGACGGGCTGCTCTCCTTCCAGCTGGGCTGCGCCACCGAGCCGGCCGCCGACCGGGGCGCCTTCGGGCACCAGCCGACCGACGGCAAGCTCGACGCGAACGCCGACGCGACGGCCGCCGCCGCGCTGGCCGGACTCGGCAAGGGCATCGTCGTCGAGCCGGCCTCCACCGACACGGCCGCCGCCGCGCTGGCCTGTCCGGCCGGTGCCGCCGACCCGGCGGGTGCCACCCAGGGCGCGGCCGGCTACCTCGCCGAGGCGCTGAAGAAGGACGGCCACCTGACGCCCTCCACCCCGGGCGCCGACCAGCCGACCGCCGACACCGGCAACACCGCCGACGCGGTGATCGCCCTGGCCGCGGCCGGGCACCGGCAGTCCGCGGCGGGCGCGCTGGAATGGCTGAAGAACAACTCCGCCGAGTGGTCGAAGGGCAACCCGGCCGCGCTCGGCACCCTGATCCTCGCCGCGCACGCGACGGGCACCGACCCGAAGGCCTTCGGCGGCACCGACCTGGTGTCGGCGCTGAACGCGACGGGCCCCGCCCCGCAGGCGGCGGAGACCGGCGCGACGAAGGTCGAGAGCGAGGACGACAAGAGCTCCGGCAGCCAGAACGTCTGGTGGATCGTCGGCGCGGGCGCCGCGGCCGGCATGGGCATCGGCATCCTGCTGAGCGGCCGCCGCAAGAAGAACCAGCTGTGAGCCGCCGCCGTCCGCCGGCGCTCGCCGGCGTGGTCCTGGGTGTCCTCGGCCTGGTCCTCACCCTGTTCGCCGCCTCCCCGGCCCTGGCGGCGAGCTACCGCTACTGGTCGTTCTGGGACGGCGCGGGCGGCCAGTGGGCCTACGCCACCCAGGGCCCGTCGACGGCCCGCCCTGCGGACGGCACGGTGCTCGGCTTCCGCTTCTCCGTGAGCAAGGACGCGGCGGCCGAGTCCGCCCGGCCCCGCGCGGCCGCCGACTTCGAAGCCGTCTGCGCGGCGACCGCCCCGGCGGCCGGCAAGAAGCGGGTGGCCCTGGTCATCGACTTCGGGCTGCCCGAGGACGCCCCCGGCGGCGAACGCCCGCCGCAGGACGGCCCGCGCACCGCCTGCGCCCAGGTGGCCCCGGCCGCCACGGCCGCGGAGGCGCTGGCGGAGGTCGCGAAGCCGCTGCGCTACAACGGCGCCGCACTGCTGTGCGGGGTCTCCGGTTACCCCCGGACGGGCTGCGGAGAGCCGATCTCCGACTCCGGGGACGGCTCCGCGGCTCCGGCGGCCTCCGGCACTCCGTCCGCGCGGCCCTCGCCGCCGGCGGCTTCCGCCGGGCAGGACTCCGGCCCCTCCGTCGGGCTGGTCGCGGGCGTCGCGGCGATCGCCGCCCTGGCCGCGGCCGGCGTCTGGCAGTCCCGCCGCCGCAGGCGATGACGGGCCGCGCGGACGCGCCCGCCCCCCACGGCCCGGCGGCCGACAGCGCACCCCCGGCCCGGCCCGGTGCCGGGGCGCGGGTGGGCTCCCCGCGCGGGGCGGCGTACAAGAGGAGCAGGCCCTGGCAGGCGCCCGAAGCCGGCCGGGGCAACGCGCTGCACGCGGGGGCCTGGTGGCTGTGGGCCCTCGGGCTCGCCACCGCCGCCTCCCGGACCACGAACCCGCTGCTGCTCGGGATGATCGTCGGCGTCGCCGGGTACGTGGTCGCCGCGCGCCGTACGGACGCGCCGTGGGCCCGCTCCTACGGGGCCTTCGTCAAGCTCGGCCTGTTCGTCATCGGTCTGCGCCTGGTCTTCTCCATGCTGCTCGGCTCCCCCATCCCCGGGTCGCACACCCTCTTCACCCTCCCCGAGGTGCCGCTGCCCGCGTGGGCGCAGGGCATCCGCTTCGGCGGCCGGGTCACCGCCGAGCAGCTGGTCTTCGCCCTCTACGACGGCGCCAAGCTGGCCACCCTGCTCATCTGCGTCGGCGCCGCCAACGCGCTCGCCAATCCGGCGCGGCTGCTGAAGTCGCTGCCCGCCGCCCTGTACGAGGCGGGTGTCGCCGTGGTCGTCGCCATGACCTTCGCGCCGAACATGGTCGCCGACGTGGTCCGGCTGCGGACCGCCCGCCGGCTGCGGGGCCGTCCCACCGGCGGGGTGAAGGCGATCCTCCAGATCGGCCTGCCGGTGCTGGAGGGTGCGCTGGAGCGGTCGGTCGCCGTCGCCGCGTCGATGGACGCACGGGGCTACGGACGCACCGCGCAGGTCCCGCCGGCCGTCCGGCACACCACCAACGTCCTGACCCTCGGCGGCCTGCTCGGCATGTGCGCGGGCACGTACGGGCTGCTCGCGGCGGAGGGCGCCGTGTACGGGCTGCCCGTGCTCGGCGTCGGCCTCGTCCTGGCGCTGGCCGGGCTGCGGCTCGGCGGCCGGCGCAGCATCCGGACGCGTTACCGGCCCGACCGGTGGGGGGCCCGGGCCTGGCTGGTCGCCGGTTCGGGGGCGGCGGTGGCGGCCCTGATCGTCCACGCGGCGTCGGTCGATCCGGAGGCCATGCGGCCGGGCGTGGTGCCGCTGGTGTGGCCGACGCTGCCGCTGTGGCCGGCCGTGTCGGTCCTGATCGGCCTGCTTCCCGCCTTCGTGGCACCCGTACCGTCCAAGGAGTCTTCCCGGTGATCCGCTTCGAGCAGGTGTCGGTGACCTACGAGGGTGCCGGGCGGCCCTGTCTGCGGGACGCCGACTTCGTCGTCCCGGAGGGCGAGCTGACGCTCGTGGTCGGTCCGTCGGGCGTCGGCAAGTCGACGCTGCTCGGTGCGGTGTCGGGGCTGGTCCCGCACTTCACCGGGGGCCGGCTGGGCGGGCGCGTCACGGTCGCGGGCCGCGACACGCGCACCCACAAGCCGCGCGAACTCGCGGACGTGGTGGGCACGGTCGGGCAGGATCCCCTCGCCCACTTCGTGACGGACGTGGTGGAGGACGAGCTCGCGTACGGGATGGAGTCCCTGGGCCTGCCGCCCGCGGTGATGCGCCGCCGGGTGGAGGAGACCCTGGACCTGCTCGGGCTGAACGAACTCCGCGACCGTCCCCTCGCCACCCTGTCCGGCGGGCAGCAGCAGCGGGTCGCGATCGGCTCCGTACTGACCCCGCACCCGAAGGTCCTCGTCCTCGACGAACCGACGTCCGCGCTGGACCCGGCCGCGGCGGAGGAGGTCCTGGCCGTCCTCCAGCGGCTGGTCCACGACCTGGGGACGACCGTGCTGATGGCGGAGCACCGGCTGGAGCGGGTGGTCCAGTACGCCGACCGCGTGCTGCTCCTGCCCTCCCCGGGCGCGGCCCCCGTCCTCGGCACCCCGGCCGAGATCATGGCCGTCTCCCCCGTCCACCCGCCGGTGGTCTCCCTGGGCCGCCTCGCCGGCTGGTCCCCCCTCCCGCTGTCCGTACGCGACGCCCGCCGCCTGTCCGCCCCTCTGCACGCCCGCCTCGCGTCCCTCCCGGTCCCGGCCGGCCCGGGGGCCGGGAACGGGGCCGGGGCCGCCCCGTCGGGTCCGGCGCCGGGCGGCGCCGCCGGTCCGGGTGCCGGCGGGCCGGCGCGGGAGACCGGCCCGGCCGCCCCGCGGGGCGCCGGCCGGGGGCGGTTGCTCGGGCGGCTGCTCGGGCGGGGCGGGGGTGCGGCTCCTTCGAGCGGGGCCGCCGCAGACGGGGGCTCCGCGTACAGGGCCGCTGCGCACGGGGCCGCTGCGTACGGGGCTGGGGACGAGCCCGCCGCGGTCGTCACCGGCCTCGGGGTCCGGCGCGGCCGCGCGGAGGTGCTGCGTGACATCACCCTGAGCGTCGCCCCCGGCGAGACCGTGGCCCTCATGGGCCGCAACGGCGCCGGCAAGTCCACCCTGCTCGCCGCCCTGGTCGGCACGCTCGCCCCCTCCTCCGGCTCGGTCACCGTCGGCGGCGCGGCCCCCCACCGCACCCCGCCGGGGGAGATGGTGCGCCGGGTCGGGCTCGTCCCGCAGGAACCCCGCGACCTCCTCTACGCCGACACCGTCGCCGCCGAGTGCGCCGCCGCCGACGGCGACGCGGGGGCCGAGCCCGGTACCTGCCGGGGCCTGGTGAGCGCCCTGCTGCCCGGCGTACCGGACGACACCCACCCCCGTGACCTGTCCGAGGGCCAGCGCCTGACCCTCGCCCTGGCCCTGGTCCTCACCGGCCGGCCCGCGCTGCTCCTGCTCGACGAACCCACCCGCGGCCTGGACTACGCCGCCAAGGCCCGGCTCATCGGGCTGCTGCGGACCCTGGCCGGGCGGGGCCACGCCATCGTGCTGGCCACCCATGACGTCGAGCTCGCCGCCGACCTGGCCCACCGGGTCGTCATCCTGGCGGGTGGCGAGACCGTCGCCGACGGCCCGACCGCCGAGGTCGTCGTCTCCTCGCCCGCCTTCGCCCCGCAGGTGGCGAAGATCCTGGCCCCCGGCCACTGGCTCACCGTGTCCCAGGTCGCGGCAGCCCTTGCGACGCCCCTGGAGACGGCGCCCCCGGACGCGGCACCCCGGGACACCGCGCCCCCGGACGCGACCGCTCCGGACGGGGAGCGCACGCCGTGAGCCGCCCCTCCTCCGCCGACCGGCCCGTCCGCGTCGGCCCCCGCGCCGCCGCGGCCCTCGTCCTCGTCACCCTCATCGGCATCGCCGCCTTCGGCTGGCCCCTGCTCGCGGACCGCCAGTCCGGCCTGGCCCACTCCCAGGACGCGCCCTGGCTCTTCGCCGCCCTGTTGCCCCTCCTGGTGGCCGTCGTCGTCGCGACCATCGCCGACCAGGGCATGGACGCCAAGGCCGTCGCCATGCTCGGCGTACTGGCCGCCGTCGGGGCGGCGCTCAGACCGCTGGGGGCCGGGACGGCCGGGCTGGAGCCCATGTTCTTCCTGATGGTGCTCAGCGGCCGGGTGCTCGGTCCCGGCTTCGGCTTCGTGCTGGGCTCCGTCACGATGTTCGCGTCCGCCCTGCTGACGGGCGGGGTCGGGCCGTGGATGCCGTTCCAGATGCTGGCCCTGGGCTGGTTCTCGCTGGGCGCCGGGCTGCTGCCCGGCCCGGCGCGGATCCGGGGACGGGCCGAGCTGGCGATGCTCGCGGCGTACGGGTTCCTCGGCTCGTTCGCGTACGGCACGATCATGAACCTCCAGGGCTGGGTGATCCTGCAGGGCATGGGCCAGGGCATCTCCTTCCACCCGGGGGATCCCGTACCGGAGAACCTCGCGCGCTTCGTCGCGTACTGCCTGGCGACCTCGGTGGGCTGGGACCTGGGCCGGGCCGCGCTGACGGTCGTACTGACCCTCACCCTGGGCGCCACGCTGCTGAAGGCGCTGCGGCGGGCCACGAGGAAGGCAGCCTTCGACCCACCCATTTCCTTCGATTCCGGGGCAATTCCGACACTTGACCGGGCCCCTCAAAGGGGTACGAGCAGTGACGTTCGGTGAGATTCGGGCATCCCGGGGGTGAGCCGCCCCATAGGACCCACGTCACATACGACCCGGGCTAGTAGCCCACGGAGGCCCCTGACCCGCCCCCTCGGACCCGCCCCCACCTGCCCGGATCCCGCCCGGGGCGGCGGGGGGCCGTGGACCCCCGGCTGCGAGGACGGGTAGTAAGTGGGCTCGTTGCCAGGCGGGTGGGGCATCGGTAGAACTGGATGAGTCGCACGGCGGCCCGGGTGCTTCACCCGCCGCCGACGAACCCCTCTCCACCGCGTGAAGGGATCACGCATGCCTCAGGCATGCCGCGACCGCCCTTGTCCCCTGTGGAAGGTTCCCCTGTGTCGAACTCCGTCATCCGCCGCATCGCCGCCTCGAAGAAGACCCTCGCGGGCACCGTCGTCGCCCTCGGCGTCGCCGGCTCGATGCTCGCCACGGTGCCCGCCCAGGCGGCCCCGACGAGCGCCAAGGCGATCGCCCAGCAGATGATCAAGGACCCGGCGCAGTTCGCGGCGTTCAACAACATCGTGTCCCGTGAGAGCGGCTGGAACCACACCGCCACGAACTCCTCCTCGGGCGCCTACGGCCTGGTCCAGGCCCTGCCGGCCTCGAAGATGTCCTCCGCCGGTTCCGACTGGAAGACCAACCCGGCCACCCAGATCAAGTGGGGCCTGGACTACATGAACTCCCGCTACGGCAGCCCCGTCGGCGCCTGGAACTTCTGGCAGACCCACCACTGGTACTAAGCCGACCCGGCTAGGCACCCCAGTGGCAGCAAAGACCACAACAGCACCACCCGCACGCGCCCCCGCACCAGCGGTGCGGCAGCGCACCGACAGACGCCCGGCCGAGGATCCTCAGCCGGGCGTTCTGCATGTGCGGATGCGGACACGACCGCGACGCTCCCCAGCGGGCTACGCGGGGCCCTCCCAGCGCATCAGGTTCTGGAAGAGCTCGCCCTGCTCGATCGCGTCGTCCAGGGCGTTGTGCGTGTGGGGACGCGAAGACAGCAGGTGACCCGGCATCGACCGCTTCGTCGCCTCCCCGATCCGCACGTCGGCCTTGGCCGCGTACAACGACTTCAGGTCCATGCAGCGGGAATGGCCGAACGGCGAACCGCCGTCCGCGAACCGCATGAAGTACCAGTACATCCACATCCAGTCGTAACCCAGCGGGTAGGCGACGAACACCGGCGTGGCGCCCAGCTCTTGCGACACGGTGGCCAGCCACGCGGCCGCACCGTTCATCGCTTCGGCCGGATCCCGCCCCTCCCGCGCCAGCAGCCCCCGGTCCAGGCCGCTGACCGCCAGGGCCTCCGGGTCGAAGGCGTCACTGATCGGCTTCAGCTCGGCGTAGAAGGTGCGCTCGGCGGGATCGACCGCCCGGAACCCGTCCCCGTCGCGGACCCCCGCCACCGCCAGACCGAAGCTCGACATCGAGAACGGCCCGGGCACCGGCCCGTCGGCCTCGACGTCGGCCGAAACGTAAAACTCCGCTTTCGCCATGCTCTCGCCCTTCCGGGTACTAGGAGGGGACCTGGGCCGTGACGGTCAGCCCCGCGTGGGCCGCCGCGTCCAGAATCTTTAGCCGCAGCGCCTCCACCTCGTCGGCGGGCAGCGGGTCGCGCGCGTAGACGAGGGAGACCAGCCAGTCGTCATCCGCGTAGCGCCACAGCGACAGTTTCACCCGGCCCTCCTCCTTGGCGCGCAGCTCCAGCCTCCCGAGCTCCTCGTCCCAGTCGTCATTGACACGACCGCGCGGAGCCAGCCCCACCTGGTCGCGGAACGCCGAAAGCCCTCCCTTGGAGAAGGCCCCCTTCAGCCGGACACTCAGCTGCCTATCCATTTACGTCGCCTCCCGGGCGGTTGATGATCCATTCGGATTCACGAAAATGCGTGGGATCGTGCCGAGCCGGATCGAGCGGCGCCGGGCCGGCGCCTCCGGGGTTACGGCGAACTCGGGGCGCAGCGCGAACCGTACGCCGGGTACTTCCCGGGCCGGCGGGCGGGCCAGGGCCGCCGGCAGCTCCGAGCCAGGGTGGAAGGGGCAGCGTGCCACGCCCGGTGGGTTGGCCCCGGTCCCGGCCGTGAGCACCGGCGCCAGGTCGCCCGGCTGTGATGGTCGCGGGCGTGGAAGGCCAAGACGAGGGCGGCGAAACCGGTGGCCGCGCAGTTCGTCGTCGGGTCCGGCCGAGGCCGACGCGTCGGGAGGCTGGCGCGGCACCCCGGTCAGCGCGTCCGAGGACATGCCCTGGAGGCAGCGCCACGCCTCGGAAGTAGGTGCCGCAGCCGTCACCTACTGCGGCCCGGCGACGTTTCCGTGCTGCCTTCTCGCGGCATGGTCGACACAGCCCGGCCCCCGTAGATCGATCTCGACGGCTCATCCTAGGGTTGATCGAGATCGGGTCCAACTGGAGGGGCGGCGCCGGGATTCGGGACATTCGACTGGACGCCGGGCCAGTGCCGGCGAGCGGCGCGGCGCTCAGCTCACCGTGCTGCACCCGCACCTGCGCGAGGGGTCCCAGGAGGTGATCGGCAGCGGCCCGGTCGGCTACATGAAGCCGGGCAGTCACCGGGAACGCGGCGCCCGGCGGCCCCGGCCCCCGTCCGCTTACGGAGGGGGGCCGGGGCCGCCGGTCAGGCGTCGGCCGACAGTCCCTAGAGGCGCTGGATGATCGTTCCCGTGGCCAGCGCGCCGCCCGCGCACATGGTGATCAGGGCGAACTCCTTGTCGCGCCGCTCCAGCTCGTGCAGCGCGGTGGTGATGAGGCGGGCTCCGGTGGCGCCGACGGGGTGGCCGAGCGCGATGCCGCCCCCGTTGACGTTGACCTTCTCCAGGTCCTGGTCGAAGACCTTGGCCCAGCTGAGGACCACGGAGGCGAAGGCCTCGTTGATCTCGACGAGGTCGATGTCCCGGAGCGACATGCCCGCCTTGCCCAGTACGGCCCGCGTGGCGTCGATCGGACCGTCGAGGTGGAAGTGCGGGTCGGACCCGACCAGCGCCTGGGCGACGATGCGGGCGCGCGGGCGCAGCTTGAGCGCCCGGGCCATCTTGCGCGAGGCCCACATGACGGCGGCGGCTCCGTCGGAGATCTGCGAGGAGTTCCCGGCGGTGTGCACGGCCGTCGGCATGACGGGCTTGAGCCGGGCCAGGCCCTCCATGCTGGTGTCGCGCAGGCCCTCGTCCCGGTCGACCAGGCGCCACATGCCCTGGCCCGCCGCCTGCTCGGCCTCGGTGGTGGGGACCTGGACGGCGAAGGTCTCGCGCTTGAAGCGTTCCTCGGCCCAGGCGGCCGCGGCCCGCTCCTGGGAGAGCACGCCCAGGGCGTCGACGTCCTCGCGGGTGAGGCCGCGGTGGCGGGCTATGCGCTCGGCGGCCTCGAACTGGTTCGGGAGGTCGACGTTCCATTCGTCGGGGAAGGGCTTGCCCGGGCCGTGCTTGGAGCCGGATCCCAGCGGGACGCGGCTCATGGCCTCGACGCCGCAGGCGATGCCGACGTCGATGACCCCGCCGGAGATCATGTTGGCGACCATGTGGTTGGCCTGTTGGGAGCTGCCGCACTGGCAGTCCACGGTGGTCGCGGCGGTCTCGTACGGGAGTCCCATGGCGAGCCAGGCGTTGCGGGCGGGGTTCATGGACTGTTCGCCGGCGTGGGTGACGGTGCCGCCGACGATCTGTTCGACGCAGTCGGGCTGGATTCCGGTCCGGGCGAGGAGTTCGCGGTAGGTCTCGCCGAGGAGGTAGGCGGGATGGAGGTTGGCCAGCGCGCCCCCGCGTTTCCCGATGGGGGTGCGTA
Source organism: Streptomyces sp. NPDC044704 (assembly GCF_056433525.1). Taxonomy (NCBI): domain Bacteria; kingdom Bacillati; phylum Actinomycetota; class Actinomycetes; order Kitasatosporales; family Streptomycetaceae; genus Streptomyces; species Streptomyces sp. NPDC044704. The sequence continues at coordinate 307,786 of NZ_JBWKGY010000006.1, forward strand.
CGGCTTCGACGATGACGGGTTCCGCGGCCATGAGCTCGTCCTCTCCTGCACAGCGCCAGCGCGGCGGGCCGTCCCGGCGCCCCGCCCGAACTAGTACGCGTTCTAGTTCTCCCCCGCAGTCTTATGACCTGGACCCCCGGCACGCAAGGGTCGTGCACGCGGCTCCACGGATTCCACACGCAACAGTTGGCGTTCCGACCCTTGTCACTTGTAGAACTCGTTACTACCTTCAAGCCAACTTCTGATGGTCCGTCAGACTTTGGAGTTGCCCCGATGTCCTGTCCCGCGCTGCCCGAAGGCTTCGACGCCACCGACCCCGATCTGCTCCAAAGCCGCGTCCCCCTCCCGGAGTTCGCCCAGCTGAGGCAGACCGCGCCCGTGTGGTGGTGCCCGCAGCGGCGGGGCATCACCGGCTTCGACGACGAGGGCTACTGGGTCGTGACCCGGCACGCGGACGTCAAGTACGTCTCCACGCACCCGGAACTCTTCTCCTCCACCACCAACACCGCGATCATCCGCTTCAACGAGCACATCCCGCGCGATGCCATTGATGCCCAGCGACTGATCATGCTGAACATGGATCCGCCGGAACACACGCGCGTACGCCAGATCGTGCAGCGGGGCTTCACCCCGCGTGCCATCCGCGGCCTGGAACAGGCCCTGCGCGACCGGGCCCGGAAGATCGCCGACGAGGCCCTGGCGGCGTCGGCCGACGGCAGCTTCGACTTCGTCACGCAGGTCGCCTGCGAACTCCCCCTCCAGGCCATCGCCGAACTGATCGGCGTGCCGCAGGAGGACCGGGCGCGGATCTTCGACTGGTCGAACAAGATGATCGCCTACGACGACCCCGAGTACGCGATCACCGAAGAGGTCGGCGCGAACGCGGCCATGGAACTCATCGGCTACGCGATGAACCTGGCCGCCGCACGCAAGGAGTGTCCGGCCAAGGACATCGTCACGCAGCTGGTCGCCGCCGAGGGCCAGGGCAACCTCGGCTCCGACGAGTTCGGCTTCTTCGTCCTGCTGCTCGCGGTCGCGGGCAACGAGACCACCCGCAACGCCATCAGCCACGGCATGCACGCCTTCCTCACCCACCCCGACCAGTGGGAGCTGTACAAGGAGACCCGGCCGGCCACCGCGGCCGAGGAGATCGTGCGCTGGGCCACCCCGGTGGTGTCCTTCCAGCGCACCGCCACCCAGGACACCGAACTGGGCGGCCAGAAGATCAAGGCGGGCGACCGGGTGGGCATGTTCTACTCCTCCGCCAACCACGACCCCGAGGTCTTCACCGACCCCGGCCGCTTCGACGTCACCCGCGACCCGAACCCGCACCTCGGCTTCGGCGGCGGCGGCCCGCACTTCTGCCTCGGCAAGTCCCTGGCCATCATGGAGATCGACCTGATCTTCAACGCCCTCGCCGACGTCCTGCCCGACCTGCGCCTCACCGGCGAGGACCCGCGCCGCCTGCGCGCCGCCTGGCTCAACGGCATCAAGGAACTCCGGGTCAGCCGCGGTTGAGCACGCGCGACCGCACCGGTTCCCGGGCGGCAGGGGCCGTTCCACCCACGCCCCGGCCCCTGCCGCCCGCCGCCCGGCGTGACCGCCCGAGTGGCGCGATCGCACGGGGGGCCCGATCCTGACAGGACGCGGCGATCCACCGGAGGGGCGCCGGGGCGGTGACGCCCCGGCGCCCCTCCGGCACGTCCGGGGCCGGGACGGCCGCAGGCTCCGCCCCTCTCGCCTCCCCCCGGATCGGGGGTCAGGTACGCGCGGGGGCGCGGGCCTCTTCCCGGGCGGCGGCCGCGCGCTGCGCGGGCAGGCTCACCCGCACGCCCCGCGGCCCGGACAGGACGTGGACCAGAGCGAAGCCCGCGGCGACGACGAGCGCGCCGCCCACCGCGTCGAGGACCCAGTGGTTGGCCGTGGCGACGATCGCGCACACCGTGATCAGCGGGTGCAGCACGCCCAGCAGCTTCTGCCAGCCCTTCGGCGCGAGGACCACGATGACGATCCCGCACCACAGTGACCAGCCGAAGTGCAGCGAGGGCATCGCCGCGTACTGGTTGGAGATCGCGGTCATCGCCCCGTACGAGGGGTTCGCCAGGTCCTGCACGCCGTGCACGGTGTCGATGAAGCCGAGGCCGGGCATCAGGCGCGGCGGCGCGAGCGGGTACAGCCAGAAACCGAAGAGGGCGAGGACGGTGGCGAGGCCGAGCGAGGCGCGGGCCCAGCGGTAGTCGCCGGGCCGGCGCCAGTACAGGACGCCCAGGATGCCCAGCGGGACCACGAAGTGGAAGGAGGTGTAGTAGAAGTTGAAGAACGCCTCCAGCCAGGGCGTGTTCACCACGGCGTGGTTCACGGCGTGCTCGATGTCGATGCCGAGCGCCCGCTCGATCCCGTGGACCTCGGCGGCGTTGCCCTCGGCGAGCGGGCGGCTCGCGGGGGCGGCGGCGCGGATGTGCGAGTAGAGCGAGTAGCCGACCCGTATCAGCAGCAGTTCCAGCAGCAGGTTGGGCCGGTTCATCACCCGCCGCCAGAACGGCAGCAGCGGTACCCGCGCCCAGCGGGACGCCCCGGGACGCACGTGGACGGTGGGCACGGGCGCGCGCCAGTACGGCGAGGAACGCGGCAGGAACGGCACGGCGCAGGCGGCGGCGAGGGCCGTCAGGAGCGGCACGTTGTCCCGTACGGGGGCCAGCGCGGTCATGTTCGGCAGCAGGACCGAGCTCGGCAGGGTCATGGCGAGGACGACGGCGACCGGCCACACGCGCCGGTCGGCGGCCCGCTCGCCGACCTTGCCGGCCACCGCGAGCAGCACCCACAGCAGTTGGTGGCGCCAGCCGGCCGGGGAGACGGCGACGGCCACGCAGCCCGTGACGGCGACGGCGAGCAGCAGCTGGCCGTCGCGGGCGTAGCGGGCCGCGCGGCGCAGGCCGAACCAGGTGACGGCCGCGGCGAGGGCGAGGTAGAGGGCGATCTCGGCGGGGCCGCCGAGGCCGAGGCGCAGCAGCGCGCCGTGGAGGGACTGGTTGGCGAGGCCGTCCGGGGCTCCGCCGAGGCCGGTGCCGGCGACGTGCTCGACCCAGTACGTCCAGGAGTCGCGCGGCAGGGAGGCCCAGGACAGGGCGGTGGCGCCGGCGAAGGTGACGGCGGCGGCCTGCGCGGAGGGGCGACGGCCGGTGAGCCACAGCAGCGCGGCGAAGACCAGCAGGGGCGGCTGGAGGGCGGCGGCGAGGCCGAGGAGGAAGCCGGCGGGGCGGTCGCCGGGTACCCGGAACACGGCCAGCAGCACCAGCAGCACGGGCAGCACCGCGGTCTGCCCCGGGGAGGCGGCCTCGCGGACGGGCAGCGAGACCATCATCACCGCGACCGCCAGGGGCGCGGCGAGCAGGGCCGTGCGGCGGGGCACGGGGTCGGGTAGACCGCGCGCGGCGACGAGCCCGATCGCGGCGACGAAGAGCAGGGTCACGCAGGTCCAGGCCACCTCCAGGGAGGGGGCGGCGAAACCGGTCAGCGGCTTCAGGACGAGGCCCGCGAAGGGAGTACCGGTGAACTGGCCCGCGTCGTAGAGCGAACCGGGCAGGCTGCCGGGGAGGTGGAAGCCGCCGAGCCACTCGCCGGGCGGCACCCGCAGCACGGCAGCGGCCTGTCTGACGGCGAGTGCCCCGGCCAACACCCACAGGACCAGGCGCACCGCGCCCAGCCCGGTGCCGCCACCGCCTATGGCCCCGGCACGTCCGTTCGCACCGCCGTGCTCCGCCGCGTCAGCCACGCCCCGTCGTCCTCCCGACCTGTCGCCCCGTCGACCGCGACCCCGACTTCGCCTGGCTGCCGCGCTGCGTACCGCGTTTGACTACCTGGACGACGATATCCCCCGCGGGGATACCTAGGATGGCGTCCATGAGCATCGTGAAGATCAACGCCCTGACCGTGCCGGCCGAGCAGCGGGAGGTCCTGGAGAAGCGCTTCGCCTCCCGGGCGGGCACCGTCGAGGGCTCGGACGGCTTCGAGTGGTTCGAGCTGCTGCGTCCCGTCGAGGGCACCGACCAGTACCTCGTGTACACCCGGTGGCGCTCGGAGGAGGACTTCCAGGCGTGGATGGAGGGCCCGATGAAGGCCGCCCACCAGGGCCCCGCGGGCGGCGACCGCCCGAAGCCGGCGTCGTCCGCCTCTTCGGTCTGGTCCTTCGAGGTGGTCCAGCAGACGGGGCCTAAGCAGGCCTGACGGCGGAGGGTTGGGGGGCGGGGCGGTCGGGTGGCTCGGCCGGGGGCTCGGCTGGGGCGGCCGCCCCGCGGCCACCCCTCGGGGGTGATCTGGGCCTCCGGGCCTCCGGGACGGCTATCGCCTTTCTCCTACGACCCGCTCGGGCCGTAGGAGCCCCGCCCCCGGGTGCGCCCTGCCCGGCCGGCGCCGAATCCGGCGGGCACCGCACCCGGCACCCGGGCGGCTGGCCGGGTGGCCGGAAGCCCCGCTACCCCCAGAACGCGTCCGACTCGTCGATGTCCTCCGTGCACTGGTCGACGTCCGTGATCTTCCCGCCGACGATGGTGAAGAAGAGGCCCTCGTGGATCTCGATGCCCCGGTCGCCGCGGTCGCCCTGCGCCAAGTGGAACGCCATCACGTGCCCCCGGCCGTCCGCCAGGACCTTGTCCAGGCGGATCCGGAGGGTGCCGCGGGTTTCCTCGCCGAGCCGCCGGTAGAGGTCGAGGACCGCCTCCCGACCCTTGTGGTGCCCGGAGAGCGGGCTGCTGCCGGGTACGTGGTGGATGACGTCAGCCGTCATCAGGGTGCCCAGCGTCTCCATGTCGCCCCTGCCGAAGGCCTCGTAGCCCCGGCGGACCAGCGCACAGTCCGGATGCTCCGCCATGCCTCTCACACCCTCCATTTGTCGTATTTTCACCTTTTCTCATCATCGACCCGTGCCTGTGGATATTCCACGCGGCCGACGCGGACCCCGCTCCACAATGGCGACATGAACACCGACGCGATCATCACCAGCACCCCGACGACCTCGACGACCTCGACGACGTCGACGACGACCCCCATCACCCCCACGACCCCCGCCCCCGGCGCCTGGAGCGTCGTCCCGGAGCCCTACACCACCCCGGACGCGACCACCCTGCGGCGCGCGTACTACGCCGAGGTGGCCGGCCGCTACTGGAAGCGGTCCGTCACCGAGGCCGAGATCGACCAGGGGATGCTGGACTTCCCGGCGGACGACCTGGCCCCACCGGCGGGCCGTTTCCTGGTCGGGCGACTGGACGGGCGGCCGATGTCCTGCGGCGGCATCCGCCTCATCGACCCCGTCACCGCCGAGCTCACCCGGGTGTACGTCGACCCGCGCGCCCGCGGCACCGGCGGCGGGGCGGCCCTGCTCGGCGCGCTGGAGGAGGCGGGCCGGGCCATGGGCGCCGAGCGGGTCCGCCTCGACACCCGGTCCGACCTCGTCGAGGCCCGCGCCCTGTACGCGCGGCACGGGTACCGGGAAATACCGGCCTACAACTCCGGCCCCTACGCCGAGCACTGGTTCGAGAAGTCCCTGGTCCAGGCCGCCCCTTCCGCCTGACCGCCGCCGCCCTCAGTGCGCGGCGTGGTCTCTCCGCGCCAGCGTGTCGTACGGCTCCTCGGAGTCGGATCCGCACAGCTCCCGGTTGATCTCCTCGACCAGTTTGACCAGGTCGGTGGGGCGTTCCGGCCCCCACCAGTCGCCGAGCAGCTCGGCCAGGGATTCCTGGCGGGCATCGGAGAGACGGCGCGCGGCCACCCGCCCCCGGTCCGTGAGGACCAGCGCGATCCCGTCGCGGGAGGCGAGCCCCCGTTCCTCGACCTGCCGGGCGGCGTCCGTGATGGCCCTGAGCGGGACGATGGTGCGTTCCGCGAGCACCGCCGGTTCGGCGGAGCCGTACTTGTTGATCCGCAGCAGCAGCCAGCTCGCGGCGGGGAGCAGGTCGTACCCGGCCTTCTCGGTGATCTTCTCGTAGACGTGCCGCCGGCCCTCGCGGGTGCCCAGCACGGACAGCGCGCGGGCGACCTCCTCGTGGGAGGAGCGCTGGACGGGGTTGGAGGCGAGCGTTTCCGTCACGTCGGGCGCGGTGACGGACGCGCGGAGCTTGTCCTCCTTGAGGAACCAGGCGATCACGAAGGCGATCAGCACCACGGGCACCGCGTAGAGGAAGACGTCGGTGATGGAGTTGGAGTAGGCGTCGAGCACTCGGGTCCGCACCTCGGCGGGCAGTTGGGCGACGGCCCGCGGATCGGCCTCCAGCTGGGCGACGTCCACGCCCGGTGGCAGCGCGACGCCGGCCAGGGCGGCGGAGAGCTGGTCGCCGAGCCGGTTGGTGAAGACCGTGCCGAAGATGGCGACGCCGAAGGAGGCGCCGATGGAACGGAAGAAGGTGGCGCCGGAGGTGGCGACGCCGAGGTCGGCGTAGCTGACCGAGTTCTGTACGACGAGGACGAGTACCTGCATGACGAGACCGAGGCCCACGCCGAAGACGAAGAAGTAGACGCTCATCTCCCAGTCGGAGCTGTCGCGGTGCAGCTGGTGCAGGAGCAGCAGGCCCACGGCGGTGACGCCGGTGCCCAGGATGGGGAAGACCTTCCACCGTCCCGTGCGGCTGACGATCTGCCCGGATGCGGTGGAGGCGATCAGCAGGCCGAGCACCATCGGCAGCATGTGCACGCCCGACATGGTGGGTGAGACGCCCCGCACCACCTGGAGGAAGGTCGGCAGGTAGACCATCGCGCCGAACATCGCGAAGCCGATGACGAAGCTGATCACCGAGCAGAGCGTGAAGGTGCGGACGCGGAACAGGCCAAGCGGCAGGACAGGTTCGGCGGCCCGCCGCTCGACGGCCACGAAGACGGCCAGGAGCACGGCGCCGAGGACGGCGAGCCCGATGATCCGGGCCGAACCCCAGCCCCAGGTACCGCCGAGGGAGGCCACGAGCACGAGGCAGGTGGCGACGCAGGCGATGAGGAAGGTGCCCAGGTAGTCGATGGTGTGGCGGGAGGAGCGGGCCGGGATGCGCAGCGCCGTGGCGATGACGACGAGTGCGACGAGACCGATGGGGATGTTGATGTAGAAGACCCAGCGCCAGGAGAGGTGGTCCACGAACAGACCGCCCAGCAGCGGCCCGAGCACGCTGGTCGCACCGAACACCGCACCGAACAGGCCCTGGTACTTGCCGCGCTCGCGCGGCGGGACGATGTCGCCGACGATCGCCATGGACAGGACCATCAGCCCGCCGCCGCCCAGTCCCTGGAGGGCACGGAAGCCGATGAGCTGCGGCATGTCCTGGGCGAGGCCGCAGAGGGCCGATCCCAGCAGGAAGATCACGATGGCGTACTGGAAGAGCTTCTTGCGTCCGTACTGGTCACCGAGCTTGCCCCACAGCGGCGTCGCCGCCGTCGAGGCCAGCATGTAGGCGGTGACCACCCAGGACAGGTGGTCCATGCCGCCGAGTTCGCTGACGATCGTGGGGAGCGCGGTGGAGACGATGGTCTGGTCGAGGCTGGAGATCAGCAGGCCCAGCAGCAGGGCCCCGATCGAGACGAGCACCTCGCGGGAGGGGCGCTCGGTGCCGGGACCGGGGTCCACGGCCGGCGTGGTCACTTCCTGAGCCATCGGCTCCTCCTCGGGCCGGATCAACATCTCCATCCTGAGCGGTCTGTCCGGTTATGGCCTGTCGGACGGGTTGGGTGTGGCCTGAGGGGTCTGCATAATCGCAGGCATTGGCCAGGGAGGGGTACCAGTGAGCGCTGAGCGCTGTCCAGAATGCGGCGCTGCGGGCGTCGAGTGCAGATGCACGCCGGGGGTGGGGTTCAACCCGCTGCGCATCCGCCCCTACGTGGCCCTGCCGGACCAGGGGCAGGCGGAGCCGGGCCCGACGCCGCCGCAGCCGGTCCTGGGCGCGGTCGCCCAGCCCTCCGACACCCCGGACCGGCCCCCGTTCCCGGCGGCCCCGACCCCGCCGGGTGCCCCCCGGGCACAGGGGCCGACCCCGCCGCGCCCGGCGCCGGGTCAGGAGCCGGGTCAGGAGCCGGTACCCGCCGACCTGCCCGCCGACCCGTCGCACGTCCCGCACACCCCGGCACCGGTCCCGCGGGCGGCGAACCCGGGCCCAGCCGCCGGTCAGGGGGCCGTCCCGCCACTGCGGCCCGGGCAGGGCACGGCGCACGCGTCCGGGCAGCCGGAGGCGGCTCCGGACCCGGCTGCGGGCCCGGGCCCGCATGCCGATGAAGCCGCGACGACCCTGCTTCCGCCGGTGCCGCCCGCCGGCCCGGCGGAGCCGAACACCCCCGCATACGGGATACCGGTACTGGCGTGGCCGGACCAGACGGTGCAGCTGCGCGCCGTTCCCCCGCAGCCCCCGCGAACCGCGGGCGCCGTCGACCGGGGTCCCGCCAAGCGGTCCCGGCGACTGGTCCCCGTCCTGGCCGGAGCAGGTGCGCTGGTAGCCGCCGGTGCGGTGGCCGTGGCGCTGGGCTTCACGGGCTCCGGGACGGGCGACGCGGCCCTGAAGGACCCGAAACCATCGGCGTACGCGGCCAGCGTGGCCCCCGTCGGCCCGTCCGGCCCCTCGGAGGAGGCGACCGGTCCGACGGCGAGCCCGTCCGCGTCGGCCTCGCGCTCCGCATCGCCCAGCGCGTCCCGCTCCGCGTCCGCGTCCCCCTCCCCCAGCGCGTCACGTTCGTCGGCAGCGCCCACCACCACGCCGTCCGCCGGCCCCAGCCGTTCGGCCAGCCCCAAGCCGCCGCCCCCTCCGCCGCCGCCCGCCCAGGCCCCGACCCTGCGGCACGGGGACTCCGGCGCCGAGGTGGAGAAGCTCCAACGGCTGCTCGCGGAGCAGGGTCTGTACCGCGGCAGGTTCGACGGCAAGTTCGGCCGTTCGGTCCGCAGCGCCGTCGAGGACTTCCAGTTGGAGTACGGCGTCTACGAGGACCCGTGGGGCGTGTACGGTCCGGCGACCCGGCGCGCTTTGGAGGGATAAGTCACGTCCCTCGCGGTGGCGGGCACCGCCCCCCGTTTTGTATCGTGTGGGAACAAAGTGGTTCCGTCCTCAATCCCTGACCGGTGGACGGAACCACTTGTTCTCTTTCTCCCGCCCCGTCTGGAGTCCCACCGATGCCGGCCAGCACCACCACCGCCCCCGTCGTCCTCACCGCCAAGGCCCTGCTGCTGGACATGGACGGCACCATCGTCAACTCCGACGCGGTGGTCGAACGCTGCTGGCGCGACTGGGCGGTGTCGCACGGGCTGGACCCGCACGAGGCGCTGAAGGTGGTCCACGGCCGCCAGGGCTACGCCACCATGGCGATCCTGCTGCCCGACCGCCCGGTGGAGCTGAACCACGCCGAGAACGCGGTGATGCTCGCCCGGGAGACCGCCGACACGGACGGCGTGGTCCCCGTCGGGGGCGCCCCGGAGTTCATGGCGGCGATCGGCGCCCTGCCGCACGCCCTGGTCACATCGGCCGACGCAGCCCTCGCCACGGCGCGGATGACGGCGGCCGCACTGCCGATGCCGCGCGTGCGGGTCACCGCCGAGTCCGTCTCGGCGAGCAAGCCGGACCCCGAGGGCTTCCTCAAGGGCGCCGCCGAACTGGGCGTGGACCCGGCCGACTGCCTCGTCTTCGAGGACTCCGGCGCGGGAATCGCCGCGGGCCTCGCCGCCGGCATGCGCGTGATCGGCATCGGCCCCCGCGCCGCCGCCCACGGCCCGACGGCCCACGTAGCCGACCTCACCTCGGTCCACGTCGACACCACCCCCGACGGCACGATCCACCTCACCCTCACCCCACCCTCCGCCTAACCACAGCCTCCCGCCCCCACCCCGACGGCCCCCCGCACCCAACCACCCCTCCGCCGGCAAGGCCCGCCGGTCCGCAGAACGGCGCCCCGCCGACCCGCGTGGACCCGCGCCCACCTCCGCCCCAGGCTCTCCGCCACACCTCGCCAGCCGCCGGCCAGGCACACCCGCACCCCCGGCGGGCCCGTCCCCTCGACCACACCCGCCCACCCACGGGCCGCCCACCCGCACCCACCGGCCCCTCCACCGGCACGACCCCGCCGCTCCGCAGAACGACGCCCCAGCGCCCCCGCGTGAGCGAGCCCCGCCCATCCCCCGGCCGAGCACACCCGCACCCCCGGCGAGCGCCCAGCCCCCTCCGCCGCGCCCGACCACCCAGGGACCAGCCCAGCCGCCCCCTCCACCGGCACGGCCCCGCCGGTCCGCAGAACGGTCCCCCCGCCGACCCCGCGTCAGCGAGCCCCCGCCTCTGCCCCCAGGCCCTCCCCCACACCCCGACGGTCGCCGGCCAGGTACACCCGCACCCCCGTCGGCTCCGCCCCCTCCGCCCCACCCAACCACCCACGGACCAGCCCAGCCGCCCCCTCCACTGGCACGGCCCCGCCGGTCCACAGAACGGTTCCCCCGCCGACCCCGCGTCAGCAAGCCCCGGCCTCCGCCCTCAGGCCCTCCCCCACACCCCGACGGTCGCCGGCGAGGTACACCCGCACCCCCGGCGGCCCCGCCCCCTCCGCCCCGCCCAACCACCCACGGACCAGCCCAGCCGCACTCAGCCCCCCCCCGGTTGGCAAGGCCCGCCGCTCCGTAGAAACGGTGCCCGCCGACCCCTCGTGAGCTCGCGCCCTCCTCCGCCCCAGGCCCTCCCCAACACCCCGCCCAGCTACCGGCCCAGCAGTCCGCCGACCGTCCCGACGGTCCGCAGAACGGTGCCCCCACCACCCCAGCGCGCGAGCCGCCCCTCCCACCGCCACCCCGGGCGCCTCCACCACACCCGCCCACCGCCGGCAGGGCACACCCGCACCCAGCCACGACCTCCGTCGGCACTCCCCCCACGAGCCGCGATACGGCGTCCGCGCCGCCCCAGCAGGCGCCCCGCCACCCCGAGGCCTCCACCACACCCCACCCAGCTACCGGCCGAGCAGTCCACCGACCGCCCCGACGGTCCACAGAACGGTGCCCCACCGCCGGCCGGGCACACCCGCCCCCCCTACAACCAGCCGCGCAGTTCGCTGGGACGGCCCGCCCTCACGGGACCGCGAAACGGTGCCTACGTCACCCCCAGCAGGCGAGCCCGCCGCGCCTCCTCCCGCGCCTCCACACCACCCCGCCCACCCACCGAGCGGGCACACCCGCACCCCACAACCGGCAAGCCGCGAACTCCCCCGGTACGCCCCCGGCGGCTGCAGGACGGCGCCCGCTCCGTCCCCGGTGGCGAGCGGGAGGTCCCGGTACTCCCCGGCGCGGCCTTTGCGCGGCCCAGCACGGCGGCGCCGCCGCCCCGCGAGGGCGCGCGCCCCGGGGCCCGACCCGCACCATCAGCACGCGCCACCCACACACCCGGTCGGCCCGCAGGCCCCGGGGCTCGTACTCCGCGCCGCGAGCGGGGCACGGGGCGACGACCGGCGCCGTCACCGCCCCTCGCGCCCGTCGACCCGCTCCCTCAGGAGATCGGCGTGGCCGTCGCGGCGGGGTCACTCCTGGACCATGCGCACCAGCGCCGCCGCCTCCCGCCGCCGCGTCGGCTCCTCACCTCCGCAGCCGGTGACGCCGAATTCGGGGTCCCGACCAGCCACTCGGCGCGGGCGGCGCCTCCCGCCAGGTCACCCACGCACGCGACGACCTCCGGGTAGGCCACGCCGCAGGCGGCACCCCCTTCGCGACCGGCCCTCCGCCGAGCGGTGGTGGCGGCGAATCCCTCCCCCGACAGGGCGTGCCGGACCAGTACCGCCCCACGCCCGCGAGGTACCGCCCCAGCCCAGCAGCGACAGGACCGACAACTACCACGGCGACGGCAACGGCACCGACCGACGAGCCGCCCCCCTCAGGCGCCGGGTCCGGACCCCGTCGTCTCCGGCGCGCCCCACCACGGACCCGGCGCACGGCAGGTGACCTCCCGGCAGCCCCGAGCCGGAGCTCACGCACCGCACCGCGACGGCGCCACCGCCCCCTCAGCGTCCGGAATGCGAGCTTGGCCCCACCCCGCCCCCTCCCCTGTGTGCGGAATCTCAACTTCCCCTTGATTCCAGGGCATTGGATGACTTGATGTGACGTGCGCATGTCGGCACGCTGTCACCTGGCGCCCACCCCAGCGACACCCAGCGGCGCCAGCATGGCCGCGTCCCGCCGGGGCAGCACGGCCACCACCCCCCGCACCCACGGAGCCCTCATGGCCCTCGCCTCCTTCCGCATGCCCTCCTTCTACGCGCGTCACCTCGGCCGCGCCGGAGTCCTCGCGTCCGCAGTCGCCCTCGCCTCGCTCACCTCGCTCGTCAACGCCCCCGGAGCCATGGCCGCTCCCCCCGCCCCCATCAGCGCCGCGGCCGCCCGCGCCTACCTGGCCACCGTCACGCCGGCGGCGGAAGGTTCCACCAGCGGCTACAGCCGTGACCTGTTCCCGCACTGGAGCACCGTCTCCGGCACCTGCAACACCCGCGAGACCGTCCTCAAGCGGGACGGCGTGAACGTCGTCACCGACTCCGCCTGCGCCTCCGTCAGCGGAAGCTGGTACTCGGAGTACGACGGCGCCACGTGGACCGCCGCGTCCGACATCGACATCGACCACATGGTCCCGCTCGCCGAGGCCTGGCGGTCGGGCGCCAACTCCTGGACCACCGCCCAGCGCCAGCAGTTCGCCAACGACCTCACCCGCCCTCAGCTCATCGCGGTCACCGACAACGTCAACCAGGCCAAGGGCGACCTCGACCCCGGCAAGTGGCTGCCGTCGCGGACCGCCTACCGCTGTACCTACGCCCGCATGTGGGTCCAGGTGAAGCAGTACTGGGGCCTGCGCATGGACGCCGGCGAGAAGACGGCCCTGACGAACGTCCTGAACGGCTGCTGACCCTCCCCGCCACCCTCCCCACCGCCACCCTCCGCGCCTCCCCCACGAGGGGGCGTTTTCTCCCCCGCCAGGGGGAGGCCAGGCTCCCCCTCCACCCCGTACCGTGATCACAGGGGATGTGCGAGGAGGGGGAGTGGGATGGCCGGACTGCGTCTGGGGCCGCTGCTGCGGTACGTGGACTGGGACACGGGCGGCTCCGCCACCATATGGGTGGAGGCGGACCGCCCGTGCACCGCCGAAGTGCGTTGCGCCGACGGAGCGGGCGGCAGCGCGCACACCTTCCAGGTGTCGGGCCACCACTACGCGCTCGTCCCGGTGACGGGCCTGACCCCGGGCACCACCACGTCCTACGAGGTCCTGCTCGACGGGATCCTCGTCTGGCCCGCGGCCGGCAGCGGATTCCCGCCCAGCACGATCAGCACCCCTGCGGTGGGCGGGGGCCCGGGACGGCCCGCGCCGGGCGTGCGGATCACCTTCGGCTCCTGCCGTCAGGCGGCGCCCCCCGCCGACCAGCGAGGACCGCACGGCGCCGACGCCCTCGACACGCTCGCGGCCCGGCTGGCCTCCGACCCGGAGGCGGTCCGGCCGGACGTCCTGCTGCTGCTCGGCGACCAGGTGTACGCCGACCAGCTGTCCCGGGAGACCCGGCGGTGGCTCGCGGCGCGCCGGGACCTGCGCGAGGCGCCGGGCGCCCAGGTGGCGGACTACGAGGAGTACACCCGGCTCTACTACGAGTCCTGGCTCGACCCCGAGATCCGCTGGCTCCTGTCGACCGTTCCCAGCCTGCACATATTCGACGACCACGACGTCATAGACGACTGGAACACGAGCGCGGCCTGGCTGGCGGAGATGCGCGCCACGCCGTGGTGGCCGGAGCGGGTGCTCAGTGGGCTGATGTCGTACTGGGTGCACCAGCACCTGGGCAACCTCTCGCCCGCCGAGCTCGCGGCGGACCCGCTGTACTCGGCGGTACGGGCCACCCCGGACGGCACCGACGCGTTGCGCGCCTTCGCGGCCGACGCGGACGCCGATCCGGCGTCGGTGCGCTGGAGCTACCGGCGGGACTTCGGCCGGACACGGCTGCTGATGGTCGACACCCGGGCGGCCCGGGTGCTGGCCGAGGACGGGCGGGCCATGCTCGACCCGGCCGAGCAGCGCTGGCTGCGGGAGAACGCGCTCGCAGGCCACGGCGGGTACGACCACCTGCTGATCGGGTCCTCGCTCCCGTGGCTGATGCCGCCGCTGATCCACGACGCGGAAGTGTGGAACGCCGCGCTGTGCCGGGGCGAGCGGGGGCCCCGGTGGGCGCGGATCGGCGAGAACCTGCGGCGGCGCAGCGATCTGGAGCACTGGGCGGCGTTCCCCGGGTCGTTCGAGGCGCTGAGCGACCTCATCGAGGAGGTCGGGACGGGCCCGCGCGCCCCGGCGACGGTGTGCGTGCTGTCGGGGGACGTCCACCACGCATACGTGGCCGAGCCTCGAATACCCAGCACGTCGCGGGTTTTCCAGCTGACCTGCTCGCCGGTGCACAACTCCATCCACACGGCGGTGATGCTGGGCTTCCGGCTCGGCTGGTCGCGGGTGGGCCGGTGGCTGGGGCGGGGCTTCTCCCGGCACGGCCGGACGGGGCGGCCGCCGCTGAGCTGGCGGCGTACGGGTGGCCCGTGGTTCGGCAACCAGCTGATGACGCTGGCCCTGGCCGGCCGGAGCGCCCGGCTGGGACTGGACCAGGCCCGCAAGGGCCGGTCGGGGGCGCGCCTGGTGACCGTGCTGGACCGTGAACTCACCGATGCGGAGTAACAGCACCGGGCTGACCTTCGGCGGTGACGGGGCGCGGCGTCCGGCAGGGGCCCGGATTCCGGTGACGCGGAGGCTCTGGGGAGCGGCCCCGGGGCTCGGGGGATCCGGCTCCGGGCGTACGCTGTATGGCTGTCAAGCCGCCCCTGCCGCTCCCCGCGACGACGCGGCGCTTCGGACTGGGGAGTTCCGCCTTGCTTGAGACGCTGGGGTCGCTGACCGCGAGCCCATGGATCTACGTCGTGGTGGCGGTGTCGGTCGTGCTGGACGTGTTCCTTCCGGTGCTGCCGAGCGGGGTACTGGTGATCACGGCTGCGGCCGCCGCGGCGGCCGCGGGCACTCCCGCGCAGGTCCCGGACATCATGGCGCTGCTCGTGATCGCCACGACCGCGTCCGTCCTGGGTGACATGGCGGCGTACCGGCTGGCCCGGCGCGGCGGAGCCCGCCTGGACCGGGCCATCGCCCGCTCGCGGCGGCTGACCCGGGCCCACGAACGCCTCGGCACGGCCCTGGCCAGGGGCGGGGGCGCCCTCGTGGTGATCGCCCGCTTCGCCCCGGCCGGCCGGTCGGTGGTGTCGCTGGGGGCGGGCAAGACGCAGCGCAAGGTGCGGGAGTTCCTGCCCTGGTCGGTCCTGGCGGGCATGAGCTGGGCCGGCTACAGCGTGGCCCTGGGCTACTTCGGTACCCAGTGGCTGGGAGCGACCTGGCTCGGCGGCGCGGTCTCCCTGATCGCCCTGTTCGCGGCGGGTTCCCTGGCGGCCTTCCTCATCCGCCGCCCTCCGACGTCCCCGGCCCCCGCGACCTGAGGGTCACAGCAGAGCCCCGCCGGGCGCGCGGCGCTGCGTCGCCGCCCCCCTCAGACCCCCGACAGGAGCCTCCAGCACGGCACGGGCGGCCCGGTCGTCGGCCCGGCCGTCCCGGTCCGGGAGCCGGCCGCGTCACTCGTAGGAGCTATCCGGCTCCAGGTCGAGGCGCTGTCGCCCGCCGGTCGGTGAGACGCGCCCGCCACGCCTGGCACGGAACGCCGCATCAGGACGCGGGAGGACACGGCACCGTCCCGAATCGGCGTCCGAACGCCCGCGAACAGGGCAGCAGACCACCCGGCCGGGCCGCCACACACCGTGGCGGGGAGGTAAAGACCCCTCGACCGGCGCCGGACTGGGCCGAGCGGGGCATGCGCTCACCCGTTCACCCGGCAGCGATCGCCGCGCCGGGGCAGGGCTTCTAGCGTCCAGAGCACGGCGCGCAACCGAATCCGCGTCACATCCGTGCCCTGGCCGCGCCGTTTCGAGGAGCCCGAGGAGTTCTCTCCATGACCCGCACGCGCAACCGGCACCGCCTGGCAGGGGTCGCGGCCGCGGCACTCGCCGTCGCGGCAGCCGTCCCCGCCACACTCGCCTCCGCCGCCCCCTTCGCCACCGTCTCGCCCGGAACCGCAGCCCCGGGCGCCCGGGTCAGCCTCAACGTCGAGGGGTGCGGCACCAAGACCGGCCGGGCCACCTCCCGCGCCTTCGGCGACGTGTCACTGACCCCGGGCAACCTGGAGGCCACCAACCTCTTCGGCGCCGCCACCGTCTACCGGGACGCACCTGCCGGATCGCACCCCGTCACCTTCGAGTGCGGCGGCGCGGGCGGCCAGCGCGTCACCGTCTCCTTCCAGGTCACCCCCGGCGCCGCCCGCGGCGGCCTGGGCGGCAGCGTCGGATCGATCAGCACCGGCCAGATCGCCCTCGGCGGAGCGCTCGCCGCAGGCGCACTCGGCACCGGCGTGTGGGTGCTGCGCCGCCGCTCGGCCTCCACGGGCTGACCGGCCGGCGCCCGCCGGGCACGGAGCAGCGGTGTCCCCACCCGGCCCGGGCCACGGCCCGGGCCGGCCAGTCAGAACAGTCAGGCCTCGGCCGTCGCCCGCCCCCGTACGTGCACCCCGTCGAGCAGCAGCCGGGTCGCCTCGGCGACGGCGTCCACGGCGGCGTCGAACACCTCCCGGTTGTGCGCGGCGGGCGCCCGGAACCCGGACACCTTCCGTACGTACTGGAGCGCGGCCGCGCGGATCTCCTCCTCGGTGGCCTTCTCGGGGATGGCGGGCGGACGCAGAGTCTTAATGGAGCGGCACATACCTCCACTATGGCGCTACCGCGGCAGCTCGGCCCCGGACAATTTCATGATCAGTCCGGCCTGCAGCCGCCCCCGCAGCTCCGGATCGGCGACCTCCTCCAACAGTCCGATCGCCTGCTGCGTGCTCTCGGCGGCCCGCCGGTCCTCGCGCAGGGAGGCCGTCTGAGCGGCCATGTGCCGGAGGGCGATGTCGGCCCGCCGGTGGAAGAGCTGCCCGACCAGCGTGACGACCAGTCCGACGGAACTCGTCACGACCCCGACGTACGCGTCCCCTGAACTCTCGGCCTTCCAGACCGCCAGCCCGACCCCGAAGAGCAGGATGGCCGCCCCGGCGCCGGCGAACCGCTGGCTGGTCGCGAAGCTGCTGCGCGCCTGCGTCAGTCCGTAGGCGTAGTACTCGACGAGGATCGGCGTGAAGTCGTCCCGCCGGTCACCCAGTTCGCCCGGCTGGCGGGCCCCGGCATCCACGAACCGCGGATCCCGCTCACCCTCCCCGGATCCCGCGCCCATCGACGCGATCAACCGCGCCCGCTCGACGTCCCGCCGCCGCTCGAACCGGTCACCGCCGAGCCGCTCGAACACCACCAGCGCGACGACCACCAGCACGACCGCCCCGACCCCCCAGAGCCACTCCCCCACGCCCACCACCCCCACCACCGGGATCCCCGCCCCCGGGCCCGGGAAACCCACCCCCGGCTCCCCCTGATGCGGGCGGCCCGCCCCGAACCTAGACTGACGAACGCCCGGATTGTCCGTGATGAGGGAGACGCCCCATGGCCAAGCGAGGAAACAAGCGCCGCGCCCGCAAGAAGAAGAAGGCCAACCACGGCAAGCGCCCCAACGCCTGACCCCCACGCGGAAAGGCCCCCGACCGCGACCGGTCGGGGGCCTTCTCGTCGGCGGACGCCGCTACGGCGAGGCCCGGCCCCACTGACGCCGCCGGCCGAGGACGCAGAACCCGTTGCCTTCGGGTCCGCCAGGACGACCCACGCCTGATCACCCTGGCCGATGTCGACGCGCCGCGCGCCGCGCGCCAGGAGACGAGCCACCTCGGCGCCCTGGCCGTCCGGCCCGAAGTCGAGGTGCAGCCGCCTCTTGGCCTTCTTGCCCTCGTCGATCCGCACGAAGCCCAGCCCGTGCAGCCGCTCCGGCCCCGACCGGATCAACCGTCAAAGGCCCCCAGCCGCATACGACTGGAGGCCTTCTCACTGGTGGGCGCGGACGGTTTCGAACCGCCGACATCTGCTTTGTAAGAGCAGCGCTCTACCCCTGAGCTACGCACCCGTGGATGAGTGGACAGCCTACATGGAGGGCGCACCCCCCACGCAAACCCGTTCCGGTGGGGGAGAATGGACCGGGGCATGGCGGACGGGGCACGGGAGAGGGATTGTGACGACGGCATCCCGGCGGTGGTTCGGCGGGCGGGACGAGAGTCGACGGGCGGACGCGCAGGCGGCGAAGGATGCCGCGGCGGCCGCGTTCTACGAGCTGGACACGGCGCAGCGGGATCTGCGGATCTCGATCGAGACCATCGCCGCGGCGGACGGGTCACCGGCGGCGCGGCACGCGACCGAGGGGTTCGCCGCGCTGGGCCTGCGGATCGACCAGGTCAGCCAGGTGTACATCGAGGCGGTGGACGCGCACGACCTGGACCGGGTCGATCTGGAGGGCTCCGTCGCGGCGCAGGCGCGGGAGCAGCTGACGCGGGCGCGGGACGAGCTGGTGCGGGCCAAGGGGGAGCTGGAGCGGTTCGCGCAGGGGTTGCAGCCGCTGCTGGACAAGGCGGAGACGCAGCTGGCGCGGGTGGCGCCGGCCCGGGAGCGGGCCAGGGCGGCACTGCTGGCGGCGAGCGACGCGCTGGACTCGGTGCGCGCCAAGGGCATGCGGGCCGATGACCTGGCGGCGCGGCTGGCGGCGCTGGGCCCGGAGCTGACCAAGCTGAACCAGGGTGCGGCGCAGCACGGGGTGCAGGGGACGGTGCAGCGGGCCGACCGGATCCTGCGCGACGCGGAGGCGATACGGGCCGAGGCGGAGCGGCTGCCGGAGCGGGCGGCGGAGATCGACCGTCGGCTGGTGAGTCTGCGGACCCGGGCGCAGGCGCTGCGCAACCGGGCGGACCGGGTGGATCCGGTGCTCAGCGAGCTCAGGCGGCGGTTCAGCGCGGCGTGCTGGCAGGACCTCCAGCAGGTACCGGACGAGGCGGTACGGGACGTCGCGCGGGCCGAGGACCGGCTGGCGGAGGCCGGCCGGGCGCGGGACGAGCAGCGCTGGACGGATGTCGGCGAGGCCATCGAGGCGGTACGGGCTTCCCTGGACGCGACGGACGAGGCGGTGTCGGCGGCGCAGGACCGGCTGGACCGGCTGGAGGCGGTGGCGCGGGATCCGCAGGCGGAGGTGCAGCGGACGCGGTTCGCGATCCGGGACGCGCAGCGCCTGGCGATGGCGGGCCGCAGCGTGCCCGATCCCCGCCACGCACGGCCGCTGGACGAGTCGGTGGCGCGGGTCGAGCGGGCCCTTTCCGCGCTGGAGGGGCGGCACCCGGACTACTGGGCGTTCCTCCAGGAGATGGAGGACGTACGGGGTGCGGTGAACCGGGTGGTGAACGAGATCCGGACGGACCTCGGCCACGGCTGAACCGGCCGGGGCTGGACCGGCCGGGCTGAACCGGCCGGGGCTGGACCGGCCGGGCTGAACCGGCCGGGGCTGGACCGGCCGGGCTGAACCGGCCGGGGCTGGACCGGCCGTGTCGTCGTACCCCTGGGCTCCCCAGGGGTACATGCCCCCGGGTTGTCGTCGCCCGGGGGACGGCGGATGCTGGAGGGGCGTACGGCCCGGCCGACACGGCCCAGGCCAGAGGAGGCCGTCATGGTTTCGCACGCGGCGCCGCGCATCCGCCGGCCGGTCGGGGCCCGGCTGGACGAGCACCTTCCGGTCGACCACAAGCTGAGCAAGGTGTACCGGGTGGGGGCCGGGCTGACCGGTCTGCTGCTGGTGGTGTTCGGGATCCTGGGGCTCATCGACCGGATCGGCTTCTTCGACACCGGCGGGGACACCGTCGCCGGCCTCAACACGAACGGCGCCCTGAGCGTGCTGTCGATCCTGGTCGGGCTGCTGCTGTTCGGCGGGATGGTCGTGGGCGGTAACTTCGCGTCGACCCTGAACATCGTGCTGGGCCTTCTGTTCATCGCGAGCGGCTTCGTGAACCTCGCGCTGCTCGACACCGGGCTGAACTTCCTCGCCTTCAAGATCCCGAACGTGCTGTTCAGCTTCGTCGTCGGCGTGATGCTGATGTGGTTCGGGATGTACGGGAGGGTGGGCAGCGCCCTGCCGCACGACAATCCGTACTGGCGCGCCCGCCACCCCGAGCAGGCGGCCCGGGAGGCTCGGACGGTGACGCGGAGGGGCCTGAACCAGTACCGCGGCGGGACCTGAACCGGAGGCCCGACAGTCCCCGAACCTAGCCCGACCGGCCCGAACCCGTAGCCCGGCACGCCCCGGACCAGTTGCCCAGAGCAGCCCGGACCAGCCGGCCCGGCCACAACACCGGCCGCGGGAGGTACCCGTAGGCCGTCCGGCCGCATAGCCTGGTCCGCATGCCTCGTTACGAATACCGCTGCCGGACCTGCGACGACACCTTCGAGGTGAGCCGTCCCATGGCCGAGTCGTCCGCTCCCGCCGACTGCCCCGCCGGTCACGCCGACACCGTCAAGCTGCTCTCCGCCGTCGCCGTCGGCGGCAGCAGCGCCGCCCCCGCGGCCGCGGCCCCGGCCATGGGCGGGGGCTGCTGCGGCGGCGGGGGCTGCGGCTGAGGCCGGGAGGCCCGGGCGCTACCGCTTGCGCGACAGGGTCAGGCCGTCCGAGATCGCCAGGAGGACGGATTCCATCCGGGAGTCGGCCGCGACGTGCTCGTTGAAGGCGTGGACGCTCGTGCCCCGGCTCCCGGGGGACCCGTCGAGGACCGTGCCGTGGAACAGGGTGTTGTCCGTGACGATCAGCCCGCCCGGCCGGAGCCGGGGGACGAGTTCCTCCCAGTAGAGGATCTGGCTCTGCTTGTCCGCGTCCACGTACGCGAGGTCGATGTGCTCCTCGGCCGGCATCGCGCGGAGCGTGTCGAGCGCGGGGGCGATGCGCAGGTCGATGCGGTCCGCGACGCCCGCCGCCTCCCAGGCCTCGCGGCCGTACGCCGTCCACTCCTCCGACACGTCGCAGGCGATGAGGCGGCCGTCGGCCGGGAGGGCCTGGGCCATGGACAGGGCGGAGAAGCCGGTGAAGGTGCCCACCTCCACGATGTGGCGGGCGCCCGTCAGCCGGACCAGGAAGGCCAGCAGAGGCCCCTGCTCCTCCGCCGACTGCATGCCGGCCGACTCCGGGAACTTCTCGTAGGTCGTGGCCACCAGCCCCCGCTGGACGGCGTCCAGCGGGGGGTTGTGCGCCAGGACGTACTGGTAGAGCTCGTCGGTGATCTTGGTGCTGTTGCCCTTGGTCATGCGGTCAGTGTCGCAACCGTCCCGCCGAACGCGCGGATGATTTCCTCACCCGCCAGCACTCCGGCGGTCGTCAGGGCCGTCACCGACGGCGCCGTCCAGCCCGCGTCGGCCAGCTCCCCGTGCCCCGGCCGCCAGCCGCGGTCCGCGGCGAGCAGCAGGTCGGCGTCGAGGAGGGAGTCGCCGGCGGCGAGGGTCGTGGTGGCGCCCGTGCGCCGGGCCACTTCCGCCATCGCCGCGCTCTTGGTCAGGGGCCGGGGGACGGCATAGATCTTGCGGCCCTGGAGGGAGACGGTCCAGCCTCGTGCCTCGGCCCATTCGGCGAGGGCCTTCAGCCATTCCGCGGGGACCAGGTCCCGCTCGACGACGAGGTACGCGAAGAGGTCCTCGGCCAGCCGCGCCTTGCGCAGCCACGCCGGGTCGGACACCGACAGCAGGTGCTGGTGCACCTCCTCCAGCGGGGCGCACTCCTGCGCGAGGCGGCCGGCGACGGCCCGCCGCCAGTCCCGGTCGGGGACGCCGTCGACCAGCAGCTGGCCGCCGTTGGCGCAGATCGCGTACGGGGCCGGGCGGCCGGGGAAGCGGATCCGCTGGTACTGCTTGCGGGTCCGGGTCGTGGTGGGGACCCAGACCGCCGCGGGGTTCTGGGTGAGCTCCGCCAGCAGCGCCGCCGCCGTTTCCGTCATGAACGACAGCGGCTTGCTCTCGTGCACCTCCACGCACAGCAGTCGCGGGGCCACCGGGTCGGGCATGGTCAGGCCGAGGGCGGCCGACGAGTAGATGAGCGTACGGTCGAGGTCACTGGCTACGAGGACGGTCACTTGGCGGCCACGGCCTTTCCGTCGGCGCCCGTGGCGCCGCGCGTGAATCGGGGGTGGATGAGTCCTACGCACGTGTAGGGCAGTCCGTCGACCTCCTCGACCGGCACCCCGCGCTGCTCGGCGAGCAGGCGTACGTGGTCCAGGTCGGCTCCGGCTCCGCGCTGGGCGAGGATCTTCCACGGCACGCGGCGCAGCAGCACCCGCGTCGTCTCGCCCACACCGGGCTTGACCAGGTTCACGTCGTGGATGCCGTACTCCTCGCTGATCCGCTCCACTGCCGCCCAGCCCACCCAGGTGGGGGTGCGGTCGGCCGCGAGCAGTTCCTTCACCTCGTCGGCGACGGCGTCGGCGACGGCGTCGAAGCGGGCCGCGACGGCGTCGACGAAGCCGACGGAGACATCGGCTCCGGCGAGTTCGCGGTAGAACTTCGCGCCGTGGAAGTCGGCGGGCCCGACCAGGTCGGACCTCAGCACCGTACGCGAGACCAGTCCGGAGACGGTGGAGTTCAGGCAGGCGGAGGGGATCAGGAAGTCCTCGCGGGTGCCGTACGTGCGGACGCAGGAGCCGGGGTCGGCCAGGACCACGATCTCCGGGTCGAAGCCCGGGAACGCGGCGAGGGCCTCCTTCAGCTCCCGGGTGATGGCGCCCTTGCCGGTCCAGCCGTCGACGAAGACGACGTCGGCGGGGTCGTGGTGGGCGGCCAGCCAGCGCAGCGCGTTGGCGTCGATGCCGCGGCCCCGCACGATGGAGACGGCGTAGTGCGGCAGGTCCAGGCCGTGGCGGTCGCGGGCCCAGCGGCGCATCAGCACGCCGACGGGGGTGCCGGCGCGGGCCAGGGACACCAGCACCGGGGAGGGGGAGCGCTCGGCGAGGACGGTCTCGGTGACGGTTCCTACCGCCCGGGCTATGCGGGTGGCGGAGGCGGCCAGGGCGCTGCGGTAGAGCTCCTGGTAGGCGTCGGAGGGCTGGTACTCGACCGGCAGGGACTCGGCGTAGTGGGCGCCGCCCGCCTGGATGGCCTCCTCGCGTTCCTCGGTCGGGGCCTCCAGTTCCACGTCGGAGAGGTCCTGGAGGAGCCAGCCGACGTCCTCGGGGGCGTACGAGGAGAAGGCCGGGCCGCGCAGCGGCTCGGGCAGGGTCGGCTCGGGCATGGTCGGCTCCCGCCGGTCGGGTGCGTGGGGCGACGGTACGTAGGACGGTACGACGGCGAGCAGGACCCGGCCGGTGTGCGGGGCGAGGGCGGCGAGCAGGCCGGTGCGCAGTGCGGGGGTGTCGCCGGCCGAGTCCACGACGGCGACGACGGTGTCGAAGCGGGGGGCGTCGGTGCGGACGACGTTGTAGGCGTACCGGTCTCCGGGCCCGTCGGCGGGGTCGTCGTGGGCGGGGAACACCAGGCGGGTGCGGATGGCGTAGCCGGGGTCGTCGACGGGCAGCACGGGCGAGCGGGTCGTGGTGGAGAAGCGGACCTCGGCGGCCGCCCCGGACCGCTCCAGGGCCAGTGCGAGCCGCAGCGGGGCGTACATCAGCTCCTCGTTGCCGAGGACGAGGACCCGCCCGGGGTCGGCGCCCAGCGCGTCCGTGAGCTGCCGGGAGAGGCGGGGCAGGGCCTCTTCGAGGGCGGCGCGGTGGGCCGGGGTGAAGCCGTGCCGGCCGCCGTCGGGGACGCCGGCGGGCCAGTCGAGCTCGATCCGCCCGGCGGGGGCGGGGGCCCCGGCGGGCCCTCCCGGGACGGCTCCCGCGTCCTGCGCGGCCGCTCCGTCGTACTGCTCGACCAGCGCCCGGCCCTTGGCGAGTACCCCTTCGGGGAGGGACACCGTGCCCGCGGCGAGGGCGATCAGGTCGACGCGGGCGCCGATCTCGGCGGCGAAGACGGTCAGCCGGTCGCGGTCGGCGGCGGAGCGCACGTCCACGAGGGCGACGACCACGTAGTGCGTGCGGGGGTGGCGGGCGTGCAGGTCACGGATGGTGTTCAGGACGGTGTTGCCGGTGGAGAACTCGTCGTCGACGAGGACGAGCGGCCCGGTGCCGGCCAGCAGCCGCGGGTCCTCGGGCAGCAGCAGGTGGGAGGTGGCGTGCGAGTGGGCCTCCTCGAAGCCGCCCGCGGCCGCCACGCCCGGTACGGGCCGCCGGGTGGAGTGCAGGTAGGGGGCGGTGCCCAGGCCGTCGGCGACGCAGTGGCCGAGGCCGGTCGCGGTCTCGGCGTACCCGAGGACCACCGCCGAGGCGGCGTCGGCGCCGAGCAGTGCCCGGACCCGCTCGCCGAGGCGGTACCCGGCGCCGTGGACGACCACCGGGGACTGCGGGACGTGCTTGCCCAGCACCTGCGACACCAGCAGGTGGGCGCGCTTGGGGTTGCGCCGCAGCGCGAGCCCGAGCAGCTCGTCCAGCGGGGGCTGCTCCGGGTCTGCTCCGCCTTCCAGGCCCACGCCCAGCCGGTCCGCGACCCAGGTTCCCGACCACACCTCTTCGATCGTCTTGCCCTTCTCCGTAGGAAACACCGCCGTCACCGGTCCGCGCCCGCTCACACCTGGAGCCCGGCCGTGAGGAGGTCGACGAAGCCGACCTCCTCCCTCGCCACACCGAAGGCCTCGGCGCGCCGCATGGTGCGCTCGGCCCAGGCCCGGTGGGGCTTCACCTCATTCATTTTGTTCGTATAGGCGGACCGCAGCACGCCGCCGCCCCCGCGCTCGGGGCGCAGGATGTCTTGGGCGTCGCTGAACTCCTCGTGGGAGACCACGGACAGTGCGTGGACGGGCGTGACGTGGGCGGGGTGGATGCAGGTCTTGCCCAGCAGCCCGTTGGCCCGGTCGAGCTCGATCTCGCGGAGCAGCCCGTCCAGGTCGTGCTCGATGAGCGCGGTGCGCAGCTCCTCCACGCCCTCTTCCAGGAAGGGGCTGCGGCGCAGCTGCGGCTTGAAGAGGCGCTGCTGGCTGCGGAAGTACTCCCAGACCGGGCCGGTGACGGTGAAGCCGGTGCCGTCGGCGCGGCTGAGGACGTTGACCACGTCCGCGATCACGCCGGCCACGATCTGGACGTCGTAGGCGGTCATGTCGGGGGTGCGCCGCAGCCCGTAGGCGGAGCAGAAGTCGGTCACGCCGAGCCGCAGGGCCAGGACGTGCTCGCGGTGGCGGTTGACGGTGCGCGAGATGCCCGCGAGGGTCTCGACCCGGGTTTCGAGGTGGAGGAGCTCGGGGGATTCGAGGACCGGCATGGCATACAGGCGGGGCAGTCCGGCGGCGGCCTGCGCGTCGGCGACGGCGTCGAGGAAGGCCGTGCCCCGGCTCTCGGTGAACTTGGGGAGTACGAATCCGGCCAGGTTCCGCACCGAGCGGCCGAGGCGGCGTACGAGATCGCCGATCTGCTCGGGCGTGCGGACGCGGATGAACAGCAGCGGCAGCTCGGCGGCGTCGGGGCCGTCCGCGTCGAGGTCCGCGAACTGCCGGACGAGGTTCTCCTCGCCGTCGACGACGTCCGCGTCGCTGATGGAATCCTCCAGGCAGAGGACCATGGAGACGACTCCGCGGGCGGCCTGCTTGCGGATGTCGGCGGCCAGGTGCGGCCGGGTGGCCGGGCTGTAGAGGGTGGCTCCGAGCGCGGCGGCGAGCGTACCGGCGGGGGAAGCGAGGGTGAACTCCGCGGGCTCCTGGTGGAAGAGGTCCTTGCGGACGCTGGGCGAAATGTGCCCGAAGTGACGCATGTGCTTCCCCCGTACTGCCTCGGCGGCCCAACTGGCGTGGCCGGTAATAGTACGTACGAATATGAGTCAAGAGTTCCTCAAGCACATGAAGTTCAGGTAACCCTCTTGCACCATGCCCAGCTCTCGCGTTCGGTACAAGGCCCAACGGGGGGCCGCATTGTCCCGGTCGGGCCCGGGAGGGCAGGATGACGGGCATGACGCACGCGATGCAGAAGGGCTCGAACATCCCGGTGGCCGCCGTGGCGGTCCGGGCGGTGCTGCGCTGGTCCACGGGGCCAGAGGTGCCGGACGTGGACGCCTCGGCGCTGCTCGTGGGCGCGGACGGGCGCGTGCGCTCGGACGAGGACTTCGTCTTCTACAACCAGCCCCGGCACCCCTCGGGAGCCGTGTGGCGGCTCGGGAAGAAGCAGCTCGGCGACGGGATCACCGACGCCGTCCAGGCCGACCTGCGCACCGTCACCCCGGAGGTGGACCGGATCCTGGTGGTGGCCTCGGCCGAGGACGTCCCCTTCGAGCGGGTCCACGACCTGCGGATCCTGCTCTACGACGCCACCCCGGGCGCCGGCCCCGAGCCGCTGGCCTTCTTCGACGTGCGGCCGGAGACGGGCGCCGAGACCGCGCTGATCTGCGGGGAGCTGTACCGCAGGGGCGAGGGCTGGAAGTTCCGCGCGCTGGGCGAGGGCTACTCCGACGGGCTCGTGGGGCTGGCGACCGACCACGGCATCTCCGTGGACGAGAACGCCGCCGAGGGCGGCTCCGAAGAGGCCGCGCCCGCGGCGGCCTCCGTGTCCGGCGCCGGGCCCACCGCCGAGCAGACGGCCGCGATGCGCCCGCCGCTCCCGGCCCCGCCCACGCAGGCCCCGCCGGCCGTCGAGCCGGCGTACGGATATCCGCAGCCGGTGTCCCCGGCGCCGGTGCCGGCCCCGGGCGGGGACCCGTCGTTCCGGCTGCCGGTGCAGGGCCCGCAGTTCATCCGCCGCTGACGCCGCTCACACCGCCCACGCCGCCCGTGCCGCTCACACCGCCCGTGCCGCCCGCCCCGGCGGTCACCGTCGGCTCCGGTCCCCCGGAGCCGGCCGGTCAGGCCTTGGTGCTCTTGTAGCCCCGCCCCCACTGGAGCCCCCAGCCGTACAGCCGGTCGAGCTCGGCCTGGAACCCGTAGACGAACTTCACCTCGCGCCGGACGATCAGCTCGCCCTTGACGTTCTCCAGGGACAGGACCGCGCAGGAGCGGGCCTGCGGCTGCCTCTCCTCCAGCGGGATCTCGATCCGCGGCCCGGTCACCGGGTACAGGGTGACGAGGGCGTGCGTCCGGTCGAAGGCCGGGGTCTGGTCGTAGATGTAGACGAAGACGAGCAGCCGCTTGATGTCCTCGGCGTGGTCGAGGTTGATGTAGAGCGTCTCCCCCGAGGCCGAGCCGAACCGGTCGTCCCCGCTGAGCTTCACGTACGGCGGGTCGTTGAGGTCGCCGAGGAGGTTCCCGAGGGGCTGCACGGCACCCCGGGTGCCGTCGGTCAGCTCGTACAGGCAGCCCATGTCGAGGTCGACGTTGACCATGCCCTGGGTGTGGGCCTGCACCATGTCGGGCTTGAACAGCCTGAGCGGGTGCCGCAGCAGCTGCCCGCTCTGCCCGGAGCGGCCGCCGATGTCCGAGGTCCGCATCCGCCACGAGAGGTTGACGCGCAGGTTGCCGTGGACCGCCTGCTGCTTGGTCAGCGACACCGTCGGATGTCGTTTGGTCAGCTCGATGGCGTTCGACGAGGCGTGCCCCGAGTCGAACCCCATGGCGCGCGCGCCCCTGATCCCGTCGAAGAACCCCATGGTCCCCTGCCCCCCTGCTGCCTCACGAGTACGAACCCCTCACCCATACGGAAGCGGGGCGGCCGCCGGGTCCGTGGACCCGTCCGGCCGCCCCGCAACTGGAGCGTTCCGCATTAGCGCCGAGGTCATGCCTCGGCTGCGGCACCCTCCAGCTCCAGGCGCTTGTTGCGGCGCACCGAGGACCAGAAGGACCAGCCGATGAGCACGACGCCGACGAGGCCGGTGATGACCTCGTTGATCTCGTACTGGATGGTGACGAGCAGGATCACGGCGAGCGCGCCGATGGCGTAGTGGGCGCCGTGCTCCAGGTAGACGTAGTCGTCGAGGGTGCCCTGGCGGACCAGGTAGACCGTGAGCGACCGGACGTACATGGCACCGATGCCGAGGCCGAGGGCCATGAGCACGATGTCGTTGGTGATGGCGAAGGCGCCGATGACCCCGTCGAAGGAGAAGGAGGCGTCGAGGACTTCCAGGTAGAGGAACATGAAGAAGGCGGCCTTGCCGGCCATGGCCACAGCGGAGACGGGCTTGCCGGTCTTCTTGGCCTCTTCCTCGGCCTCGTGCTCGGCTTCCTCCTCTTCCTCCAGCTTGTTCTCGAAGTAGCCGGAGAGACCGCCGACGACCATGTAGGTGATCAGGCCGAGGACGCCGGAGATCAGGACGGTCTGCGCCTTGTCGACGTGCGCGCCGCCGTGCTGGTGGGCGTTGGTGGCGAAGGTCATCGCGGTGATGACCAGGATGATCAGCGCGATGCACGCGGACAGCATGTCGATCTTGCCGAGCTTGGCGAGCGGACGCTCCAGCCAGGCGAGCCACTTGATGTCGCGGTCCTCGAAGATGAAGTCGAGGAAGATCATCAGCAGGAACATGCCACCGAAGGCGGCGATGGACGGGTGGGCGTCCGTGACGAGCTGCTGGTACTGGTCCTTGTCGGACAGTGCGAGGTCGACCGCCTCGATCGGCCCGATCTTGGCGCTGATCGCGACGATGACGACGGGGAACACCAGGCGCATGCCGAACACGGCGATCAGAACACCGATGGTGAGGAAGATCTTCTGCCAGAAGGCATTCATCTTCTTCAGGATTCCGGCGTTGACCACCGCATTGTCGAAGGACAGCGAGATCTCCAGGACCGACAGGATCGCCACGATCCCGAAGGCCTGCCACCCCCCGTAGAACACCGCTGCGACCAGACCGAGCGCAGTGATTGCGAACGACCAGCCGAAGGTTTTGAGAACCACTGGCACCCCATCGTCTTGTACGGCTTTACGAAACGTTGACCCCGAAGTCTAGAGCGATGCCCCGCAGGCCCGACGCGTACCCCTGCCCTACCGCTCGGAACTTCCATTCACCGCCGTACCGGTAGACCTCGCCGAAGATCATCGCGGTCTCGGAGGAGGCGTCCTCGGTGAGGTCGTAGCGGGCCAGTTCCTGGTCGTCGGCCATGTTGACGACGCGGATGAAGGCATTGCTGACCTGGCCGAAGCTCTGGCGGCGGGCGTCCGCGTCGTGGATCGAGACCGGGAAGACGATCTTGTCCACGTTCGCCGGCACCTTGGTGAGGTCGATGATGATCGACTCGTCGTCACCCTCACCCTCGCCCGTGAGGTTGTCGCCCGTGTGTTCGACGGAGCCCTCGGGGCTCTTCAGGTTGTTGTAGAAGACGAAGTACGCGTCCCCGAGCACCCGGCCGCTGTTGCACAGCAGCGCGCTGGCATCGAGGTCGAAGTCGGCTCCCGTGGTCGAGCGCGCGTCCCATCCGAGTCCGACCAGAACCCGGGTGAGGTTCGGTGCGGCCTTGGACAGGGAGACGTTGCCCCCCTTGGCGAGTGTGACGCCCATGTTGTGTTCCTCCCCGGACGACGTGATGTGGTGGCAAAGCCGGTCCGGCGCCGTACACACAGTGCACGGCGCCGGACGGACGGACTGCTGTCGGCTCAGACGTTGACGCCGAAGTCCTGCGCGATGCCGCGCAGGCCCGAGGCGTAGCCCTGGCCGATGGCGCGGAACTTCCACTCCGCGCCGTTGCGGTACAGCTCGCCGAAGACCATGGCGGTCTCGGTCGAGGCGTCCTCGGAGAGGTCGTAGCGGGCGAGCTCGGTGTTGTCCGCCTGGTTCACGACGCGGATGTACGCGTTGCGGACCTGGCCGAAGCTCTGCTGACGGCCCTCGGCCTCGTAGATCGAGACGGGGAAGACGATCTTCGCGACATCGGCGGGGACGCCGGCCAGGTTGACCTTGATCGCCTCGTCGTCGCCCTCGCCCTCACCGGTGGTGTTGTCACCGGTGTGCTCGACCGAACCGTCCGGGCTCTTCAGGTTGTTGAAGAACACGAAGTTCGAGTCGTTGGCGACCTTGCCCTGGTCGTTGGTCAGGATCGCGCTGGCGTCGAGGTCGAAGTCGACACCGGTGGTGGTGCGAGCGTCCCAGCCCAGACCGACGATGACCGCCGTCAGGTTAGGCGCGGCCTTGGTCAGCGAGACGTTGCCGCCCTTGCTGAGGCTGACTCCCACGGGTCCTCCATTGGGTATGTGTCTGGGGCGGGGCCCCGTCGTGCGGTTGCTACCGGATCAACGTTCCGATCCTAGTGACGGGTTCCCGTTCGTACACGGTTTTGGTACGGAATCTGCCCGCGAGGGCAGCAGAGACCTGCGGAGGCCTCAGAGGCTGTCGAGGGCCTTGATGTACTCGTTCAGGTCACGGGCGTCGGGCAGTCCGTTGACGACAGTCCACCGCACGACGCCGTCCTTGTCGATGATGAAGGTGCCGCGGACCGCACAGCCCTTGTCCTCGTCGAAGACCCCGTAGGCGCGGGAGGTCTCCCCGTGCGGCCAGAAGTCCGACAGCAGGGGGTAGTCGAGGTTCTCCTGCTCGCCGAAGACGCGCAGGGTCGGCACCGAGTCGTTCGACACGGCGAGGAGCTGCACCTCGTCGTTCTGGAACCGGGGCAGCTGGTCGCGCAGCTCGCAGAGTTCGCCGGTGCAGACGCCGGTGAAGGCGAACGGGTAGAAGAGCAGCACCACGGCCTTCTCCCCCCGGAAGTCGGAGAGCCGCACGGTGGCGCCGTGATTGTCCTTGAGCTCGAAGTCCGGAGCCTTGTCGCCGACCTCGATGGCCATCTCTCTCATCCCTTCGTTCTGCATTCCTGCACGTGCGCGTTGGACCGTTCGGGTGAGCCCGCCGGTCCCGGGGCCCAGCCTAGGGGGTGTCCGGCCGATCGGAGCGGGCGCGGTCGCGCCCCGTCCGGCCGGGCCCGGGGTGCCGCCGGGTGCCCGAACGACCGCGCCCCGCCGACCTCGGGTGATCCGGGTCGGCGGGGCGCGTCCGCTTGACTGCGGGGTTCGGCTCAGCGCTTCTTGGCGGCGGCCTTCGGGGTCGTCAGCTTGACGGCGGTCCAGTCGTCGCCCACCTTGACGGGCTTGGCCTGGGAGAGGCCGGCGGTCTCGACTGCCTCGCTGATGTCGCTGGCCTGCACGAAGCCGTCACGGCCCGTCTTGGGGGTCAGCAGCAGGACGACGGAGTTCTCATCGACCAGTTCGATGGCATCGACCAGCGCATCGGTCAGGTCACCGTCCTCTTCCCGGAACCAGAGGATCACGGCGTCGACCTCGTCGTCGTAATCCTCGTCGACGAGTTCGCTGACGTGCTTCTCGACGGCGTCACGGAAATCCTGATCGACGTCGTCGTCGTAGCCGATCTCCTGGACCACCTGTTCGGACTGGAAGCCAAGTCGGGTGACCGGGCTCTCCGCGTGGTCCGCGGTCGCGCTCACGGGGTGCCTCCTGCTCATGTTCGGTGAATGTCTTTCGGCGGCGCGCGTACGCGCAGCATTGGGCGTAGTCCACACGGGCGCGGCGGATCGCGCAAGTACCCGGCCGCCGAGACCGTCGAAACGGTGACGATTGCGGCCGTCTCGCCGCAACTTTCAGGCTTCCCGTTCACGCCCCTGGTGATTCATCCCACACCATTCCAGCTCATTCGGCATCGCATGAGGACTTTCCTACCTGTTTGAGGGACGAACGGCCTTACGAACCGGGTGATCGACCGGGGCGTAAGGTTGCGATTTGGCCCTACCCGCTCCTCCGCTCCTTCGCCGCTCCAGGTGTTACCCAGTGGTAGAGGTGAAGATTTCGGCCGAGCGTAAGACCATGGGAGGCGGCGACCCAAGGCACGACTCCCCCGACAGCGAAGGAACAGCGTGGCTTCCGCATCCGATCGCAATCCGATCATCATTGGCGGCCTGCCGAGTCAGGTCCCGGACTTCGATCCGGAGGAGACGCAGGAGTGGCTCGACTCCCTGGACGCCGCAGTCGACGAGCGGGGCCGTGAGCGTGCCCGGTACCTGATGCTGCGGCTGATCGAGCGGGCCCGCGAGAAGCGCGTGGCCGTGCCGGAGATGCGCAGCTCGGACTACGTCAACACCATCGCCACCAAGGACGAGCCGTTCTTCCCCGGCAACGAGGAGATCGAGCGCAAGGTCCTGAACGCCACCCGGTGGAACGCGGCCGTGATGGTCTCGCGCGCCCAGCGTCCCGGGATCGGCGTCGGCGGCCACATCGCCACCTTCGCCTCCTCCGCCTCCCTCTACGACGTGGGCTTCAACCACTTCTTCCGGGGCAAGGACGAGGGCGACGGCGGGGACCAGATCTTCTTCCAGGGGCACGCCTCCCCCGGCATCTACGCGCGCGCCTACCTCCTGGACCGGCTCTCCGAGCAGCAGCTCGACGCGTTCCGGCAGGAGAAGTCGAAGGCCCCGTACGGCCTGTCCAGCTACCCGCACCCGCGGCTGATGCCGGACTTCTGGGAGTTCCCGACCGTCTCGATGGGCCTCGGCCCGCTGGGTGCGATCTACCAGGCCCGGATGAACCGGTACATGGAGGCGCGCGGGATCGCGGACACCTCCAAGTCCCACGTCTGGGCGTACCTGGGCGACGGCGAGATGGACGAGCCGGAGTCGCTGGGCCAGCTGTCGATCGCCGCCCGCGAGGGCCTGGACAACCTGACCTTCGTCGTCAACTGCAACCTCCAGCGGCTCGACGGCCCGGTGCGCGGCAACGGCAAGATCATCCAGGAGCTGGAGTCGCAGTTCCGCGGGGCCGGCTGGAACGTCATCAAGCTGATCTGGGACCGCTCCTGGGACCCGCTGCTGGCCCAGGACCGCGACGGCATCCTGGTCAACAAGATGAACTCGACGCCGGACGGCCAGTTCCAGACGTACGCCACGGAGTCCGGCGCGTACATCCGCGAGCACTTCTTCGGCGGCGACCAGCGGCTGCGCGCGATGGTCGAGAACATGACCGACTACCAGATCCAGCACCTGGGCCGCGGCGGTCACGACCACAAGAAGGTCTACGCGGCCTACGCGGCGGCCAAGGCCCACAAGGGCCAGCCGACGGTGATCCTGGCGCAGACGGTCAAGGGCTGGACGCTCGGCCCGAACTTCGAGGGCCGCAACGCGACCCACCAGATGAAGAAGCTGACGGTCGACGACCTCAAGCGCTTCCGCGACCGGCTGCACATCCCGATCACGGACGCCCAGCTGGAGAGCGGCGCGCCGCCGTACTACCACCCGGGCCGCAACTCCCCCGAGATCCAGTACATGCACGACCAGCGCAGCGCGCACGGCGGTTACGTGCCGACGCGCGTGGTGCGCGCCAAGCCCCTCCAGCTGCCGGAGGAGAAGACCTACGCGGCCGCGAAGAAGGGCTCGGGCCAGCAGTCCATCGCGACGACGATGGCCTTCGTCCGCATCCTGAAGGACCTGATGCGGGACAAGGAGATCGGCAAGCGCTTCGTGCTGATCGCGCCCGACGAGTACCGCACCTTCGGCATGGACGCGTTCTTCCCGAGCGCCAAGATCTACAACCCGCTGGGGCAGCAGTACGAGGCGGTCGACCGCGACCTGCTCCTCGCGTACAAGGAGTCCCCGACCGGCCAGATGCTGCACGACGGCATCTCGGAGGCCGGCTGCACGGCCTCGCTGATCGCCGCGGGTTCGGCGTACGCGACGCACGGCGAGCCGCTGATCCCGGTCTACGTCTTCTACTCGATGTTCGGTTTCCAGCGCACCGGTGACCAGTTCTGGCAGATGGCCGACCAGCTGGCGCGCGGTTTCGTCCTCGGCGCGACCGCCGGCCGGACCACCCTGACGGGTGAGGGTCTCCAGCACGCCGACGGTCACTCCCAGCTGCTGGCCTCGACGAACCCGGGCTGCGTGGCGTACGACCCGGCCTACGGCTACGAGATCGCACACATCGTCCAGGACGGCCTGCGGCGCATGTACGGTCCCGACGCGGAGGACGTCTTCTACTACCTGACCGTCTACAACGAGCCGATCCAGCACCCGGCCGAGCCGGCGGACGTGGACGCCGACGGGATCCTCAAGGGCATCCACCGCGTGTCGCAGGGCTCCGCGGGCACCATCGGGGCGCAGATCATGGCCTCGGGCGTGGCGGTGCCGTGGGCCCTGGAGGCCCAGCGGATCCTGGCCGCGGAGTGGGACGTGAAGGCGGACGTCTGGTCGGCGACCTCCTGGAACGAGCTGCGCCGCGAGGCCGTCGAGGTGGAGGAGCACAACCTGCTCCACCCGGAGGAGGAGCAGCGCGTCCCGTACGTGACGCGGAAGCTGTCGGGTGCGGACGGGCCGTTCGTGGCGGTCTCGGACTGGATGCGTTCGGTCCCGGACCAGATCGCGCGGTGGGTGCCGGGCGCGTACACCTCGCTGGGTGCGGACGGATTCGGCTTCGCGGACACCCGTGGTGCGGCGCGGCGCTTCTTCCACATCGACGCGCAGTCGGTGGTGCTGGCGGTGCTGACCGAGCTGGCCAAGCAGAACAAGATCGACCGTTCGTTGCTGAAGCAGGCGATCGACCGCTACCAGCTCCTGGACGTGACGGCCGCGGACCCGGGCGCCGCGGGCGGCGACGCCTGACGGCCGGTGGTGCGAGCGGCGGGGGGGGCCCCCGGGGGCCCCCCCGGGCCCCCCCCCCACCCCCCCGCGAAAACAACCTGGCGCAGGGCGAAACCACCCCCCGCCCCGGCGGGGGGGGGGGCGGCGGCCCCACCGCCCGGGGGGCCGCGCCCCGGCCCCCCCCCCCCGGGCGGGGGGGGCGGGGGGCCGGGCGGGGGGGGGGGGGGGCCCCCCCGCCCCCCCCCCCGCCGCTTTACGCGTTCCCTACGATGCTCGGCATGAAGGAACCCTCCCGCCAGCTGCTGTGGGAGCGGCGGAGCCAGACCCCGCTGCTCGTCCTCGCCGTGGCCTTCGCCGTCGCCTACGCCGTTCCGATCGTGGTGCCGGACGCGCACGCGCGGGTGCAGCGGGCGTGCACGGTCACCGAGTGGGTGGTGTGGGGGGCCTTCGCCGCCGACTACCTGGTGCGGCTGGGCCTGTCGCCGGCCCGGAAGGCCTTCGTACGGACGCACTGGCTGGACCTGGCGGCGGTGCTGCTGCCGCTGATCCAGCCGTTGCGGCTGCTGCGGCTGGTGTCGACCCTGATGCTGGTGGGCCGGCGGGCGCGGATGGCCCCGCAGGTCCAGCTGACGACGTACGTCGCGGGCGCGGTCGTCGGCCTGCTGATGTTCGGTTCCCTGGCGGTGCTGAGCGTGGAGCGGGACGCTCCCGAGGGGAACATCAAGAACCTGGGCGACGCGGTGTGGTGGTCCTTCACCACCATGACGACGGTCGGCTACGGCGACCACTCCCCGACCACCGGGCTCGGCCGGGTCCTGGCCGTCGGGCTGATGCTGTCGGGGATCGCCCTGCTCGGTGTGGTGACCGCCAACATCGCCGCCTGGTTCATCGCCCGCTTCGAACGCGACGACCAGGTGGAGCGGCTGCAGCTGGCGGCAGTCCGCGAGCTCCAGGAGGAGGTGCGGGCGCTGCGCGCCGAGGTGGCCCGGCTGGGCCCGGTGGCCCCCGGCGCGGGGAGCGGCGTACCGCCGACCCGGGCGCCGGAGGACGCCGTGGGCGCGGCCTAACGGTCCCAGACCTTGAAGGCCCTCACCTGGTAGGGGGACTGGGGCAGGAGGACGCCGTCGCCCGGGTAGGTCTGGAACTCGCCGGTCTCCGCGCATTCGGCCGACTGGTAGGTGGTCACGGGGCGGCCGGTGCGGTTGACGAGGGACTGGGCGGTGGTGCCGGCGGGCAGCGCCGTGCAGCTGTTGATGTCCAGGGTGCTGAGTTCGTGGCTCTGCCGGGTCCCCTTGAAGTCCGCCTTGGCCCACAGGCACAGCTGTCCCGTGGCGCAGGACGACCAGGGCGGCGGACCGGCGGCGTGTGCGCGGGCTGCCGTGCCCGGGACGAGTGCGGTGGCGGCCAGGACGGCGGCGGCGAGCGCGGTGACGCGTGCGGTGCTGTTCCACGTACGCATGACAGGTCATCTCCTTGGTGGACGCGGGAGCCCCGGACCGGTTCCGAGGGCTCCGTCGACACCACGCTGACCTGCACGGACGCCGGTACGGAAGGGGCTGTCGGCGGGTCCACCCGGATAGGCGACAGCCCCGCCGGAACCGTCCGGCGCGGCTTTCGTGCGCCCGGGGTTGACGGCGCCGGACCGCCTGACGGGGCGGCGCGGGGGCGTGCGGCGGCGGCCACGCCGGCTCCCCCCGTCCCCGAGCTTGTCCCCGAACGTGTCACCGGCCCCCGGGTTCACCAACGGCTCAACGGGGCGCCGGCCGTCCGTCCGGTCACGGGTACCCTGACCGCTCACTCAGCGTCAGAAAGGACCCCGCGGTGATGACCGATCCGCGGCCGGCGCCGGCCGCCCCGCCGGCGGCCGGACTACGCGAACGCAGGAAGCGGCGCACCCGGGACGCGCTGCTGCGCGCCGCGCTGCTGCTGTTCGTCTCCCGGGGCTACGAGCGGACCACGGTCGACGAGATCACCGACGCGGTGGACGTCTCGCAGCGCACCTTCTTCCGGTACTTCGCGAACAAGGAAGAGGTCGCCTTCGCGGTCCAGGACCTCGTCGAGCCGCACTTCGTCGCCGCGCTGCGGGCCCGGCCCGCCGAGGAGGACCCCCTCACCGCGATGCGCCGCGCGGTCCTCGCCACCTGGGACACCATCGAGGAGGCCGTCTCCGGGGTGGTCCCCGTCGACCTGTACATGCGCAGTTACCGGCTGATCGAGTCCACCCCGGCCCTGCTCGCCGTGCACCTGCGGCGCTCGGCCGTGCTGGAGGAGGAGATCGCCCGGCTGATCGCCGCCCGCGAGGGCCTGGACGTGGACGCCGACCCCCGGCCCCGGGTGGCCGTCGCCGCGTTCTGCGGCGTGATGCGCGTCACCGGGCGGCTCTGGGGGCAGGGCGAGGACACCAGCGTGGACGCGATCCGGCGGATGACCGCGGCCCACCTCGACCGGATCGGCCCCGCCCTCGCCCGGGACTGGCGCCGCACCGCCACCGCGGACCACGACTGACCCTTGCGGCCGGAAGATCACCTCCCCCGCGGCACGGCTGACGGAGCGTGAGCGACCGGCGGTCCCGGTCCCACGGTCGGCCGTGACCCCCGTCACCTGACGCGCCAGGGGCTCCGGCGGTCTTTTAGTCTGACTCCAGTGAAACTGTCCGGCCCCGCCCCCTCCGCCGCCGGCGCACCCACGCGCCCCGCCGCCCTGCGCACCCTGCTCGCGCTCGCGGTCGTCTTCGTCATGCTGGCCACCACCGGCTGGACCGCCGTGCACCGCCCCGAGGCCGGGACCCCGCCGCGGGCCGCCGCGCTCGCGGCGTGGGCCGTGGCCCGGATCGACGGCCGGGCGCTGCCGCCCGCCGACGCACCCGTACGGACGGTGGCCCGCTTCTTCGAGAGCCTGGACGGTGCCCAGCGGGCCCGGCTCACCAGCGGCTACCCGCTCGTCGTCGGCAACCTCGACGGGGTCCCCGCCCAGCTCCGCTACGAGGCCAACCGCACCTCCCTGCACCAGGCCGAACGCCTGGAGCAGGAACGCGCCCGCGACGTCGCCCTCAGCCCGGCCGACCGCGGCACGGCCACCCGGCGCGCCCACCGCTTCGCCTCCCTCGCGGACCCGGCCCGGCAGATCCTCGTCTTCGACCCCACCGGCAACGGCCTCGTCGCCGAGGTCTTCGGCGACCTCGACCGGGCCCGCCGGATCTCGGTGATCGTGCCCGGCGTGGACACCGACGCCGTCACCTTCGAGCGCACGCAGCGCCGCCTCACCGCCCCCGCGGGCATGGCGCAGTCCCTGTACGAGGCCGAGCGCGCGGCGGCGCCCCGTACCGACACCGCCGTCATCGCCTGGGCCGGGTACACGGCGCCCACGGGGGTCGGCGTGGACGCCGCCACCGGCCGCCTCGCCGTCCAGGGCGCGGCCCGCCTGCGCTCGCTGTCGGCGGCCCTGCCCGGGGACGCCAGCGTGGCCCTGTTCTGCCACAGCTACGGGTCCGTGGTGTGCGGGGTCGCCGCGCACGGGCTGCCCCGCCGGGTGACGGACGTGGTGGTCGCCGGCAGCCCCGGCATGCGCGCCGGCAACGTCGCCGAGCTGGAGACCGGCGCCCGGGTGTGGGCGACGCGGGACGAGGGCGACTGGATCGAGGACGTACCGCACCTGGAGCTCGGCGGGCTCGGGCACGGGGCGGACCCGGTGTCGCCGGAGTTCGGCGCGCGGCTGCTGTCCTCCGTCGGCGCGAAGAGCCACACCGGCTATTTCGAGCCAGGCACCGCCTCGCTCGACAACTTCGCGCGGATCGGAACCGGCGCGTTCGGTTCCGTCACCTGTGTGGGAGACACCGACGACTGCCGCCGCGAAATTTCCGGCACGGAGGGTGACTGACGGGGACCGACGTCGGCCGGGCCCGCCCGGCACCGGCAGAACCCCGCGAGAACCCGACCCGGCGACGAGGAAGACGCACGGGGCCGCGTCCCTCTACGATGTGCCGCATGGGTGACGTACTGGCCGGAAATCATGCCGTCTGGGAGTTCGACTCGGACTCGGTGCTCATCCGCTTCGCACGGGGGATGCGAACTCCACGGCTCTGGCACGCGCTGGGGCCGCGCCGGATCCCCCTCGAAGCGCTGACCGGGGCGAACGTGACCGCAGGCCGGAGGGACACGGTGATCCTGCGCGCAGAACCACGGCCCGGCGCCGACCCGCTCGTGGAAGCGGCCGCCGGGCAGCTCAAGGACGCCTGCGATCCCTACCGCCTCGTGCTCCCCCGCGACCGGGCGGCCGACGCCGACGCCTTCGCGCGGTCCCTGCGCGAACGGCTCGACCCGGACGCCGCGACCGAACCCGCCGACCGCTTCCTCGTCGAGGTCCCCGGAGCGCCCCTCCAGCTCAAGGCCTACGACGCCCGCGTCGGCTTCGACGGCACCACCGTGGCGTTCCAGTGGTCCCGCACCGGCGCCACCAGCACCAAGTGGAAGGCCGGCGACCAGCGCTACCCGCTGACCTCCCTCACCGGCGTCGAGTGGACCTCACCCGACCGCCCGGGCGGCGGCCACCTGCGGCTCCTCCCCCGCGACACCGCCACCGACGCCCGCCCCGACCACGACCTCGCCGCCGCCGTCTTCGGCGTCGGCTACGGGGCCGTCCACGAATCGCTGCCCTTCGCCGCGGCCGTCCTCGCGGCCCTGCGCGCCCGCACCCCCGTCGCCTCCGTCCCGCCCGCCCGCCCCGCCGAGGACGACCGGCTGCGGCACCTCACGGAACTGCACGGCGCGGGCCTCCTCACGGACGCCGAGTACTCGGCGCTCCGCGCACGGTTCTCCGAGGACTGAGGCCGCGAACCGGGGCCGCGAGCCGGGGACCGGGGCCGCGAACCGGGGACCGGCGCCGCGAGCCGGAGAGCGGCGCCGCGAGCCGGGGCCGTCAGGCTTCGCGGGCGGCCGACGTGGAGCTCATGTCCGGGTAGCGGTCGCCCGCCACGCCCGCCGCGATCGGCTCCAGCAGGGCCAGTTCCCCGTCCGTCAGGGTGATCCGGGTCGCCGCCGTGTTCTCCGCGACCCGGGCCGGCCGGCGGGTGCCGGGGATCGGGACCACCGTCAGGCCGTGGACCGACGCCCGCTGCTGCACCCACGCCAGCGCGACCTGCGCCGCCGTGACCCCGTGCGCGGCCGCGATCTCCCGGACCGGAGCCAGTAGCTCCGCGTTCGTCCGGGCGTTGTCCCCGGTGAACCGCGGCTGGAACTGCCGGTAGTCCCCGGCCGACAGCTCCGCCGACGCGTCCGCGAAGGAGCCCGTCAGGAAGCCGCGCCCCAGCGGGGAGTACGGCACGAAGGCCACCCCGAGCTCCGCCGCCGCGCCCACCGCGCTGCGCTCCACGTCCCGGCTGAACAGCGACCACTCCGACTGGAGCGCCGCGATCGGGTGCACCGCGTACGCCTCGCGCAGCTCGGCCCCCGTGACCTCGCTCAGCCCCAGGTGCCGCACCTTCCCCTCCTCCACCAGTTCGGCCATGGCGCCCACCGACTCGGCGAACGGCACGTCCGGGTCCCGGCGGTGCATGTAGTAGAGGTCGATCACGTCCGTCCCGAGCCGCCGCAGGCTGTCCTCGACGGCCCGGCGGACGTACGCCCGGTCGTTGCGGACGCCCCGGTAGTGGGGGTCGTCGGTGCGCTCGATGCCGAACTTCGTGGCGAGGGTGATCGCGTCCCGGTGGGCGGCGACGAAGGGCGCGAGGAACTCCTCGTTCGCGCCGCGCCCGTACACGTCCGCCGTGTCGAAGAGGGTGACCCCGGCCTCCAGCGCCGCGTCCAGCGTCGCGCGCGCCGCCGCCTCGTCGGTGTCCCCGTAGAACTCGCTCATGCCCATGCAGCCGAGGCCCTGGACGCCGACCACCGGTCCGCCCTTGCCCAGCCCGGTCCGCTCGATGGTGCTTCCGTGCTCCGTCATGTCCGTGCCTTTCCGGCCGTGCGCATCTCGTACATTCCGATCTTGAAGTCCAGTACGCCGAGGGCGTCCGTCAGTTCCGTGATCCGGGCCCGCACCTCGGTACGGGTGCGTTCCAGCAGCTCACGGCGCTGCTCGACGGTGTGCTCGCCCTCGCGGACCAGTTCGGCGTACCGGACCATGTCCGCCACCGACATGCCGGTGGCGCGCAGCTTGCCCACGAAGGACAGCCAGTCGAGGTCCCTGTCGCTGAACCGGCGCTGCCCCGAGTGGGAGCGGTCCACGTGCGGCATCAGGCCGATCCGCTCGTACCAGCGCAGCGTGTGCTGGGTCAGGCCGGTCCGGGCCTCGACCTCGCTGATCGTGTACCGCGTCTGCGTCAGGCTCATGGCCCCACGCTAAAACCTTGGAGTGCACTCCAAGCAAGTAGGCTCGGCCGCATGGAGAGCATGGAGGCCGGCAACGGCATGGAAAGCCTGCGGATCATCGAGAGCTGGCCGGTACCGACGGCCGCGGCGGCCGTCGTGCGCGCCGACGGGAGTCTGGCCGGCTCGCACGGGCCCCTCGGCCACCGGTTCCCGCTGGCCTCGGTCACCAAGCCGCTCACCGCGTACGCCGTCCTCGTCGCGTACGAGGAAGGCGCGGTCGAACTGGACGAGCCGGCCGGGCCCGAGGGGTCGACGGTCCGTCACCTCCTCGCGCACACCAGCGGGCTGGCCTTCGACGAGCACCGCGTCATGGGTCCGGCCGGGCAGCGCCGGCTGTACTCCAACGCCGGGTTCGAGGTGCTGGGCGACCACGTCGCCAAGGCCACCGGGATCCCCTTCGCCGAGTACCTGCACCAGGCGGTGTTCGAGCCGCTGGGCATGACCTCCTCCGCGCTGGAGGGCTCGCCCGCGAAGGACGGCGTCTCCACCGTCACCGACCTGGTGCGCTTCGCCGCCGAGCTCCAGGCGCCCCGGCTGCTGGACGTGCGGACGGTCGCCGACGCCACCTCGGTGGTCCACCCGGGCCTCAAGGGCGTCCTGCCCGGCTACGGACACCAGTCGCCGAACGACTGGGGCCTCGGCCTGGAGATCCGCGACGGCAAGTCCCCGCACTGGACGGGCCTGACCTCCTCGCCGCGCACCTTCGGGCACTTCGGCCAGTCCGGCACCTTCCTGTGGGTGGACCCGGACGCCCGCGCGGCGTGCGTCGCACTGACGGACCGCGCCTTCGGCCCGTGGGCGGCGGAGGCCTGGACCCCCTTCACCGACGCGGTCCTCGCGGAGCTCCGGCACTAGCCGGTCAGAGCGGCAGTTCCCAGATCAGCAGTTCCCCCGGGGAACCGGCGGTGATCTCCAGGCCCTTCTCGGCCGTGATCCGCGCCGAGTCCCCGGGGCCCAGCTCCTCCCCGTCGAGCCGCAGGTCCCCGCGGACCACGTGCAGGTAGACCCGGTCGGCGTCCGGTACGGGGATCCGTTCGCCCGCGCCCGGACGCCGCACGTGCAGCACCGCGCCGGCCGCCGGGACCTCGTACGGGGTGCCGTCGGCGAGGCCGCGGACCACGTCGTACGAGGGCTCCCCGCCGCCGGCGAGCGGCGCGAGCCACGTCTGTACGAACCGCAGCGGGACGGCTCCGTCGTTGCGCTCCACGTGCCGCGCCCCGGAACCGGCGCCGAGCCGCTGGACGTCACCGGGCCGCACCAGCCCCGAACGGGTGGAGACGCCGTCCCGGTGCGTGAGCTCGCCCTCGACCACCCAGGTGACGATCTCGGTGTTGGAGTGGGGGTGCTCGTCGAAGCCCGCACCGGGCGCGAGCCTCTCCTCGTTGCAGGCCAGCACCGGGCCGAAGCGGATGTTGTCCGGATCGTAGAAGGACCCGAAGGAGAAGGCGTGCCGGGTGGTGATCCCGGCACCCGGATCCCCTCCCGCGTACCGGTCTGCGGCGCGGCGTACATCAATCATGGAGGCCACCGTAGCCCCCGGCACGGGACGGGGCCCGAGACCGGAGTCCGCGCCGGGGCGCCGATAAGGCAGTCTTGTCCCGTGCCC
This sequence comes from Streptomyces sp. NPDC044704, assembly GCF_056433525.1. Taxonomy (NCBI): domain Bacteria; kingdom Bacillati; phylum Actinomycetota; class Actinomycetes; order Kitasatosporales; family Streptomycetaceae; genus Streptomyces; species Streptomyces sp. NPDC044704. The sequence continues at coordinate 350,271 of NZ_JBWKGY010000006.1, forward strand.
CAACCCGAACGTGAGCAGTCCCCCGAGACCCGTCCCGCGCATCCGGCCCACCCGCACGCCGCGACGCTGCGCCGGCTGGAGAAGTCTTCCGGCCGGCTCGCCGCCAACGCCATCGCGCGCATGGACGAGACCCTGCCGTGGTACAGGGCGATGCCCCCGGAGAACCGGTCGTGGATCGGTCTGGTCGCCCAGGCCGGCATCGCCGCGTTCACGGAGTGGTTCCGGCACCCCGAGACCCCCCAGGCGATCTCCACCGACGTCTTCGGGACGGCTCCGCGCGAGCTGACCCGGGCGATCACCCTGCGCCAGACCGTCGAGATGGTGCGGACGACGATCGAGGTCATGGAGACCGCGATCAACGAGGTGGCGGCCCCCGGCGACGAGTCGATCCTGCGCGAGGCGCTGCTGGTGTACGCCCGGGAGATCGCCTTCGCGACCGCCCAGGTGTACGCGCAGGCCGCCGAGGCGCGCGGGGCGTGGGACGCCCGCCTGGAGTCCCTCGTCGTGAACGCGGTGCTGTCGGGCGAGGCCGACGAGGGGGCCCTGTCGCGGGCCGCCGCGCTCGGCTGGAACTCGCCGGAGCACGTGTGCGTCGTACTGGGCACCGCGCCGGACGGGGACAGCGAGCTGACCGTCGAGGCGATCCGCCGGGCGGCCCGCCACCACAAGCTCCAGGTCCTGACCGGGGTGCTGGGCGACCGCCTCGTGGTGATCGCGGGCGGCAGCGACAACCCGATGCAGGTGGCGAAGTCGCTGATCGGGCCGTTCGCGGCCGGTCCGGTGGTGGCCGGTCCGGTGGTCTCCGACCTGCTGAACGCGACGAAGTCGGCCCAGGCCGCGGCCGCCGGCCTGAAGGCCTGCACGGCCTGGCAGGATGCCCCCCGCCCGGTGCTGGCGGACGATCTCCTGCCCGAGCGCGCGATCGCCTCCGATCCCTCGGCCAGGGAGCAGTTGGTGGAGGAGATCTACAGACCGCTGGAGGAGGCGGGGTCGGCACTGCTGGAGACGCTCAGCGTCTACCTGGAGCAGGCGAGCAGCCTGGAGGGGGCCGCCAGGATGCTGTTCGTGCACCCCAACACGGTGCGCTACCGGCTCCGACGTGTGACCGACGTCACCGGATGGTCACCCTCCGATGTTCGTTCGGCGTTCACGCTGCGAATCGCCCTGATCCTGGGGCGTCTGGCCGACGGAGATCCGCAGTCCTAGACTTTTGTCGGACATCAACAATTACCCCGACGGTTCTTCGTCCCTGTCCCCACGGGCGGCGGAGACCATCCACAAGAGAGAGTGTGAGGGTGCTCGTACTCGTCGCTCCAGGCCAAGGCGCTCAGACGCCCGGCTTCCTGACTCCCTGGCTCGAACTGCCCGGTGCCGCTGACCGCGTCGCCGGCTGGTCCGACGCCATCGGGCTCGACCTTGCCCACTACGGCACGAAGGCCGACGCGGACGAGATCCGCGACACGGCCGTGGCACAGCCGCTGCTGGTGGCAGCGGGTCTGCTGTCCGCTTCCGCCCTCGGTTCCCCCGCGGCCTTCGGTGCCGTGGCGGGCCACAGTGTCGGTGAGATCACCGCCGCCGCGTACGCGGGCGTACTGTCCGACGCGGACGCGCTGTCGTTCGTCCGTACCCGTGGTCTGGGCATGGCCGAGGCCGCCGCCGTCACGGAGACCGGCATGGCCGCCGTCCTCGGCGGTGACCAGGACGTGGTGGTCGCCCACCTGGAAAAGCTGGGTCTGACCCCGGCCAACATCAACGGTGCGGGCCAGATCGTGGCCGCCGGCACCGCCGAGCAGATCGCCGCTCTGGTGGCGGAGAAGCCCGAAGGCTCCATCAAGGTCGTCGCCCTCAAGGTCGCGGGCGCCTTCCACACGCACCACATGGCCCCCGCGGTGGCCGAGCTGGCGAAGGCCGCCCAGGCCCTCACCCCTGCCGATCCGACGCTGAAGTACGTGTCGAACAAGGACGGCCTCGTCGTCGAATCGGGCGCCGACGTCGTCGCCCGTCTGGTCGGCCAGGTGGCGAACCCGGTCCGCTGGGACCTGTGCATGGAGACGTTCGGTTCGCTGGGCGTCTCCGGGATCGTCGAACTGTGCCCCGGCGGCACGCTGACGGGTCTGGCCAAGCGCGCGCTGAAGGGCGTGCCGAGCGTGGCCCTGAAGACCCCGGACGATCTCGACAAGGCCGCGGAGCTCCTCGCCGGGCACGCGGCCTGAGAGAAGGAGCCCACACAGCATGTCCAAGATCAAGCCGGCCAAGGGCTCCCCGTACGCCCGCATCCTCGGCGTCGGCGGCTACCGCCCGACCCGTGTGGTGCCCAACGAGGTCATCCTGGAGACGATCGACTCGTCCGACGAGTGGATCCGCTCCCGTTCCGGCATCGCGACGCGGCACTGGGCCGGACCGCACGAGACGGTCGCCCAGATGTCGGTGGAGGCCTCCGGCAAGGCGCTGGCCGATGCCGGGATCTCTCCGGAGCAGATCGGTGCCGTGATCGTCTCGACGGTCTCGCACTTCAAGCAGACTCCGGCCGTGGCGACGGAGATCGCGCACCGGATCGGCGCGGTGAAGCCGGCCGCGTTCGACATCTCCGCGGGCTGTGCCGGTTTCGGCTACGGCCTGACCCTCGCCAAGGGCATGGTGGTCGAGGGGTCGGCGCAGTACGTCCTCGTCATCGGTGTCGAGCGGCTTTCGGACCTGACCGACCTGGAGGACCGCGCGACGGCCTTCCTGTTCGGCGACGGTGCGGGTGCCGTGGTCGTGGGCCCCTCGGACGAGCCGGCCATCGGCCCCACGGTGTGGGGTTCGGAGGGCGACAAGTCCGAGACCATCAAGCAGACCGTGCCGTGGGACGAGTACCTCGGCAAGGACAGCGGGGAGAAGTTCCCGGCCATCACGCAGGAGGGTCAGGCGGTCTTCCGCTGGGCCGTCTTCGAGATGGCGAAGGTGGCCCAGCAGGCGCTCGACGCCGCCGGGATCAGCGCCGAAGACCTGGACGTCTTCATTCCGCACCAGGCGAACATGCGGATCATCGACTCGATGGTGAAGACTCTGAAGCTGCCGGAGCACGTCACGGTCGCCCGTGACGTGGAAACCACCGGCAACACGTCGGCCGCCTCGATCCCGCTCGCTATGGAGCGGCTCCTGGCGACCGGAGCGGCGAAGAGCGGCGACACCGCGCTCGTCATCGGCTTCGGGGCGGGACTCGTCTACGCCGCGACGGTCGTTACCCTCCCCTAGGACCGGAATCCGTTCCGGTCCTGCTCAACCCATTCAGCTAGAGAAGGAGCGCCACATGGCCGCCACCCAGGAAGAGATCGTCGAAGGTCTCGCGGAGATCGTCAACGAGATCGCCGGCATCCCGCAGGAGGACGTCCAGCTCGACAAGTCCTTCACCGACGACCTGGACGTCGACTCCCTGTCCATGGTCGAGGTCGTCGTCGCCGCCGAAGAGCGCTTCGACGTCAAGATCCCGGACGAGGACGTCAAGAACCTCAAGACGGTCGGCGACGCCGCTTCGTACATCCTGAACAACCAGGCCTAAAGCCTGCCGAGCGTTTGTCGCCACCTGGCGGTGGCGCCGTGACAATTCAGCACCCCCTGAGACGTGGAGAAAGAATTCCTGTGAGCCCGACCAATCGCACCGTGGTCGTCACCGGTATCGGCGCAACCACTCCGCTGGGTGGCGACAGCGCTTCGACCTGGGAAGGCCTGCTCGCCGGCCGGTCCGGAGTCACGCCCCTGGAGGGCGAGCGCTTCGCCGAACTCCCGGTCCGTATCGCCGCGCAGGCCGCCGTGGACCCGAGCGAGGTACTCCCCCGCCCCCTGGCCCGCAAGCTCGACCGCTCGGCGCAGTTCGCCGTCATCGCCGCCCGTGAGGCCTGGGCCGACGCCGGCTACACCGCTCCGGCGGGCGAGGACGAAACGATCGTCCCCGAGCGCCTGGGCACCGTGATCGCCTCCGGCATCGGCGGCGTCACCACCCTGCTCGACCAGTACGACGTACTGAAGGAAAAGGGCGTGCGCCGGGTCTCCCCGCACACCGTCCCCATGCTCATGCCGAACGGCCCGTCGGCCAACGTGGGCCTGGAGGTCAACGCCCGCGCCGGTGTGCACACGCCGGTCAGCGCGTGCGCTTCGGGCGCCGAGGCCATCGGTTACGCCGTCGAGATGATCCGTACCGGCCGTGCCGACGTGGTCGTCGCGGGCGGCACCGAGGCGGCGATCCACCCGCTGCCGATCGCCGCGTTCGCCAACATGATGGCGATGTCGAAGAACAACGAGAACCCCACCAAGGCCTCCCGCCCGTACGACAAGGGCCGTGACGGCTTCGTCCTCGGCGAGGGCGCAGGCGTCGTGGTGCTGGAGTCCGCCGAGCACGCCGCCGCGCGCGGCGCCCGCGTCTACTGCGAGGTGCTGGGCCAGGGCCTGTCCGCGGACAGCCACCACATCGCGCAGCCGGAGCCCACGGGCCGCGGCGTCGCGGCCGCGGTGCAGAACCTGCTCGACAACACCAACCTCGACCCGTCCGAGCTGGTGCACCTGAACGCGCACGCCACGTCGACCCCGCAGGGCGACACGGCCGAGCTGAAGGCCCTGCGCAAGGTCCTGGGCGACGACCTCGACCACATCGCGATCTCCGCGACCAAGTCGATGACCGGTCACCTGCTGGGCGGCGCGGGCGGCATCGAGACGGTCGCGACCGTCCTGGCGCTGTACCACCGGATCGCCCCGCCGACCATCAACGTCGACGAGCTGGACGACGACATCGACGCGGACATCGTGCGCGGCGAGCCGCGCAAGCTGCCCGTCGACGGTCCGATCTCGGCGATCAACAACTCCTTCGGTTTCGGCGGCCACAACGTCACCCTGGCGTTCCGCACCGTCTGACCCCGTACGACGTGAAGGGCCCCGTCCGGCAGCTGCCGGGCGGGGCCCTTCGCGTGCGGGGGGGGCCGCCGGTCCTAGACGACCTGGTGGAGCCAGCGGACCGGGGCTCCCTCGCCGGCGTACCGGAAGGGTTCCAGCTCGTCGTCCCAGGGCTTGCCGAGGAGCTTGGCGATCTCCGCTTCCAGGTCGGTCTCACCGCGCGCGGACCGGGCGAGGGCGGCGCGCAGCCGGTCCTCGGGGATGAGGATGTCCCCGTGCATTCCGGTGACGGCGTGGAAGATGCCGAGTTCCGGCGTGGAGCTGTAGCGCTCGCCCTCGGCGGTCGGGCAGGGTTCGGCGGTCACTTCGAAGCGGAGCAGGTGCCAGCCGCGCAGGGCGGAGGCGAGTTTCGAGGCGGTGCCCGCCTCGGCCTGCCAGGAGAACTCGGCTCTCCAGGTGCCGGGGGAGGCGGGCTGCCGGATCCAGTCGAGGTTCACCCGCACCCCGAGCACGCCCGCAACAGCCCATTCCACGTGCGGGCAGAGCGCGCGCGGCGCGGAATGCACGTACAGAACTCCACGTGTCGTCACCGGGACCTCCAGTGTGGGACGAGGTCGGGAATAAACTCTAGAAAACGGACAGTATGTGACGTGATGTAATGTAACGGAAATTATTTGACATTGCGCACCGGCACTTGCGGCCGAAACGCCACGGGAAAAAGCTACCGTGCGCCAGGGGTCATGGTGTGACGTACGGTCGCTCCGAGGCCGGTAAACACAGAGCATTCACTCAGCAGGACGCCCCCGGAAGGACGCGGGGCGACGAGGGAGGGACCACCCCATGCGCACCACCGCTCCGCGCCGCAGCGCGCGCCGGGCCTTCGCGGGCGCGGGCCTGGCGGTGGCCGTCCTGGCCGCGTTCGTCACCGGCTGTGACGAGGGCGTTCCGGAGGCCGAGGGCGAGCGGGGGGCGCAGGCCGCGCCGCGCTGGAACACCGCGCCCGCGTCGGTCGCCGCCGTCGGCGATTCCATCACCCGCGGGTTCGACGCCTGTTCGGTGCTGGCGGACTGTCCCGAGGTGTCCTGGGCGACCGGGAACGACCCCGCGGTCCGCTCCCTCGCCGCGCGGCTGCTCGGCGAGGCGGAGGTGCCCGCGCGCAGCTGGAACTACGCGGTGACCGGCTCGCGGATGGCGGACCTGCCGGTGCAGCTGACGGCGGCCGCCGCGCACAAGCCCGACCTGGTCACGGTGATGGTGGGCTCGAACGACGCCTGCCGGCCCACCGCTTCGTCGATGACTCCGGTCGCGGAGTTCCGCGACGGGTTCGAGAAGGCCCTGAAGGAACTGCGGACGGCTTCGCCCTCCTCCCAGGTGTACGTGTCCTCGGTGCCCGACCTCCAGCGGTTGTGGGAGCAGGGCAAGGACAGTCCGATGGTCCGGCAGATCTGGAAGCTGGGGATCTGTCAGTCCATGCTGGCCGAGCCGCTGTCGGCCACGGCGGGGGCGACGGCCCGCCGGGAGCAGGTGCGGGCGCGGGTGGTCGAGTACAACGAGGCGCTGCGCGAGGTCTGCGCGAAGGACGCCCTGTGCCGTTACGACGGCGGCGCGGTGTTCCAGTACCCCTTCTCGGCGGATCAGTTGAGCCGCTGGGACTGGTTCCACCCGGGGAAGGACGGGCAGGCGCGGCTGGCCGAGCTGGCGCACCGCCAGGTGACGGCGGCCGAGCCGCCGCGTTGACGCGGAGGACCGGAGGCGGGTGTCAGGGCCCGCCCCCGGTCCGTTCCGGGGCCGCTGCGGGGACGATTTCAGGCCATTCGGCCTTCCGGCGTGTCGCGCGGCGGTTCGTGTCCGGCCGTCAGGTCGCTCCTGCCCCGGCCGGGGCGGCTCACGCCAGGTCGAGCGCGGCCGTCAGGCGGGTGTCGGTGTACGAGCCGCCCGCGCGGACCTCGTAGCCGCCGCCGATCCGCCGCCAGGCGCCCGTCTCCTCGTCCCAGATCTGGAAGGCCCGGGCGGGCAGGGTGATCTCGGCCTCGACGCTCTCCCCCGGCCCGGCCTCGACGCCCGCGAAGCCGGCCAGCCAGGCGGCGGGGCGTTCCACGGTGTCGGCGACGGGTGCCAGGTAGACCTGGACGACCTCCCGGCCGGGCCGGGTGCCGGTGTTGGTGATCCGGACCCGGACGCTCTCGGGGGTGGCCTCCAGGGACTCGTAGGACCAGTCGGTGTAGCCGAGGCCGTGCCCGAAGGGGTAGGCGGGCACGACGGAGCGGGCCTCGTAGGCGCGGTAGCCGATGAGGAGCCCCTCGGCGTACTCCAGGCGTCCTTCGGCGGGGACCACCTCGGTGACGGGCGCGTCGGCGAACGCGGCGGGCCAGGTGGTGGGCAGGCGCCCGCCGGGCTCGGCGTCCCCGAGGAGCACGTCGGCCAGCGCGGCCCCGCCCTCCTGCCCGGGGAACCAGGTCAGCAGGACGGCGGCGACCTCCTCGCGCCAGGGGAGCTCCACCGGCGAGCCGGCGTTGACGACGACGACCGTGTTCGGGTTGACGGCGGCGACGGCGCGCACGAGGTCGTCCTGCCGGCCGGGCAGGGTGAGGTCCTTGCGGTCGAAGCCCTCGGACTCGACCCGCTCGGTGGTGGCGACGACCACGACGGCCGTGTCGGCGGCCCGGGCGGCCTCCACGGCCTCGGCGATCAGCTCGTCGGCGTCCCGGCGCGGGCCGAGGTGGAGCAGCGAGAACATGATCGCCTTGAGCGGGAGGGTGCTGGTGTCGGGGACCTGGTAGGTCAGCGAGACCTCGACGGGCCGGCCCTCGGCGAGGGGGAGACGGGCGCGCTCGCTGGGGGCGCCGAAGAAGGCCTCGAAGGGGTCGGCCTCGTCGCCCATCTCCTGGACGCCCTCCCACAGGGGCGTTCCGTCGACGGTGAGGGCGAAGGCGCCGAGTCCGCGGGTGCCGAAGGCGTGCTCGCCGCTCTCGCGCGGGGTGAAGGTACCGGTGACCTCGATGGTGGCCATCGTCTCGTACGCGGCGCCCGCGGGCAGGTCGTCGCCGATCCACTGGACCTGGCCGCTCGGCAGGCTGCCCTCGCCGAGGACGGCCCCGGAGGCGTCGCGACAGACGGCGCGCAGCTCGAAGCCCTTGTCGGCGGGGGTGAGTTCCTCGCTGGGATCGGCGCCGACCGCGAAGGTCAGGGTCCCTTCCGGGAGGGCGGCGGTGAGGCCGTCGAGGGGGGACACGACCCGCTCGGGGAAGACGGTGGCGCTGCCGCCGCCGAGGACGCGGGCGTCGCGGGCCGCGGCGCCGAGGAGGGCGACGGTGCGGCCGTCGCCGGCGGCGAACGGCAGCGTGCCGCGTTCGTTGCGTACGAGGACGAAGCCGCGGGCGGCGATCTCGCGGGCCAGGGCCTGTCCGTCGACGGCGTCCGGCACCTCGGTGACCACGGGCGGGGCGCCTTCCAGGGCGCCGACGCGGGCCGCGAGGCGCAGGACGTTGCGCACGGCGGCGTCCACGGCGGACTCGGGGACCTCCCCGTCCCGGACGGCCGCGGCGAGGGCGGGCCCGTAGACGGTGGTGGGGCCGGGCATGGCCACGTCGAGGCCGCCGAGGATGTCGCCGGTGGTGGAGCGGGCGGCCATCCAGTCGGAGACGTTGTAGCCGTCGAAGCCCCACTCGGCGCGCAGGACCTCGTTCACCAGGTGGGCGTTCTCGGTCATCGTGGTGCCGTTGACCTGGTTGTAGGAGGTCATGACGCCCCAGGGGCGGGCGTTGGCGACGATGGCCTCGAACGGCGCCAGGTACAGCTCGCGCAGCGGGCGCGGGGCGATCGCGCAGTCGACGGTGAAGCGTTCCGTTTCCGCGTCGTTGCCGACGAAGTGCTTGACGGTGGTGCCGACCCCGCCGTCCTGGACCCCGTTGACGTAGCCGCTGCCGATCTCGCCGGTCAGGTACGGGTCCTCGGAGTAGCACTCGAAGTGGCGGCCGCCGAGCGGGGAGCGGTGCAGGTTGACCGTGGGCGCGAGGAGGACGTCGACGCCCTTGCGGCGGGCCTCCTGGGCCAGGAGCCGGCCCGCCCGGCGGGCGAGGACGGGGTCCCAGGACGCGGCGAGGGCCGTCGGGGAGGGCAGGGCGATCGACGGGTCGTCGGCCGTCCAGCGGACGCCCCGGACGCCCACGGGCCCGTCGGACATGACCAGCGACCGCAGTCCGATCTCGGGGAGGGCGGGCAGGGACCACATGTCCTGGCCGCCCAGGAGGCGGGTCTTGGCATCGAGGTCCAGCTTGCCGAGCGCCGCCTCGACGGCGTCCTCGCGGACCCGGTCGGGGGTCTGGTCTCGGCTCTGATCACGGGTCTGCGCGGCATCGGTCACGGCCGTAACTCCTCGCTGAGTGCGGTGCGGTCGCCCCATCGTGGACCCGTTGCCTGGCGAACGGTAGGGTTCGTGATGAATTCGTGACATTGGGATGCCGTACGGTCCTGCTGGCGGGCGAGAACGGAAGGAGTGCCGGCGATGGCCAGGGCGAGGAGCGAGGAGCGGCGCGGCGAGATCGTCCGCGCGGCGGTCGAGGTGATCGCGGAGCGGGGCTACCGGGGGGCCGCCCTGGGTGCGGTCGCCGAGCGCGTGGGCCTGACCCAGCAGGGGTTGCTGCACTACTTCCCCACCAAGGAGTCCCTGCTGGTCGCGGTGCTGGAGGAACGCGACCGCTGGGACACCGGGGGCGGCTCGCGCGTCGCGGGCGGCGCCTGGCGCCTCGACCTGCTGGCCTCCCTGGTCGAGTACAACGCCATGCGGCCCGGCATCGTGCAGACCTTCTCGGCGCTGCTGGGCGAGAGCGTGACGGACGGTCACCCGGCGCGGGAGTTCTTCACGCAGCGCTACGCGCAGGTGCGCGGCGAGATGGCGGCGGTGCTGCGCGCCGAGTTCGGGGAGCGGCTGCCCTCGGGCCTGACGCCGGAACAGGCGGCCCCGCTGCTCACGGCGGTGATGGACGGCCTCCAGTACCAGTGGCTGCTCGCCCCCGAGTCGGTGGACATGCCGGCCGCGTTCCAGGCGTTCCTGACCCTGCTGCGGGGAACGGAACCCGCCAACTGACTTGGCAGGGCGGCCGGATACCTTGATCGGCGAGCGGTCCGACGGACACGCCGGCGGACAAGTCGGCGAGCGGACCCCTCGGGAACGGGGAACTTTCATGAACGTATCCGGAACGTCGAGGCGGAGCGCGGGCGTGCTGGCCGCCCTGCTGCTCGCCGCCGGGCTGGGGACGCCGTCGGCCACCGCCGCCGAGGCGCCCCTCCAGGTCATGTCCTGGAACATGTGCGGTTCGCAGCGCTCCACGTGGCACTGCGAGGGCACCGGCACCCCCCAGCAGAAGATCGACGTGGTGAAGGGCCAGGTCCGGGACCAGGGCGTGCGGGTCGTCCTGCTCCAGGAGGTGTGCGAGGACGACCTCACCTCCCTGATGTCCCAGCTGGGCCCGGAGTGGACGAAGAGCTTCGCCCCGTACCAGTGGTCCCAGGGCGCGTCCGGCAAGTGGAACAGCCGCTGCGGCGAGGACACCGGGCGGGCCGACCGCATCGGCACCGCGATCGTGCTGAAGGGGCAGATGGGGGACCCCCGCGAGTACCCGACGACGCAGCCGTACGTCGGCCAGCAGCGGCCCTTCCAGTGCGCGACGTCGGCGGAGTCGCAGGTCCGCCTGTGCAACGTCCACCTCTCGCCCCTGGGCAGCAACCCGGACCACCCCACCTGGGACTACCGGGACGACCAGCTCAAGGAGATCAAGGCGGTCGTCAAGACGTTCCCCAGGACGGTCTTCGGCGGGGACTTCAACGCGCTGTCCCCCGACTCCCCGAACGACAAGGACGCCTGGGTGTGGCCCGCCGGCCTCTACACCACCAACCCCGACTTCGACGGCGGCTACCGGGAGTGCGACCAGACGGGACACGCACGCACCGGGCGGGCCACGCACGGATCGGGCGCGAAGATCGACTACCTGTTCAGCAGTGAACTCCGACAGGGGTGCACGGTGACCGACACGCCCTTCTCCGACCACCACGTCCTGGTCGAGTCGCTGACCGTACGGCCCGTGCCGCAGGTGGTCAGGGCGGCGAAGGCCGCCGGGTGAGGATCGCCGCCGCGCAGCTGAGCTGCGTCCCCGCCGATGTCGGCGCCAACGCCGCCCGGGCGGCCGTCCTCGCCGGACGGGCCCGGGACGAGGGGGCGGCCCTCGTGGTGTTCCCCGAGTTCACGCTCACCGGCTACGAACTGGCGGCGCTCGCCGCCGACCCGGGGCTGTGGACCGCCGCCGACGACCCCCGCCTGGACCCGCTGCGCTCCGCGGGCGTCGCCACCGCGGTCGGGGTCGCGCTGCCCGCCGCCGACGGGGGCCGGCCCCTCATCGCGACGACGGTGTACGGCGCGGACGGCACGCACCTCACCACGTACGCCAAGCAGCACCTCTACCGGCAGGAGAACGAGACCTTCCGGCCCGGTACGGGCGACGGGCGCTTCGAACTGGGCGGGATCCGCTTCTCGCTGGGCGTCTGCTACGACAACCACTTCCCGGAACTGGCCGGCCGGGCCGCGGCGGACGGCTGCCGGGTGCACCTGGCGAGCTCCCTGTACGGAACGGGCGACGGGATCGCGGAGCGGGCGGCCGTGTACCCGGGGATCGCCCGTGACCACGGCCTGTACGTCGTCCTCGCCAACCACGTCGGCCCGGCGGGGCCGTGGACGGGCTGCGGCCGCTCGGCCGTGTGGGCCCCGGGCGGGGCGCTGCTGGCCGAGGCGGACGCGGAGCGGGAGGGCGTGGTGACGGCCGAGGTCCCCGACACGGCCGCCGGCTGACCCGCTCGCGCCGCACGGCGCGCCCGGCCGCCGCCCGGTGACGGGCGGCGGCCGGGCGGGCGCGGTCGCCGCGGCGGTCAGGCCGAAGCGGTCAGGCCGAGGGGGTCAGGCCGAGGCGGTCAGGCCGAGGCGGCGGCCGGCGCCGGCAGGAGGTGCTTGGTGCCCCAGGCGCCCAGTGCCTCCAGGGCCGTGTTCAGCTCCTGGCCGAGCGCGGTCAGCGAGTACTCCACCCGCGGCGGGACCTCGTCGTACACCTCGCGGTGGACGATCCCGTCCGTCTCCAGCTCGCGCAGCTGCGCGGCGAGGACCTTCTCCGACACCCCCGGGACCAGCCGGCGCAGCTCGCCGAATCGCCGCCCCGGATGCTGGTCCAGCTCCCACAGGAGCGAGACCTTCCATTTGCCGTCGATCACGGACATCGCCGCGGCGATCCCACAGTGATCCGCCCCGGGCCTTCGCGTCAGCGCCATCGCGCACCCCTCCCCAGCTGCTCGCTCACCTTGGGGTAACCACCCACTCCAAAGTGCGTACTTGAGCGGTTCACCGCCCGCGACCAGGCTAAACGCCATGACCGACACGCACACGACGAAGACCCCGCTCACCCTGCTCGGCCTCGGCGCCATGGGCACCGCCCTCGCCCGCACCTGGCTCGCCGCCGGGCACCCGCTCACCGTCTGGAACCGCACCGCCGCCAAGGCCGGGGCCCTGGCCCCCGCAGGCGCCCTCGTCGCCGCGGACCCCGCCGGAGCGGTCGCCGCGAACACCCTGATCGTGCTCTGCCTGCTGGACGACCAGACCGTCGACGCCACCCTCGACGGCATCGACCTGACCGGCAAGGACCTCGTCAACCTCACCACCGGCACGCCCGCCGAGGGCCGCGCGCGGGCCGCCTGGGCCGAGGCCCGCGGAGCCCGGTTCGTGGACGCCGGGATCATGGGCACGCCGTCGATGATCGGCGCCCCGGAGACCGGCGGCTACGTCTTCTACAGCGGCTCGCGCGCCCTGTTCGACACCCACCGGGCCACTCTGGAGGTCCCCGCCGGAGCCCGCTTCGTCGGCGAGGACCCGGGGCACGCGGCCCTGCACGACGTGGCGCTGCTGAGCGCGATGTACGGCCTGTTCGCGGGGATCTCGCACGCCTACGCCCTGATCGAGGGCGAGGACATCTCCCCCGCGAGCCTGTCCCCGCTGCTGTCCGAGTGGCTGGGCGCGATGGGGTTCTTCGTCGGGAACGCCGCCGAGCGGCTGACCTCCCGGGACTTCACCTCCGGGGTGGAGTCCAGCCTGGCGATGCAGGTCGCGGCGAGCGCGACCCTGCTGACGACCGCCGCCGGGCAGGGCGTCAGCGCCGAGCTGATCACGCCGTACCTGGACCTGATCCGCGAGCGCCTGGAGGCCGACCCGGCCGCCCACGCGGGCGAGGACACCACCGGGGCGATCACGCTGCTGCGGCGCGGGGCGGCGTAGCCCGCTCCCCTACGCGTACGAGGGCGGCGGCGGGCCGAAGCCGCCGGCCGGCGGCGCCTGGGCCTCGCCGGGTCCGGCCTCCTCGTCCGGCCGGCCGGCCGGCCGGCTCTCCGGCTCGGCGTCCTCGTCGGCGCCGACCAGTTCGCGGGCCATCAGGGTCGCCCCCGCGACGGCGCCCGGCATCAGGAACACGGCGACGAACGGGACGAGGAAGACCAGCACCAGCGGCACGCCGAAGCCGAGGGCCAGCGCGCGGCGCCCGCGCAGCAGGGTCAGCTGCTCGTCGAGGTCCACGCGGCGCCGCTGGAGGGCGACGGAGGTGAGCTCCTGGGTGAGGAAGAAGCCGGAGACGCAGAAGCCGATCGCCGGGACCACGGTCTGCCCGAGGACCGGGACGAAGCCGAGGGCGAACAGGACGATGCCGTAGAGCACCACCCGCAGGAGCAGCCGCAGGCTGTCCCGGGCGGAGATCCACAGGTCCTCCCACAGCGAGCGCCCCGACTCGGGGACCTCGCCGCCCTCGGTCCGGTCGACCTGCTCGGAGAGCGACTCGTAGAAGGGCTGGCCGACGAGCAGGGTCACCGCGGTGAAGGTGATCACCGACAGGAACAGGCCGAGGCCGAAGACCAGCGCGGTCAGGGTGCCGCGGAAGATGCCGAGCCAGGGTGAGGACCAGTCCGAGGCGAAGGGCGTCGCCCAGGCGGTGAAGTCGTCGGCGCCGTGGAACAGCCCGATCAGCGCGCCGACGTACAGCACCAGCGCGACGAGGCCCGGCAGCAGGCCGAATCCCAGCCAGCGGCCGTGCCCGAACACCCATCGCTGTCCGGCCAGCAAGTACCGGAAGCCCCCCGCAAGATCACGCATGGGGCCAGTTTACGGCGAAGGCCGCACCCCTCCGGGAGGGGTGCGGCCTTCACTGCGTGCAGCGGGGATCAGACGGCCAGCTCGACCGTGATGTTGCCGCGGGTGGCCTTGGAGTACGGGCAGATCTGGTGGGCCTTCTCGACCAGGTCCTTGGCGGTGGCGGCGTCCACGTTGGGGATCGTGGCGGAGATCTTGACGATGATGCCGAAGCCGTCGTCGTTCTTGCCGATGCCGACCTCGGCGGTCACGGTGGAGCCGGTGACGTCGAGGTTCTCGTTGCGGGCGGCGACGCTGAGGGCGCCCTGGAAGCAGGCGCTGTAGCCGGCGGCGAACAGCTGCTCCGGGTTGGTGCCCTCGCCGCTGCCACCGAGCTCCTTCGGCGGGTTCACGACGACGTCGAGCTTGCCGTCGTTGGTGGCGACGCGGCCGTCACGGCCGTTCTCGGCGGTGGCGACAGCGGTGTACGCGACGTCGGTCTGCGTGATGGACATGAAAGGAAATCCTCCAGATGAATCGCCGTGATGCGCGCCCACGATCACGACGGTGTGGAGTGAGCCTAACCGGTGAAGGAAACGATCATCTTTCCGGTGTTCTCGCCGCGGAGCATTCCGAGGAACGCCGAGGTCGCGTTCTCGACGCCCTCGACGACCGTCTCGTCGTAGCGGAGCTCGCCGGAGCGCAGCCAGCCGGCCACGTCCTGGACGAACTGCTGCTGGAGCCCGGCGTGGTCCCCGACGAGGATGCCCTGGAGCCGCAGGCGCTTGCCGATGACCATCATCAGGTTGCGCGGGCCCGGTGCGGCCTCGGTGTCGTTGTACCCGGCGATCGCACCGCAGAGGGTGGCGCGGCCGTGGACGTTCAGCGAGGAGATCGCGGCTTCCAGGTGGTCGCCGCCGACGTTGTCGAAGTAGACGTCGATGCCGTCGGGGGCGGCCGCGCGCAGCTGCTCGGCGACGGGGCCGTTCTTGTAGTTGAAGGCGGCGTCGAAGCCGTACTTCTCCGTGAGGAGCGTCACCTTCTCGTCCGAGCCGGCGGAGCCGATCACCCGGGAGGCGCCCTTGATCTTGGCGAACTGGCCGACGAGGCTGCCGACCGCACCGGCCGCGCCGGAGACGAACACGGCGTCGCCCTCCTTGAAGGAGGCGACCTCGAAGAGGCCCGCGTAGGCGGTCAGGCCCGGCATGCCGAGCACGCCGAGGTAGGCGGAGAGCGGGGCGAGGGAGGCGTCGACCTTGGTGGCGTACGTCGCGTCGAGGTCCGCGTACTCGCGCCAGCCCAGGTGGTGCAGGACGTGGTCGCCGACCTCGAAGCCCTCGGCGGCGGAGGCGACGACCTCGCCGACCGCACCGCCGAGCATCGGCTCGTCGAGCTGGAAGGGCGGGATGTAGGACTTGGCGTCGTTCATCCGGCCGCGCATGTACGGGTCGACGGACATGTGGAGGTTGCGGACCAGGATCCGGCCGGCGGCGGGCTCGGCGGACACCGGCACCTCGCGCAGGGCGAAGTCCTCGGCGACGGGCCAGCCCTGCGGGCGACGGACGAGGTGCCACTCGCGGCTGACGGCAGGGATCTGGGACATGCGGCGCTCCTGATGACCTGAAAGGGGAAAAAGACGGTGTCGCAACGGTTCCGCACCGGAAAAGTGCTTCACCACATGAAACAACCATGCAGCTGGATATTTCATGTTGTCAAGTAAATGGGTACGCTGGTTCCATGCCCAGCCGTCGCACAGACCCAGTGACCCTCGAGGTCGTCGAACTCATCGGCGACGTCGTGGCCCGCTACCACATGGAGTACGAGGACGCGGCCGCGCGCCACCAGCTCACCGGCGCCCAGGCCCGGGTACTGGCGCTGCTGTCCATGGAGCCGCTGCCGATGCGCCGGATCGCGAAGAAGCTGCGCTGCGAGCCGTCCAACGTGACCGGCATCATCGACCGGCTGGAGACCCGCGGCCTGGTCGAGCGCCGTCCGGATCCGGCCGACCGGCGGGTGAAGCTGGCCGCGCCCACGGAGGAGGGGCTCCAGACGGCGGAGCGGCTGCGCGAGTCCCTGGACTTCGCCCGCGAGCCGCTGGCGGGACTGTCGGCGGACGAGCGCACGGCGCTGCGGGACCTGCTCAGGCGGATGCTGGGCTGAGGCCCCGGCGGCTCACGGGCACCCGGCGGCCCGCCGTCGCCCGGCGGCGCACCGGCTCACCGGCTCACCGGCTCACCAGCAGAAGAGCCAGCAGTCGTCGTCCTCGGTGGGCGTCGGCTTGGGGGTCGGCTTGCCCGGCTTGGTCTTCGTGGGCGTCGGCTGCGGGGGCTTCGTCGTCGCGGAGGTGCTCGGCGCGGGCTGCCCCGGCTTCGGAGGCCGTACGGTCGCACCGCCCCCGGTGGCGCTCTGCGAGGACCCCGGCTTCGCCGAGGCGGAGGCCTCCGCCCCCGGCGCGGACGCGGACGCGCTCGGCGACCCCGAGGGCCCGGCCGACTTCGTGGCGCTCGCGGTGGCCTTCGCCGTCCCGGTACCCGCCCCGCCGGTCCCGGCCGACGGCGCCGCCCCGGTGGAGAGGTCCGGCGCGGGGACGGCCTGCTGCTGCTCGGTGTCGTCCTTCAGGACCACCTGCGCGGCCCGGTCGGCGCCCTCGTCGTCGGTCACGATCCGGGCGAACGCGATCGAACCCCCGGCCGCGAGCACCAGCCCGAGGCCCACGGACATCACCGTCCGGCGGGTCCGGCGCCGGCCTTCGGCGCGCCGGCGGGTACCGGCCCGGCCCTCGTGGGGGCCGGACAGCACCACGAGCGAATCGGCGTACACCTCCGACAGCGCGGCCGGTGCGACGGAGCCGGGCGGCACGGCAGGGGGCACTGCCCCCGCGGCGGGCGCGGCGGATATCAGGTGGGCGGCCGGAGTCCCGCAGCCGGCGCACGCGAGTGCGCCGTTGAGGTGCCGCTGGCAGGCGTGGCAGTAGTCCATGGCGCCCGCAGGCTACGTGGTCGGACGCAACATCCGCATCGCGGGTTCGTAAGGATCCTGTGTGGAATCTTTGCCTCCATGACCGCGAACCCGCATCCCGGTGCCCGGGGACCCTTCGGCCCCGCCGCGTTCCAGCTGGTCCTGCTGCGCAGGATGGCGGACTTCCAGCCGGACCTCGCCGAAGAGGCCCGGCTGCGGCTGGGCGCCACCCTCGCCGAGCAGCGCGAGGCCAACAAGCGCTGGCAGGCGATGGTGCGCTCGCCCCGGTCCCGCGGGGGCCTCGCCCGCTACCGGTCCGTGCTCGGGCCGCCGGAATCCGTGGCGCCGCGCACCATCGGCGACCTGGAGTGCGAGGCCCTGCTGTGGCCGGTCCCGCTGTGGCCGGGGCTGCGCTTCGAGGTGCTGGCCGCGCCGGACGGAGCGGTGTGGAACGAGTGGCTGGTCCGGGCCCCGGGCGCGCCGGGGCCCGTCCTGGAGACCGCCGCCGACCTGCGGCCCTGGTCGGCGACGGTCGACGAGGTCGCGCGGGCCTTCGCCCCGGTGCGGCCGATGGAGGGCACCGCCCCGACCCGGTGGCGCCTGGCGTTCACGGCGTCGGGCCGGCCCCGCGTGGCGGAGTTCACGTACGGACTGCTCCAGCGGGTCTCCGACGCCGCGGAGCCCGGGGCTCCGTCCTAGTCCCCCGGGTCGGGCGGCCTAGGGCCTGTCGTCAAACTCCCGTCGTCGCCCGGAGGGCGGCCCTGCGGCGTCTGGTGCGTGCTCTCGGCGCGCCGGGCGGAAGCCCGCGTACTGGACGTACTTGGCTTTCGCCCGGTGCGGCGAGAGCGCGTGCCAGGCGTCGCGGGGCAGACGGGAGTTTGACGACAGGCCCTAGGAGGCGAGGAAGGCGCGGACGCCGGCCGAGGTGGCGTCGTCGCCGAGCAGGTCGTTGTGGGCCAGGCAGCCGACCGGCGCGTTGGCCGCCCCGGCGAGCGGGACGCTGTTGTCCGGGTTGACCACCTCGTCGCACTCCGACCAGAAGGTCGCGTACCGCACCTCCCCCGGCGTCTCGTCCCCGGACGCCAGGTTCTTCACGACGTAGGACCCGGGGGTCATGTCCCGGCACGCCTGGTCCCACAGGGCGCAGGCCCAGGCGGTGGAGGTGCCGTGGTTGGGGCCGGCCAGGGAGACCCAGCGGCCGACGGTCGCGGTGCCGCCGCCGTGTTTGACGTACCAGCGGCTGACGAGGGATCCGAACGAGTGACCGACGATGTCGACCCGGGCGGCGCCGGTCTGACGGCGGACCTGGTCGACGTACGCGGCGAGCCGCCCGGAGAGGACCTCGTTGACGGACTGGTGGGTGTCGTAACCCCACGAGAAGAGCTCCGAGTCGGCGTACCCGTCGGCCCTCAGGTCCTCGCGCAGGGACCCCCAGACGCCCGGGTCGGCGTTGTAACCGTGGACGAAGACCACCGGATTGCGGACGGCGGCCCGCTCGGCGGAGCCGGCCGGGGTCCCGGCGGCCGCGTGGGCCGGCAGGGGCGCGAGCAGGGCGGCGGAGAGCGTCAGGAACGCCAGGATCTTCTGGCGGGGCGTCAGCATCGGTTCCCCTTTACCTTGTTACGCGCCAGTAGCGCGGACGTGCGCGCATCGTGCTGCCTGTCGGTACAGAAATCCACCCCCGTGCAGCACCTCCGGACCCGTCCGGCACACCCCGCCCGGAGCATCTCAACGGGCGCCATACCCCATTTACCCGAGAAGATATGAATTGCGATCGGCGCCCGCCGGTCTCTTGCGTCAGTGCTCTCGGGAGGATCTGCCGTGACCGTCAGTCTTGAGCAGTTGCGCCGCTGCCACGTCGCCGTCGACCTGGGAGCCGCCAGGACCCGTGTGTACGTGAAGGGCGCCGGACTGGTCGTCGACGAGCCCAGCGTCGCCGCCGTGAACACGCGGACCGGTGCGCTCATCGCCGTCGGCACCTTCGCCGAACGGATGACCGGCCGTACGCCCGACTACATCCGGGTCGTGCGCCCCGTCTCCGGCGGCACCGTCGTCGACATCGAAATGGCGCAGCGGATGCTGCGTCACCTGCTCGGCGAGAAGCTGCGCCGGGCCCTGCGCCGCAAGCCCCGGCTGCGGGCCGCCGCCTGCACCCCCCACGACGCCGACCCGCTGGCCCAGCGGGCCACCGTCGAAACCCTCGTCGGGCTCGGCGCCCGCCGCGTCGAACTCGTCGACACCCTGATCGCGGCGGCCGTCGGCTGCGGCCTGCCCGTGGAGCAGCCGACCGCGACGATGATCATGGTGTGCGGGGCAGCGGCCACCCAGGTGGCGGTGCTCTCCCTCGGCTCGATCGTCACCGCCCAGCGGATCCCCGTCGGCGGCGAGGCCATCGACCACGCGGTGGTCCAGCACCTGCGCCACGCCCACGAACTGATGCTGCCGAGCCAGGCCGTCCGGCCGCTCCAACTGGCCCTGCACGGCAACGGCCTCACCGCCGAGGGCCCGGCCTCCACCCTGATCCACGGCCGCGACGTGGCCACCGGACTCGCCCGCTCCGTCCACGTGGACACCGCGGCCGTACGGGACGCCATCCACACCCCGCTGACCGCCGTGCTCGACGGCATCGGCAAGGTGCTGCGCGACTGCCCTCCGGACCTGGTCGCGGACCTGACGGACCGGGGGATCATGATGGTGGGCGGCAGCGCCCTGCTGCCGGGCCTGGACCAGATGCTCCGGGACCAGACCGGAATGCCCGTGGCCATCGCGGAACGCCCGGACGTGTGCGCCGTGCTCGGTCTCGGCGCGATGCTGGAAGGAAAGATCGCACCCATGGTTCTCAACCCGCTGGCCGGATGACGCCGGAGACGGCCCCCGACGCCGAGCCGGCCAGTCTCCCGGTCCTGCTGGAAGCGGTCCTCAGCGTCGGATCGGAACTGGAGCTGCACACCACCCTCCAGCACATCGTGGAATCCGCCGCCGAACTGTGCGCGGCGCGGTACGGGGCGCTCGGGGTCGTCGACCCCGAGCGCGCCCGGCTGACCAGGCTGTTCACCGCCGGGCTGACCGAGGCCGAACGGGCCGCGATCCCCCGGCTGCCCGACGGGCGCTCCGGCGTGCTCGGCGCGCTGATCACCGACCCGCGGCCGCTGCTGCTGGACGACCTGACGCGGGACCCCCGCTCGGCGGGACTCCCGCCGGGCCATCCGCCAATGCGGAGCTTCCTCGGCGTACCCATCCGGGTCCACACCGAGGTCTTCGGGAACCTCTACCTCACCGAGAAGCGCGGGGGCGGCCCCTTCACCGAGGAGGACCTCGCCCTGCTGCGCGTCCTGGCCTCGCAGGCGGGGATAGCGATCGGCAACGCCCGGCTGTACGAGACGGCGCGCCGCCGGGAACGCTGGATCGAGGGCGCGGCCGCGGTGACGACCACCCTCCTGGCGGGACGGCCGGCCGCGGACGCCCTGATGTGCGTGGCGGAGCGCGCCCGGCTGCTGGCGGACGCGGCGGCGGGGGTCGTGCTCCAGCCGACCCCGGAGGGCGGCATGGAGATCGTCGCCGCCTCCACGCACGGCGACCCCGGGGACCTCATCGGTACCGCGATCGCGCCGGGCTCGGCCGTACTGGAACAACTGCTGGGCGGCGAACCGGTGTTCATCGAGGACTCGGCGACGGACCCGCGGATGACCACCCCTGTGCGGGAACGTTTCGGCCCGAGCATGATGCTGCCGCTCCAGAGCGGCGGGCAGCTGATCGGCACGCTGGCCCTGCCGAGGGCCCGGGGCGGGCCCGCGTACGACGCCGTGGACCGGCTGCTGGCCTCGCAGTTCGCCTCGCAGGCCGCGCTGGCGCTCGTCCTCGCGGACGCGCAGCACGACCGCGAGCAGCTGGCCGTCTACGAGGACCGCGACCGGATCGCCCGCGACCTGCACGACCTGGTGGTCCAGCGGCTGTTCGCGACGGAGATGATGCTGGAGAGCACCCGGCGGCGCTCGTCGAACGCGCCGGCCGGGGACACGGTCGGCGAGGAACTGAGCCGGGCCGTCGACGAACTGGACTCCACCATCCAGGAGGTCCGGACGGCCATCTTCGCCCTCCAGCAGCCGCCGACCGACGCCCCCACGACGTTCCGGGGACGGGTCCTGCGCGAAACGGGCGGGGCGGCGGTGCTCCTCGGCTTCCAGCCGTCGGTGCACTTCGCCGGCGCGGTGGACGCGCTGCTCACCGAGCCGGTGGCGGGCGGCCTCCTCTCCGCCCTGCGCGGTGCGCTGGCCGCGGCCCACCGGCGCAGCGGGGTGACCTCGATCGAGGTCACGATCGACGCCACCCCGACCCGGGTCCGCCTCTCCGTCACCGACGACGGCCATACGAAAACGAACACGCGGACCACGACGGTGAGATGGGAGTCCCCCCTCTAGCCCAGCCCGGACGGGGCCCGAGATGCCCCCGCCTCCACCAGGGGTGGCAGCTTCGCCCCGGGGGTTGGGTGGCTGCGCTGGGCGGCACCCGAAAGCGGCGGCAGCTTCGGCCCGGGGCGGGGTGGGTGCGCTGAGCGGGACCCGAAAGCGGCGGCAGCTTCGGCCCGGGGCGGGGTGGCTGCGGTGGGTCGGGGCCGGGGCCGGGGTGGGGTGTCGTCCGGGGCGGGCATGATTTATGGCGCCCGGTCCGAGTCGCCTTGCCGGTCGGCACAGGGCGCCAACAAATCACGTTTGAGCCCCGGCCGACACCCCACCCCGACCCCGACCCCGACCGCGCAGTTCCCGCCCCGCCGACCCCCTTGGGCCCCTCCAGCCCCACCGGACCCATCGAGCCCGCCGAGCCCGTCGGGCCACTCCAGCCCCGCCGGCGCCTAAGCCACCCCAGCCCCTCCGACCCGTGACCCACTCCAGCCCCGCCGGCGTTTGAGGCGCGGGATCTGGGGCGGAGCCCCAGGAATCCCCGCACCGCTGGACCCCGCCAGCCCCGTCCAGCCACTCCAGCCCCGCCGGACCCGCCGAGCCACCCCATCCCCGCCGGCGTTTGAGGCGCGGGGGCTGGGGTGGGGCCCCGGGAGGCTCCGCACCGCTGGTCCCGCCGGGCCCGTTGGGGTGCTTCAGCCTCGGCGGCGTTTGAGGCGGGAACGGGGGAAGGGTGGGGAGGGGAGGGCCCCGCGCAGCGGCGACCCCCGTACCCCGCCGGGCACGGCAGAGGCGGCCGCACGACCTAGGGTGGTGGCGTGACGACCCGCCTCTCGGCCCGCGCCGCCATCGCCGCCCTCGCAGACCCCGGCAGCTTCGCCGAACTCCCTGCCCCGCAGCGGGAGTCCCCGGACGACGGCCCCCTCGGCTGGACCGGCTACGACGCCTCCAGGGCCCGCGCCACGGCCCGTACCGGCGAGCGGGAGTCCGTCGTGACCGGCACCGCCCGCATCGGCGGCCGCGAAGCCACCCTGATCTCCTTCGAGTTCGGCTTCCTCGGCGGTTCCCTCGGGCAGCGCACCGGAGACCGGCTCGAAGCCGCGTACGGCCACGCTCGGGAGCACGGCCTGCCCCTGGTGTCCCTCATCGCCACGGGCGGGTCCCGCATGCAGGAGGGGATGCTCGCGCTGGCCCAGCTCCAGCGGGTGGCCGCGCAGTGCGTACGGACCCGGGCCGCGGGCCTGCCGCAGATCGCCGTGCTGCGCGATCCGACGACCGGCGGCGGGTGGGCCACCCTCGGCGCGGGCGCGGACGTCGTGCTCGCCCTCCCGGGGGCGCAGGTCGGCTTCGCGGGGTCCCGGGTGCGGCCCGCCGACGCCGATCCGGCGGCCTACACCGCCGAGGGGCAGTACGCCGCCGGGCACGTCGACGCCGTGGTGCCCCCCGAGGAACTGCCGGCCGTGCTCGCGGACTGGCTGCGCCTGCTGGCCGCGCCCCGCACGGCCGGCGCCGTGGCGCCCCCGGCCGCGCTGGCCGACGTGGCGCCGCCGGCGACCGGCTGGGACGCCGTCCTCCAGGCCCGGCATCCGGCCCGCCCGCGCGCCGAGGCGTACCTGGAGGCGTACTTCGAGCTGCGGCTGCCGCTCTCCGGGGACCGGGCGGGCGGCGTCGACCCCGGGTGTGCTGTGCGGGTTCGGGCTGCGGGAGGGCCGGGCCGTCGCGTACGCGGCCCAGTGCGGCACCGCCACCCGCCCGGCGGGCTACCGTACGGCCGCCCGCGTCGTGCGTCTCGCGGACCGGCTCGGGATCCCGGTGCTGACCCTGGTGGACACCCCGGGCGCGGCCAACGACGCCGAGGCCGAGCACGCGGGCGCCGGCGCGGCGATCGCCGACACCTTCGCGGCGCTCGCCTCGGCGACGGTCCCGGTGACGACCCTCCTGATCGGCGAAGGGGGTTCGGGGGGCGCCCTCGCGCTGGCCGCCCCCGGGAACACCTGGGTCACCCCGGACAGCTACTTCTCGGTGATCGCCCCGGAGCTGGCGGCGGCCATCCTCAAGCGCCCCGCCGACCGGGCCCCGGAGACGGCGGAGCAGCTGCGCATCCGGCCGCAGGACCTGGTGGCGCTGGGCGTGGCCCGCGGGGTCGTCGGGCGGTAGCCCTGGCAGGACTCAGTACCGCCGCGCGGGGAGGCGGACGTCGGCCGTGTAGAGGCGGGTGATCTGCTGCGGGAACTCGTTGTCGTCGCTGGCCAGCAGCAGCCGGGTCCGTCCGCGTGCGTCGTCGTCCAGGACGGTCATGGCTTCGACGTTGTCGACCAGCGGGTGGTTCTGCGGCAGCTTCGACGGCGCGCCGAGCGTCGGGCAGTCGTTCAGGTCGCCGATCGGCGTCTTGCGGGCGGGCCGGAGCCCGCGCCCCTCGGTCAGCGTCTCGACCTTCGAGGTGTCGGTGGCCCCGAGCGGGTCGGCGACGTACAGCCGTACGGTGATGGCGAACTCCCGGGTGAAGCCGCGTTCCAGCACGATGAGGCGTCCGTCGCGGGTCGGCGCGAGTTCGACCAGCCCGTGCCCGGCGTCGACGGGGTAGGCGTACTGGCGGCCGAGGGCGAACTGCCCGTCCCGGCCGCGTTCCCAGGTCTGGATGCGCTGGAGGGTGCGGCCCTGGGCGTCCTTGCCGTCCCCGGCCAGGGGGCCCTCCACTCCGGCGACCAGGGTCCGTCCGTCCGGGAGCAGGGTGAGCGATTCGAAGGTCTGGTTCGCCGTGGCCCGGCCCTCGGGGGCGAGCCGGAACGCCGGCGGGACGGGCAGGGTCGCGAGGACCTCACCGGTGCGGCCGTGGCGGCGGACGGCGGGCGCGTTCTCGTCGGTGACGAGGTAGGTCCCGTCCCGGTCGACGACCACTCCCTCGGAGTCGAGGGGCTTCCCCCCGCCGTCCGTGAGCGGCAGCCGCGCGGTGGCCGTGGCCGTCGGGGTGTCCCCGCGGGCCACCTTCAGGCGGTAGAGCGCCGACTTGTCGGAGACCGCGGCCACCGAGCCGTCCCGGTCGAGGGCGAGGCCGGAGATGCCGCCCACCAGGCGCCCGTCGAGGAGGCTCTTGTCGAGCGAGTCGGAGAAACCGCGGACGGTCAGGTGAGGTGAGCAGGCCCGGTTCTGGGGGGCCGCGACGACCGGCGGGGCGAGCGCTCCGGCGAGTGCGGCGGTGGCCGCCGCGGTGGTGACGAGCGTACGAAGGCGCATGAAGGCCTTCCTCCTGGATCGGCTGGGCCGCCCGCGTCGGCGCGGGCGAAGACTGCCGAACTGTCATATGTCGATCAGAAATAAAAGGGAAGGGGTGGCAACGACACCGCAACGAATCCGCCAACTCCCCTTCACACACGGCCGGACCGGGCGAATCCGGCCGGTCCGATCCCGACGTGCCGGCCGAAGTGCCGGGTGAGGTGCGCCTGGTCGTAGAAGCCGGCCGCCGTCGCCGCCTCCGCCGCCGGCACGCCCGCCAGCAGCAGCTCCCGCGCCCGCGCCACCCGCCGCCCGGTCAGGTACGCGTGCGGCGGCAGCCCGTAGGCCCGCCGGAAGGCCCGGACCAGGTGCGTGGGGTGTACGCCGCCCAGCGCGGCCGACGCCGCGGCCAGGGTGATCCCCTCGACGACCCGCGCGTCCAGCAGCTCCCGCAGCCGTACGGCGGTCCCCGCGCCCGGGGTCGCGGACGGCGCGGGCCGCCGCCGCCCGGCGAGCCACCACCGCAGCCGCTCCCCCACGAACGCCAGCCGCGCCTCGGCCTCCAGCGGTTCCCGCCCGGCCAGGGCCCGGTGCAGCCCGTCCAGCCGGTCCCGCAGCGCCGGGTCGCGCAGCAGCGGCGCGTCCACGGCGGCTCCGGTCAGCCGCTCCGGCAGCACGGAGGTGTCGACGTACAGGACCCGCTTGCGGAAGCCCGTCTCGGTGACGGTCCGCCCGTCGTGGACCACGCCGGGCGGCAGGAGGATCACCGGGCCGGAGGCGCCGGCACCGTACCGCTCCCGGTCGAGGGCGAAGTCGACCCGCCCGCCGTCCAGGAGCATCAGGGTCCAGGTGTCGTGCACGTGGGCCGGGTAGGCGTGGGCGGTGAAGCGGGCGTGGAAGACCTCGGCGATGCCCTCGACGGGCGGCCGCCAGGCGGAGACGGTGCTGCGCGGGGGTGTGGCGGCCATGTCAGGAACGTACAAGACCGCCCGCGCCCGCCCCCGGCAGCCTGTCCGCATGACGACGACGCAGAAGGACACCGCACAGGACGGCGCGCGGAACGGCGCGCAGGCCCCCACGAAGGTCAACATCGCCGAGAAGCTGGCCGGTTTCACCGAGCGGTGGGCCCCGCGCCGGATCGCCCGCGTCAACGACTACGAGGTCAAGGCGGTCCGGATCCAGGGGGAGTTCGTCTGGCACAGCCACGAGGACACCGACGAGATGTTCCTCGTGGTGAGGGGCTCCCTCACGATCCGGCTGCGGGACGGCGAGGTCGTCCTGCACCCCGGCGAGCTCTACGTGGTCCCGCGCGGCGTCGAGCACCTCCCGGTGGCGGCCGAGGAGGCGGAGGTACTGCTCTTCGAGCCGGCGGGAACCCCGAACACCGGCGACCGCGGCGGGGACCGGACCCGCGAACCGGTGGACGCGTAGGCCGTCTCCCCCGGCGCGACCCGGGCGGCGCCCCGCGCCGGGGCTCAGGCCTGCGGCGAGCGGGCGTCGTAACGGGCGAAGGCCCGCCACCGGGCGGCGAGCAGGCCCACCACCAGGACGCAGCCGAGCCCGCCGCCGGTGATGGCGACGGCGGGGGAGGTGAGTTCGGCGGCGGTCCCGGCGAGGAAGTCCCCGAGCCGGGGCCCGCCCGCGACCACCACGATGAAGACGCCCTGGAGCCGGCCGCGCATGCCGTCCGGGGTGGCGGCCTGGAGCATGGTGGTGCGGAACACCATCGAGACGGTGTCGGCGCAGCCGGCCAGGGCCAGGAAGAACAGCCCGAGCCAGAGGTTCCGGGTCAGCCCGAAGACGGCGACGGCCAGCCCCCACGCGGCGACGGAGATCAGGATGGCCAGCCCGTGGCGCCGGATCCGCCCCTGCCAGCCGGAGAACAGCCCGCCCAGCAGGGCCCCCACGGCGGGCGCGGCGGCCAGCAGGCCGACCGTCTTGGCGTCACCGCCGTACCAGAGCACGGCGATGGCCGGGAACAGCGCCCGCGGATGGGCCAGCACCATCGCGGCGAGATCGGAGAAGAAGGTCATCCGGATGTTGGGCCGGGTCCCGAGGAAGCGCAGCCCGTCCATGACCGAGGCCCGGCCCTGCTTGCCCTCGGGCAGCATCGACGGCAGCCGCCATATGGCGTAGAGGGCGGCGACGAAGGTGACCGCGTCGATCAGGTACGCCGCCTGGTACCCCCACCAGCCGACGATCAGGCCGCCCAGCACGGGCCCGGCCATCATCCCGGAGGTCATGGTGACGGAGTTCAGCGCGTTGGCGGCGGGCAGCTGCTCCGGCGGCAGCAGCCTGGGGATCATGGCCGATCTGGCCGGTCCGTTCAGCGCCCCGCAGACCGCCTGGAGCGCGACGACCGTGTAGAGCAGCCACACCCGGTGGTAGTCGAGCAGCGCGGCGCC
Source organism: Streptomyces sp. NPDC044704 (assembly GCF_056433525.1). Lineage (NCBI taxonomy): Bacteria > Bacillati > Actinomycetota > Actinomycetes > Kitasatosporales > Streptomycetaceae > Streptomyces > Streptomyces sp. NPDC044704. The sequence continues at coordinate 377,258 of NZ_JBWKGY010000006.1, forward strand.
GGCCAGGGTCACGGACAGGACGGTGAGGCCGAGGGAGCTGTAGAGGCCGAGCTTGCGCCGGTCCACGGTGTCGGCGATGGCGCCGCCGTAGAGGCCGAAGGCGACGAGCGGCACCAGCGAGAAGAGCCCGACCAGCCCGACCGAGAAGCTGGATCCGGTGATGTCGTAGACCTGGAGGGAGATGGCGAGGGCGGTCATCGCCTGGCCCAGCCAGGAGATGGTGCCCCCGACCCACAGCCGCCGGTAGTGGGCGGAGGTACGCAAAGGGGTCAGGTCGGCGAATATCCGTCGACGCGGCTGCGGAGGAGAGGCGGTACCGGTCACAGCGGATGATAACCACCGGCTCGCGGCCGGCCCGGGGCCGCGGACCGCTGTTCACACACCCGCAACGCCCTCCCCACGCGGATCCGCCGCCCCAGGCCGGGGCTCCGGCTGCCGCTAACCCGCCACTATCACCGCACTTTTGACCGAATCGCCGTACCCTCCTCGCCTCCCGCTCGGCTCATGATGAAAAGACTCGTATGTCCAGGGAGGCGTAGTGATCGAACCTGGCAACAGCACCACGAGCACCAGTCACACCAGCCCCACGGGCCACGGCCTGCGCACCGCGAGCGGCCGCACCTCCCCCCTCACGGTCGGGGTCGAGGAGGAGTTCCTCCTCGTCGACGCCCGCACCCTGCGGGTGGTCCCGGCCGCTCCGCTCGTCCTCGCCACCGCCGCCGGACTCCCCCAGGAGATCCACCCCGAGGGGACCCGGTACCAGGTGGAGATCTCCACCCCGGTCGCCGATTCCGCGGTCACCCTGCGCGAGGAGCTCGCCGCCCTGCGGCGCAGCCTCGCCCGGGCCGCCCGCGCGCACGGCTGCCGGCTGCTCGCCGCGCCCTCGCCCGTCGTGGCCCTGTCCGGGCCGCTGCACCTGACCGACGACGAGCCGCGCCAGCGCGAGCAGCACCGGCGCTTCGGCGCCCTGACCGACACCCTGGTCAGCTGCGGCCGCCACATCCACATCGGCACCCTCGACGTGGACACGGCCGTGGCGGTCTCGAACCGGGTCAGACCGTGGCTGCCCACGCTGATCGCGCTGGCGGCCAACTCCCCCTTCTGGGGCGGCCGGGACACCGGTCACTCCAGCTGGCGGGCGATGGCCTGGTCGGGCTGGCCCTCCGCCGGGCTGCCCCCGCACTTCACGTCCACGGCCCACTTCCGGCGCTCGGTGCAGACCCTGCTCGGCTCCGGGGCCGCCCTGGACACCAAGATGGTCTACTGGGACCTCCGCCCGTCCGGGAACTGGCCCACCCTCGAAATCCGGGCGCCCGACATGTCCCCGGACATCGACACGGCCGTCCTCCAGGCCGAGCTGGCCCGTGCCCTGGTGGCCACGGCCCTGCGCGACATCGCGGAGCAGCGCCCGGATCCGCCCCTGCGGGACGACGTACTGCGCCTCGCGCGCTGGCGGGCCGCGCACGACGGCCTGGAGGGCTTCGGCCTGGACCCGTACACGGGCGCCGAATTACCGGCGGCCGACCTCGCGGAGGCCCTGCTCGACCTGGTCGCCCCGGCGCTGGCCGCCGCCGGTGACCTCGACCACGCCGCGAAGACCCTGGGCGGTCTGCTGCGCGACGGCTCGGGCGCCGCCCGGCAGCGCGCGGCCTTCGCCCGCCGCGAGGACCTGGACGACGTACTGCGCCACCTGGTGGAGGAGACCGAGAACTTCTAGCCCCGCCGCCGGGGCCGCGACCGCGGACGCACCCGCGGCCGCGGCCCGGCGGCGCGCCCTCGGGTAACGGACCCCGGACATGCGAAAGGCGGCCCCGAAGGACCGCCTAATCGTTTCTGCAAACCTGCTCCGCGGTGGGGCGGGTGGGACTCGAACCCACGGCCGACGGATTATGAGTCCGCTGCTCTAACCGGCTGAGCTACCGCCCCTTTACGGCGTGGCGCGTACATGTGTGCGCGCCGTCTGCCGCAGCATAGCCGCTCATACGATCTCCTGCCTCGGATGCCTCGCATGATCGGCTTCACCTGTTCAGAGAGACCGCGCCGAGGGCTGCCCGGTTCCCGTTTCAGGGCAAAAAGAAAGAGGACCCGCCCGGGTCCTCTTCTTTCCTGCTCCCCCGACTGGACTCGAACCAGTAACCTGCCGGTTAACAGCCGGCTGCTCTGCCAATTGAGCTACAGGGGACCGCGCTCCCCCGACTGGACTCGAACCAGTAACCTGCCGGTTAACAGCCGGCTGCTCTGCCAATTGAGCTACAGGGGATTGCTGCGGTGCACCGAACAGCCCACCTCCGGCCTTGCCGGGGGGCGAGCGCCCGTTGCGAGTCATAGATTAGCGCAAGCAGGGGGGTGCTCCGCCAATCGGTATCTCCAGCAGGCCGGGCACCACACGACGAAGGGTGACAGGCATGCGGTACAAGGTCACGTTCGTGGTCGGACTGGCCCTCGGGTACGTCCTGGGGACCCGGGCCGGGCGTGAGCGGTACGAGCAGCTGAAGAAGTCGGCACGCCAGGTCGCGCAGAACCCGGCGGTGCGCAACGCGGCCGAGACGGCCGGGCAGAGCGGGCGCGCCTTCGCGGGCAAGGCGTTCGCCGCGGTGAGCGAGAAGGTCGGCGACGCCGTTCCGGACTCGCTGACCGAGCGGGTGCGGACCCTGCGGAGCCGGGGCGCGGGCGGCGCGGGCACCGAGGACGAGTGGGGTACGAGCAACACCTGACGCCGTCGGCGAGTGGAGGCGGAAGGCCGGGCCGAGCCCGGCGCGGCGTGCGGCAGAATTCTCCGCATGGGGATAGTCGCCGGGCTGGACAGCTCTTCCACCTTCACTCGCATCGTCGTCTGCGACGCGGACACGGGCGCCGTGCTGCGCCAGGGCTACGCGCCCCATCCACAGTCCGCGGGTGAGACCGTCCCCCACGAGACCGACCCCCAGGCGTGGCTGCTGTCCCTCGGCGAGGCCGCCGGCGGGGGGCTGCTGGAGGGGGTCGAGGCGATCGGCGTCTCCGCGCAGCAGCAGGGCGTGCTGCCGCTGGACGCGCAGGGCGGGCTCGTACGGCCCGCCCTGGTCGGCAACGACAAGCGCGGGCAGGTCGCCGCCGCGGATCTGATCGAGGCGCTCGGTGGCCGCCAGGCCTGGGTCCAGGCCGTGGGTTCGGTGCCGCACTCCGCGCAGCCGATCGCGAAGCTGGCCTGGCTGGCCCGGACGGAGCCGGAGGCGGCCCGCCGGGTGGCGGTCCTCATGTCCCCGCACGACTGGCTCGTCTGGCAGTTGCTCGGCCGGCCGGCGCGCCGCACCACCGACCGGGCCGGTGCCTCCGGGACCGGTTACTGGTCGGCGGCGACCGGCGCGTACCGCCCGGACCTGGTCGAGCTGGCGCTCGGCCGGCAGGCGCTGCTGCCCGAGGTGCTCGGCCCGGCCGACGCCGCCGGGATGACGCCCGAGGGGCTGCTGATATCCGCCGGTACCGGCGAGACGATGGCCGCCGCGCTGGGCCTGGGCCTGGGCCCGGGTGACGCGGTGGTCTCGCTGGGCGCCTCCGGCTCGGTGATGGCCGTGCACCACGAGGCCCTCGCGGAGCCGGGCGGCCTGATCACCTCCCTGGCCGACGCGGGCGGCATGCACCTGCCGGTGGTGAACACCTCCAACGCCGTACGGGCGCTGCGCGGCACCGCCGACATGCTCGGCACCGACCTGGAGGGACTGAGCGCGCTCGCGCTGAAGTCGACTCCCGGTGCACACGGGCTCGTGCTGCTGCCGTACCTGGAAGGGGAGCGGACCCCGAACCTGCCGCACACCGCCGGGACCCTGTCCGGGCTGCGCCGGGACTCGATGAAGCCCGAGCACCTGGCGCGGGCCGCCTTCGAGGGCATGCTGTGCGGGCTGGTCGACGCCCTGGACGTGCTGCGGCACCGGGGGGTCGGGATCCGGCGGGTGTTCCTGCTGGGCGCGGCGGCCGACCTGCCCGCCGTGCAGGCGGCGGCGCCCGGGCTGTTCGGGACGCAGGTGGTCGTCCCGGCGCCGGCGGACTACGCGGCGCTGGGCGCGGCCCGGCAGGCGGCGTGGGCGCTCGGTGCGCACCGGGGCACGCTGGCCCCGCACACTCCCCCGCTGTGGCCGGCGCCGGCGGCGCAGGTCTTCGAGCCGGGTGAGGAGTACCCGGCCTGGCAGGCGGTGCGCCAGCAGTACGTCGCCACGCGGGAGCAGCTGCACCCGGGGGCGTTCCAGTTCTAGTCCCGGCACTAGGGCGCGGGTCTCAGGCCCCGTCCTCCTTTTGACCGGGCTTTACGAAATCCGGTGGGGTTCGGGGTCCCGGTTGGCACAAGATGGAGCGAACCCCCTCGATCTTGCCGACCGGAGCCTGCGCGTGCTCATACGACTTCTGCGGACCCATCTGGGTCCGTACCGGAAACCGATCGCCGTACTGGTCCTGCTGCAACTGCTGCAGACCAGTGCGAGCCTCTACCTGCCGACGCTCAACGCGGACATCATCGACAACGGTGTCGTCAACGGGGACACCGGCTACATCCTCACCTTCGGCGCGCTGATGCTCGGCGTCTCGCTCGTCCAGCTGGTCTGCAACGTCGGAGCCGTCTACTACGGCGCCCGCACCGCGGCCGCGCTGGGGCGCGACGTGCGGGCCGCGGTCTTCGACCAGGTGCAGAGCTTCTCCGCCAGGGAGCTCGGCCAGTTCGGTGCCCCGTCGCTGATCACCCGTACGACGAACGACGTCCAGCAGGTCCAGATGCTGGCCCTGATGACGTTCACCCTGATGGTCTCGGCGCCGATCATGTGCGTCGGCGGCATCGCGATGGCTCTCTCCCTGGACGTGAAGCTGTCCGGCGTGCTGCTCGCGGTGGTGCCGGTGCTCGGCATCTCGGTCGGCGCGATCGTCTACAAGACGCAGCCGCTGTTCCGCCAGATGCAGGACCGCCTCGACACCGTGAACCGGGTGCTGCGGGAGCAGATCACCGGCAACCGCGTGATCCGCGCCTTCGTCCGCGACCCGTACGAGAAGGAGCGTTTCCGCGAGGCCAACGCGGACCTCACGGGTGTCTCGCTGGCCGCGGGCAAGCTGCTCGCGCTGATGTTCCCCGTCGTGATCCTGGTCGTGAACGTCTCCAGCGTGGCCGTCATCTGGTTCGGTGCGATGCGCGTCGACAGCGGCGGCATGGAGATCGGCCAGCTGACGGCCTTCCTCGCCTACCTGATGCAGATCGTCATGTCCGTGATGATGGCCACCTTCATGTTCATGATGGTGCCGCGCGCCGCGATCTGCGCGGAGCGCATCCAGGAGGTCCTGGACACCGAGTCCAGCGTGGTGCCGCCCACCGACCCGGTGCGCGAGCTGGCCCGGCGCGGGCAGCTGGAGCTGCGCGGCGCCGATTTCCGCTACCCGGGCGCCGAGGCGCCGGTGCTGCGCGGGGTGGACCTGGTGGCCCGTCCCGGGGAGACCACCGCGGTGATCGGCTCGACGGGCAGCGGGAAGTCCACGCTGCTGGGCCTGGTCCCGCGGCTGTTCGACGCGACCGGCGGCGAGGTCCTCGTCGACGGTGAGGACGTGCGCCGGCTCGACCCGGAGCTGCTGGCCAAGACGGTCGGCATGGTTCCGCAGAAGCCGTACCTGTTCTCCGGGACGGTCGCCTCCAACCTGCGGTACGGGCGTCCCGACGCCAGTGACGAGGAGCTGTGGCAGGCCCTGGAGGTGGCGCAGGCCAAGGGGTTCGTGTCCGAGCTGGAGGGCGGGCTCGACGCGCCGATCTCCCAGGGCGGCACGAACGTCTCCGGTGGCCAGCGACAGCGTCTGGCGATCGCCCGGACGCTGGTGCAGCGGCCGGAGATCTACCTGTTCGACGATTCCTTCTCGGCGCTGGACTACGCGACGGACGCGGCGCTGCGCGCGGCGCTCTCCCGGGAGACCGAGGACGCGACGGTGGTCATCGTCGCCCAGCGGGTCTCCACGATCCGCGACGCCGACCGGATCATCGTCCTGGACGAGGGTCAGGTCGTGGGTGAAGGACGGCATCACGAGCTGATGGCCGGCAACGAGACCTACCGGGAGATCGTGCTCTCCCAGCTGACGGAGGCGGAGGCCGCATGAGCGGGCCCGGAGGACGGATGATGACGGGCCCCGGCGAGCGGTCCATGGACTTCAAGGGGTCGGGCAAACGGCTGCTGGGGCAGCTGGCGCAGGACCGGGCCAAGCTGTGGGGCATGGTCGCGGCGGTGGTCGGCAGCGTCGGCTGCGCGGTCGTCGGACCGAAGATCCTCGGCAACGCAACGGACCTGGTCTTCGCGGGGATCGTCGGCCGGCGGATGCCGGCCGGGATCACCAAGGAGCAGGCGCTGGAGCGGATGCGCGCCGACGGTCAGGGCGGGATGGCCGACATGCTGTCCGGCACCGACTTCACGCCGGGCGAGGGCATCGACTTCGGCGGGGTCGCGGTCGTTTCGCTGTGGGCGCTGGTGGTGTTCACGCTGGCCGGTCTGCTGATGCTGGTCGCGACCCGGCTGTCGAACCACGTGATGAACGGCACCGTCTACCGGATGCGCGAGGAGCTCCAGGCGAAGCTGTCGCGGCTGCCGTTGTCGTACTTCGACCAGCAGAAGCGCGGCGAGGTGCTGAGCCGTGCGACGAACGACATCGACAACATCGGGCAGACGCTCCAGCAGACGATGGGGCAGCTGCTGAACTCGCTGCTGACGATCGTCGGCGTGCTGGTGATGATGTTCTGGATCTCGCCGCTGCTGGCGCTGGTCGCGCTGGCGACCGTGCCGCTGTCGGTGTTCGTCGCGGCGAAGATCGGCAAGAAGTCGCAGCCGCAGTTCGTGGCGCAGTGGAAGACCACGGGCACGCTCAACGCGCACATCGAGGAGATGTACTCCGGCCACACGCTGGTGAAGGTGTTCGGGCGGCAGCGGGAGTCGGCGGCGGTGTTCGCCGAGGAGAACGAGGCGCTGTACCGGGCCTCGTTCAAGGCGCAGCTGGTCAGCGGCATCATGCAGCCGGTGATGTTCTTCATATCGAACATCAACTACGTGCTGATCGCGGTCGTCGGCGGTCTGCGGGTGGCCACGGGCGCCCTGTCGATCGGTGACGTGCAGGCGTTCATCCAGTACTCGCGCCAGTTCTCGATGCCGCTGACGCAGGTGGCCTCGATGGCGAACCTGGTGCAGTCGGGCGTCGCCTCGGCGGAGCGGGTGTACGAGCTGCTGGACGCGGCGGAGCAGGAGCCGGACGCGGAGGTTCCGGAGCGTCCGGAGACGCTGCGCGGCCAGGTCACCCTGGACAAGGTGGCGTTCCGGTACGAGCCGGACAAGCCGCTGATCGAGAACCTGTCGCTGACGGTCGAGCCGGGTCACACGGTCGCTATCGTCGGTCCGACGGGCGCCGGCAAGACCACGCTGGTCAACCTGCTGATGCGGTTCTACGAGGTCACGGGCGGGGAGATCGCCCTGGACGGCGTGGACATCGCGAAGATGACGCGCGAGGAACTGCGCGGCGGCATCGGCATGGTCCTCCAGGACACCTGGCTGTTCGGCGGGACCATCGCGGAGAACATCGCCTACGGGGCCTCCCGCGAGGTCACGCGGGAGGAGGTCCGGGAGGCGGCGCGGGCCGCGCACGCGGACCGGTTCATCCGCACCCTGCCGGACGGCTACGACACGGTGCTGGACGACGAGGGCTCGGGGGTCAGCGCGGGCGAGAAGCAGCTGATCACCATCGCCCGGGCGTTCCTGTCGGATCCGGTGATCCTGGTCCTCGACGAGGCGACGAGCTCGGTGGACACCCGTACCGAGGTGCTGATCCAGAAGGCGATGGCGCGCCTGGCGCACGGCCGTACGTCCTTCGTGATCGCGCACCGGCTGTCCACGATCCGGGACGCCGACGTGATCCTGGTCATGGAGAGCGGCTCGATCGTGGAGCAGGGCACGCACGAGGAACTGCTGGCGGCGGACGGCGCGTACGCGCGGCTGTACGCGGCGCAGTTCGCGCAGGCGGTGGCCGAGGTCGACTAGGCGGTCGTCGGGGACGGCCGTGGAGGCCGGTCGAACGGGTGGGGGCGTCCTTCGGGGCGCCCCCTGCCCGTTCCGGGCGCCGCCGGTGTCAGTCGAGGTAGCCGCGGAGCTGGTCGGCGAAGGCGTGGTCGCGCAGCTTGCCGAGGGTCTTGGACTCGATCTGGCGGATCCGCTCGCGGGTCACGCCGAAGATCCGGCCGATCTCCTCCAGGGTGCGGGGCCGTCCGTCGGCGAGGCCGTAGCGGAGCTGGACGACCTTGCGCTCGCGTTCGCCGAGGGTCGACAGCACGGCTTCGAGGTGTTCGCGGAGCAGGAAGAACGCGGCGGACTCCACGGGCGAGGCGGCGTCGCCGTCCTCGATGAGGTCGCCGAGGGCGACGTCGTCCTCCTCGCCGACGGGGGCGTGCAGGGAGACCGGTTCCTGGGCGAGGCGGAGCACCTCCAGGACCCGCTCGGGGGTCAGTTCCAGGTGGACGGCGACCTCTTCGGCGGTGGGTTCGTAGCCGCGTTCCTGGAGCATGCGGCGCTGGACGCGGACGACGCGGTTGATCAGTTCGACGACGTGGACCGGCACGCGGATGGTCCGGGCCTGGTCGGCGAGGGCCCGGGACATCGCCTGGCGGATCCACCAGGTGGCGTAGGTGGAGAACTTGTAGCCGCGGGCGTAGTCGAACTTCTCGACGGCCCGGATGAGTCCGAGGTTCCCCTCCTGGACCAGGTCGAGCATGGTGAGGCCGCGGCCCACGTACCGCTTCGCGACGGAGACGACGAGCCTCAGGTTGGACTCGATGAGCCGGCGCTTGGCCATCCGGCCCATGACCACGAGCTTGTCGAGGTCGTGGGCGAGCCGGGAGTCGAGGTCCGGGGTGCTGCCCAGTTTCTCCTCCGCGAACAGGCCCGCTTCGACCCGCCGGGCGAGGTCCACCTCCTCGGCGGCGGTGAGCAGCGGGATCCTGCCGATCTCGCGGAGGTACTGCCGGAAGAGATCGGCGGACGGTCCTGCCCCGCTTCCGTTGTCCCTGCCGCGTGCGCGTGGGGCGGGCACGTGGCCGACCGGTTCCGGGGCCTCGGGTTCGTCGTCCACGGCTTCGGCCTCGGGGTCGGGCTCTGTCACCGCGGCGGCTTCGGCGTCGTCGGTGAGGTGCGCGGGCTGAACGGGGTGGCTCACGTTCGCGGTCAGGGTCTGGGTCTGCACGGGGGCGACCTCCAGGGCTCCGAGGACGGTGGCACCGCACCTCAGTGTGGGGTACGGCACATCACCGCCACGAGGGGCGTGCGAGCACTTTCTGAGTCCGGTGCGTGACCGGATGGTTACCCCCCGGCGGGAACCCCGATGCGGATCGGACGCATGTCCGAGATGATCGACGTCATGTCTTCGCACGGAACCTACGAAACCCACGTGACGGTCCGCTGCCCGGACGCGGTGGAGCTGGAGCGGCTCGAATCCTGGGCCGCGGCACGGGAGTTGAAGGTCACGCACATCCTGCTGGCCCGGGGCCGGACGCTCTCGCAGCCGATGCTGACGCTGCCGGACCGCACGGGTCACGAGCGGCTGGTGCCGCAGCTGCGGGCGGCGGGCTTCGACCCGGTCCGGGTCAAGGTGGAGACGGTGCCCTGGACCACGGACGTACCGGGCCCGGGCGGCGGCTACTTCGAGCACCACCTGAAGCTGGCGCTGCCCGCGGACTTCGACCGCCCGGCGCTGGAGTGCCTGGTGAGCGGCCACCGGGCGCACCTGTCCTGGAACGCCCGGCGCACCGCGGCGGGCCCGGACGGCATGCACGAACGCTTCGTCACCCAGCGCTGCCGCGGCACGGCCTCGCGGGCCGCGGCGGCCTGCGACACCCTGATCTCGGTCCTGGTGGAGGCCGGGTACGAGATCCTCTCGGAGGAGCGGGAGTTCGTGCTGTACGACAGCGACCTGTCGGCGGACGACGGGTGGATCGAGACCGGGACCGGCACCGGTACCGGCACCGGGGAGGGGGAGCGATGAGCTCGTGGCGGGAGTTCGGGACCGGCAGTGGACATCTGCCCGGGGAGCCGCTGGACGACGGGACGCGGGCGGCGCGGGGCCTGCCGCGGACGCTGCGGCCGGTGGCCGGGGACGACGTACGGCAGCGGGCGGTCTTCGACCCGTCGCTGCGGCACAACTTCCGGGCCTACCGGGCCGGGGACCCGGTGTTCGACGACCCGGAGCGGACGGTGGCCTGGGCGGCGGCGCGCCGGGCGGCGATGGACGCGGTCCTGCTGGCGGTGTCGCGCGGCGAGTGGGCGGACTCGCTCGTGCTGCGCGGCAGCGTGCTGCTGGCGGACCGGTTCGGGGAGGCGGCACGGGAGCCGGGGGACCTGGACTTCGTGGTGGTCCCGCACACGTGGGAGATGGGCGACGGGCGGACCGACAGGATGCTGGAGGGCATCGCGGCGGCGGCCGACGGGCGGGCCGGGATCGATGCGTCGGGGGCGGTGTCGGAGGACATCTGGACCTACGACCGGGTGCCGGGGCGGCGGATGGTCCTGCCCTGGGCCGTGCCGGGGCTGCCGGCCGGGCAGGTCCAGCTGGACTTCGTCTTCAACGAGCGGCTCGCGGAGCCCCCGGAGCCGGCCGAACTCGCCTGCGGGGCCGTGGTGCTGGCGGCGACGCCGGCGCTGTCCCTGGCCTGGAAGGTGCTGTGGCTGATCAGCGACCGGCACCCGCAGGGCAAGGACCTGTACGACGCGGTGCTGCTGGCGGAGCACCACCGGCTGCCGAACGCGCTGTTGCAGCAGGTGTTCCGGGAGGCCGGGGAGTGGCCCCACCCGCACGCGGACGTGGGCCCGGAGCACATCGAGTTCCTCGTTCCGGACGGTTACGTCGGCGCCGAGTGGGAGCACTTCGAGGCGGAGTACCCGCACCTGGCCGGGCCGGGCGAGGAGGCGTTCGTCGCGCGCCTGGCCGAGGCCCTGCGGCCGACCTTCGCGGAGCCTGGCTAGATGCCGCTACCAGGACGGCCCGGCCCCCGGTGTCACTGGCCCGTCAGGTACTTCACGGTCAGGCCGGCCGTCCAGCCGCCGTCGACGGCCAGTTCGGCGCCGGTCACGTACCCGGCGGCGTCGGAGAGGAGGAACGCGACCGCGGCGGCGATCTCCTCGGGGAGGCCGACGCGGCCCAGCGGGGCGCCGGGGTAGTTGCCCTCGCCGGCCCGGATGCCGATGGGGGCGGTCATCGGGGTGAGGGTCATGCCCGGGTGGACGGAGTTGACGCGGATCCCGGCCTCGGCGAGCTCGACGGCGCCGATCTTCGACAGGCCGCGCACGCCCCACTTGGAGGCGCCGTAGCCGGCGGTGAGGGCGAGGCCGGTCAGGCCGGCCGCGGAGGAGATGTTGACGATGGAGCCGCCGCCGTTCGCCCGCATCAGCGGGATCGCGGACTTGATGCCGATGAACACGCCGACCAGGTTGGTCTCCACGACCCGGCGGAAGTGGTCGACGCTCTCGTGTTCCAGGAACTCGCCGGTGGAGATGCCCGCGTTGTTCACGAGCCCGTCGACCCGGCCGAACGCGTCGACGGCGTGCCGCAGCACCGCGTCCCAGTCGGCCTCGCTCGTCACGTCGTGCCGCAGGAAGCGCGCCGCGTCACCGAGCCCGGCGGCGGTCTCGGCGCCCTCGGCCTCCAGCACGTCGGTGATCAGCACCCGGCCGCCGCCGTCGACGACCGCCCGCGCGGCGGCCGCGCCCAGTCCGCGGGCCCCGCCGGTGATGACGACGGCCTTGCCGCTCAGATCCACAACAGCCACGGTTCCACACCCCTGCCAGACAGACCGCTAGGTATATGACTAATCGGCATACGCCGATCGCGGCGTCAGTCTGCCAGAGCGGCCAGGACCCGCGACACCCCCTCCTCCTTCGGCCCCAGGAACTGCGGATCCGGCCGGAACACCGCGTCCAGCGCCGCCTTGCCCGCCGCGAAGACCTCGCGGGCCCCGCCGTAGTACCAGGTGGCGTCGTGGACGTCCTGCACCCCGATCCCGTACGACTCCACGCCCGCGGCCCGGCACAGCGCGACGGCCCGGCGGATGTGGAAGCCCTGGCTGATCAGCACCGCACGGTGCACGCCGAAGATCTCGCGGGCGCGCACGCAGGAGTCCCAGGTGTCGAAGCCGGCGTAGTCGCTGACGATCCGGTCGTCCGGCACCCCGTGGCGCGTGAGGTAGGTGCGCATCGACTCCGGCTCGTCGTACTCGGTCCGGCTGTTGTCGCCCGTGACCAGGACCACCTTCACCTTCCCGGCGCGGTACAGCTCCACGGCCGCGTCGAGCCGGTCCCGGAGGTACGGGGTGGGACGGCCGTCGTAGAGCAGGCCCGCCCCGAACACGACGGCCACCTCGGCGCCCTGCGCGTCGGCCGTGGTGCGCAGCCGGCCGGCGGCGGCCGCGTGGGTCCACGCCGAGGGCAGCAGCGCGAGGACGCAGGCCGCCATCACCGCCTGGACGATCCGGCGCCTGGCCCTGACGGTGCGGGGCAGCAGCCCCCGCGCGGCGCGCGCGATCCGGTGCGGGCGCGGTGTGCGCATGCGGTTCCCCCTGGTCGTCCGGCCGGTGTGCGACCGGCGCCGCACCCGCAGGTCAGGACGTACGGGGAGATCGGAAGGTTTCAGCGGGCGCGTCACACCGCCGTACGCCCGCCGGTGAGGACGCGGAAAACACCCGTCACTCCGGCGCAACGCCCGCGCAACCTCCACCCCGCAGGATCGGTACATGACGGAGCCGGTGCACCCTCCCGAACCTACCGCCCTCCCCTTCGGCAGCGCGGCCGAGCTGCTGACCCGGATCACCGCCCAACTCGGCACGCAGCTCAGCGGCCTGCGCCCACCACGCGCCTACGGAGCCCCCGCATGCAGCCCACCCTCGTCGCCGTGGCCCACGGCAGCCGTGACCCGCGCGCCCCGCACGCCGTGCTCGCCCTCCTCGACCGGGTCCGTGAGCTCCGTCCCCGCCTCGACGTCCGGCTCGGGCACGTCGAGCTGAACCGGCCGCTGCTCGCCGACACCCTGAGCGGGCTGCCCGCAGGCGGGGAGGCGGTGCTCGTGCCGCTGCTGTTCGGCCGCGGGGTCCACGTCAAGCGTGACCTTCCCGCGGCGGCCGCCCGCGCCGGGCACCTGCGGATCCGGGCCGCCGCCCCGCTCGGCCCGCACCCGCTGCTCGTCGAGGCCCTGTACGAGCGGCTCCTGGAGGCCGGGTGGACCCCCGGGACGGCGGTGGTGCTGGCCGCCGCCGGGTCCCGCGACCCGGACTCCGCCGCCGACACCGGGCGCAGCGCCGCCCTGCTCTCGGAACGGCTCGGCGGGGTCCCCGTGGTCCCCGCCTATGCCTCCGCCGCCGCGCCCGGCGTACCCGGCGCCGTCCGGGCGCTGGCCGCCCGGGGCCACCACCGGGTCGCGGTCGCCTCGTACTTCGCCGCCCCGGGCCGCTTCTCCGCCGCCTGCGCGGCCGCGGCTCCGGGTCCGGCCGCCGCCCCGCTCGGCGCCCATCCGGCGCTGGCCCGGCTGGTCCTGCTCCGCTACGAGGAGGCCCTCGCCCGGCGGGTGCCGGCCCGTGAACTGGCCACCGCGTAAGGGCCGCGTACGTTCGGAATGCTCGGATTGTCGGTCACTCCGGTTAACGTCGGAGCATGGAAGGCACCCCGCACGCCCCCGCCTACGCGTCCTACGATCCGGCCGCCACCGAGCGGTGGGCCCCCGAGCCCGACAAACAGCCCGGCCGCACGGCCTTCCAGCGCGACCGCGCGCGCGTGCTGCACTCCGCCGCTCTGCGCCGCCTGGCCGGGAAGACCCAGGTCGTCACCCCGGGCACCCGCTCGTACGACTGGGACGCGAGCCCCCGTACCCGGCTGACGCACTCCCTGGAGTGCGCGCAGGTCGGGCGCGAGCTCGGCGCCGCCCTCGGCTGCGATCCCGACCTGGTCGAGGCGGCCTGCCTGTCCCACGACATGGGCCACCCGCCCTTCGGGCACAACGGCGAGGAGGCGCTCAACGAGTTCGCGAAGGACTGCGGCGGCTTCGAGGGCAACGCCCAGTCGCTGCGGCTGCTGACACGGCTGGAGCCCAAGCGGTTCGTGCCCGATCCGGTGAGCGGCGAGCTCGTGAGCGTCGGCCTCAACCTCACCCGCGCCTGCCTGGACGCCGCGACCAAGTACCCGTGGGCCCGCGGCGGCCACCCCACCGACCCGAACTCGGTGAAGTTCGGCGCCTACGAGGACGACCTGCCGGTCTTCGAGTGGCTGCGGCGCGGGGCGCCCGCCGACCGCAAGTGCTTCGAGGCGCAGGTCATGGACTGGGCCGACGACGTCGCGTACTCGGTGCACGACTTCGAGGACGGCCTGCACGCCGGGCACCTCGACCCGAACATGCTCTTCGCGGAGCCGGAGCGCGCCGCGATCTGGGAGGTCGCCATCGGCCGGTACGTGCCCGCCGACACCGCCCCCCAGGAGCTCCGCGAGGCCCTGGACCGGCTGATGGAACAGGAGTGGTGGCCCCACGGGTACGACGGCTCGGCCGTGGCCCAGGCCCGGCTGAAGGACGCCACGAGCCAGCTGATCGGCCGGTTCTGCCAGGCCGCGGAGGGCGCCACCCGCGAGGCGTACGGCTCCGGCCGCCTCACCCGGTACGCGGCGGAGCTGGTCGTCCCCCGCGAGGCGCGCAACGAGTGCGCCGTCCTCAAGGCCGTCGCCGACCTGTACGTGATGCAGCGCGACGAGCAGGAGCGGCTGCGCGCCGACCAGCGCATCGTCCTGGCCGAACTCGCCGAGGCGCTGAGCGCCCGCGCTCCCGAGGGCCTCGACCCCCAGTTCCGGGCGATCTTCGACACGGCGCCGGACGACAAGGCGCGGAAACGCGCGGTCATCGACCAGATCGCGGCGCTCACCGACGCTTCCGCCCGCTCGCTGCACGCCCGCCTCACCAGACGCCCGCGACGCGCCGAAGGGTGAGCCGATCGGGCCACTCCCCCTTCACGCGACAGGCTCAGTGCGGGACGCTCGCATGTGGTCGCATGTGACGGAGAGGTTATGAGGAGGCATCAGGTGGTCGACGCACACCGGACGTTCGTCATCGTCGGCGCAGGGCTCGCCGGGGCTAAGGCGGCCGAAACGCTGAGGTCCGAAGGGTTCACGGGCAGGGTGATCCTGATCGGGGACGAGCGCGACCATCCGTACGAACGGCCGCCGCTGTCCAAGGGGTACCTGACGGGCAAGGAGGAGCGCGAGAGCGTCTTCGTCCACGAGCCGTCCTGGTACGCGGCCTCGGACATCGAGCTGCACCTGGGGCAGCCGGCCGTCCACCTGGACCGCGAGAACAAGACCGTGCGCCTGGGTGACGGGGCGCTGCTGCACTACGACAAGCTGCTGCTGGCCACCGGTGCCGAGCCGCGGCGCCTCGACATCCCGGGCACCGGTCTGGCCGGGGTGCACCACCTGCGGCGGCTCGCGCACGCCGAGCGGCTGCGCAACGTCCTGGCCTCCCTCGGCCGGGACAACGGCCACCTGCTGATCGCGGGCGCCGGGTGGATCGGGCTGGAGGTCGCGGCCGCCGCCCGCGGCTACGGCGCCGAGGTCACCGTGGTCGAGCCGGAGGCCACGCCCCTGTACACGGTGCTCGGGCCGGAGATCGGCCGGCTCTTCGCGGACCTGCACGCCGAGCACGGGGTCCGGTTCCACTTCGGGGCGCGGCTCACCGAGATCGTCGGCCACGACGGAATGGTGCTCGCGGCCCGTACGGACGACGGCGAGGAGCACCCGGCGCACGCGGTGCTCGCCGCGATCGGGGCGGCGCCCCGGACCGCGCTGGCCGAGACCTCCGGGCTGGCCCTGGTGGACCGTGAGCACGGCGGGGGGATCGCCGTGGACGCCTCCCTGCGCACCTCGGACCCGGACGTCTTCGCCGTCGGGGACGTGGCGGCCGCGCACCACCCCGTCCTGGGGACCCGACTGCGGGTCGAGCACTGGGCCAACGCGCTCAACGGCGGTCCGGCCGCGGCGCGGGCGATGCTTGGGCAGGAGGTCGGCTACGACCGGGTGCCGTACTTCTTCTCCGACCAGTACGACGTCGGCCTGGAGTACTCGGGGTACGCCCCGGCGGGCGGCTACGACCAGGTGCTGATCCGCGGGGACGCGGGCAAGCGGGAGTTCATCGCGTTCTGGCTGTCGGAGGGCCGGGTGCTCGCCGGGATGAACGTGAACGTGTGGGACGTCACCGAGCACATCCAGGCCCTGATCAGGTCGAAGACCCCGGTGGACCGCGAGAAGCTGGCGGATCCGTCCGTTCCGCTCGCGTCGCTGATCACCGGGGAGGGTGCCTGACGGGTTTGTCGGCGCCCGGCCGTAGACTTCACGGGTGGCAGGACGGATCAACGACGACGACGTGAAGGCGGTACGGGACGCGGTCCCGATCGACGCCGTGGTCTCCGAGTACCTCCAGCTGCGCAACGCCGGCGGCGGCAACCTCAAGGGCCTGTGCCCCTTCCACGACGAGAAGTCCCCGTCCTTCCAGGTCAGTCCCAGCAAGGGCTTCTACCACTGCTTCGGCTGCCAGGCCGGCGGGGACACCCTCGACTTCATCATGAAGATCGACCACCTCTCCTTCTCGGAGGCCGTCGAGCGCCTGGCCGGCCAGGCCGGCATCACCCTGCGGTACGAGGAGGGCGGCTACACCGCCGGCACCAGCGGCCGCGGCGAGCGGATCCGCCTGGTCGAGGCGCACAAGGCCGCCGCCCTCTTCTACGCGGAGCAGCTGGGCGGCGCCGAGGCGGAGATCGGCCGCAGGTTCCTGGCGGAGCGCGGCTTCGACCAGGCGGCGGCCGAGCACTTCGGCGTGGGCTACAGCCCGGCCGGCTGGGACCACCTGACCCGGTTCCTGCGGGGCAAGGGCTTCAGCGACAAGGAACTGATCACCTCGGGGCTCGCCCAGGACAGCCGCAGCGGCAAGCCCATCGACCGCTTCCGCGGCCGGCTGATGTGGCCGATCCGGGACATCAGCGGCGAGGTGGTGGGCTTCGGCGCGCGCAAGCTCCGCGACGACGACAACGGCCCCAAGTACCTGAACACCCCCGAGACGGCGATCTACAAGAAGTCCCAGGTCCTGTACGGCATCGACCTGGCGAAGAAGGAGATCGCGAAGACCTCCCGGGCGGTGGTCGTCGAGGGCTACACCGACGTGATGGCCTGCCACATGGCCGGCGTGACCACGGCCATCGCCACCTGCGGCACGGCCTTCGGCGGGGACCACATCAAGATCCTGCGCCGGCTGCTGATGGACAACGCCACCGCCGAGGTGATCTTCACCTTCGACGGGGACGCGGCCGGGCAGAAGGCGGCGCTGCGGGCCTTCGAGGACGACCAGAAGTTCGCGGCCGAGACCTCCATCACCATCGCCCCGAACGGCATGGACCCCTGCGACCTGCGGCTCGCGCAGGGCGACGCCGCCGTGTCGGGGCTCGTGGAGTCGCGGACCCCGCTGTTCGAGTTCGCGCTGCGGCACATCGTGGCCCGGCACAACCTGGAGAACCCGGCGGGGCGGGCGGCCGCGCTGGACGAGGCGGCCCCGGTCGTCGCGAACATCAAGAACATCGCGATCCAGCACGAGTCGGCCGTCCAGCTGGCGGGCATGCTCGGCATCCGCGACGAGCAGTTCGTCGTCAAGCGGGTCGCGCAGCTGGCCCGCTGGGCCCGCGAGCGCGGCAACCAGCCGCAGCAGCAGGGCCGGGGCGGCGGCCGGTCCCACGAGCCCGCCCCCGCGGCCCCGGCCGCGGCCCAGCCCGGCGGTCCCGCGCTGAACCTGCGCAGCCCCGCCCACCGCACCGAGCGCGAGCTCCTCAAGCTCGCGCTCCAGCGGCCGGCCCTGGTCTCCCCCGCCTTCGACGCGTACGGCATCGACGAGTTCACCGCCCCGCCCTACGCGGCGGTCCGCCAGGCCATCCAGGACGCCGGCGGCGCCGCCCAGGGCACGGACGACTACCTGATCCGGGTCCGCGAGGCGGCGCCCAACGACACCGTCCGCGCCCTGGTGACGGAGCTGGCCGTCGAAGCCATCCACGCCAAGACCGTCGACGAGATCTATGCCGGGGTCCAGCTGGTGCAGGTCCGCCTGCGCGCCGTCGACCGCCGGGTCCACGAGGTCCAGGGCACCATGTCCCGGCTGGGCCCGCACGCTCCCCCGGAGCAGCAGGCCGCCGTCCAGGAAGAGCTGTGGGTGCTCCAGCAGTACGGGCAGCGGCTGCGCAACCGCGGCGCGGAAGGGCTTTGACGACCCGGGATCACGCGCGGTGGAGCCAGTCCCCGCCCGGGATCTCGGTGCCCGAGCCGGCCAGGCGGCGGGCCAGCGGCGCGGCCGCCAGGTAGACCCAGGCCCGGACCCGGCTGCCGTCAGGGCGGAGCGCTTCGCGGGCGACCCGGTCGTAGAGGTTCCCGGGGCGGCCCGGTCCCCCGTACTCCTCCAGCAGGTCCAGCGCGGCCAGCAGTTCCCCGTACGCGTCCGGCAGCGCGGTGACCAGCTCACCGGCGATCACCGCGCCGGGGCGGTCGACCGCGTACGGGTAGCCGGGGCCGTCGTACAGGACCGCGTCCGGCAGCAGGGCCGGTTCCTCGGCGGCGGTGCGGCCCCGCAGGAACAGGTCGTGGTTGACCTCGCCCGGCCGCAGCGTCCCGTACACGAAGAACGGCAGGATGCCGGATTCTGGCCGATCGACCGATGCCACGGGGCCCTCCCTCGACACACACTGACTTCGGCTCACACCGTACGCACCCCCCGCGCCGCGCCCCGCGGCCCCCTCACCCGACGGCTTCCTCCCCCATGACACGCACCCCGCGCCGCTCCCCCGCCGCCCCGCCGCTCCGCGCCGCCGCCCTGACGGCCGCCGTGACAGCCGTACTGGCAGCCGCACTGGCCGTCGGGGGCTGCGCCGCGCCCGGCGGGCTCGCCGCGGGCGAACCCGCGCCCCCGGTGTCGGCGCAGCCGCGGCCCGAGCCCCTGTGGCCGGCCTGGGCGGGGAAGTCTCCGCAGGCCCCCGGCGCCGCCACCGCCACCCGGATGCCACCGCCCGCGCCGCTGCCGAACGGGCCCGAGGTGGGGCCCGGGGGCATCACGGCGCTGAACGCGCTGGACGTCGTACGGGCCGACAAGCGGATGCGGCAGTTCCTGGGCAAGGGGAGGATCAACGCTCCGGGCGGCGCGGGCGTACGGCCCGCCGCCTACGCGGACCTGACCGGAGACGGCGGGAAGGAACTCGTCGTCGCCGCCGACACGGAGAGCGGCCGCACCGCGCTGAGCGTGTACGTCGCCCGGGGCGGGCGCGTCGTCCCCGTCCTGTTCACCCTCGGGCGGCGGATGGCCGCCGAGTCCGTCGGACAGGACCTGCTGATCCGCACGGCCGCCGACGACGGCTCCGAACAGGCGGTCCGCTACCGCTGGGACGGCGAACGGATGACGGTCGTCAGCGACGAGCGGCGGTTCAACAAGTCCCTGCCGGGCCCCGCGTCCGGATCCCCCGCGCCGTCGCACGACGCCGCCGCGGGACGGGACGCCCGGTGAGAGCCATGCTGCGGCACGGCCGGCGGGCGGTCCGGTCGCTGGGGCTGCGGTGGAAGATCGCCGCCCTGCTGGCCGTGGGCTGCTCGCTGGTCGCGGTCACCATCGGCGTCCTGATCCACGAGGCGCGGGTCCGCCAGGTGGCCGACGCCGCCCGCAAGAGCGCGACCGAACAGCTGGTCCGCGTACGGCAGGTGTACGAGCTCACCGGCAGGCTCGACTCCGACAAGGTCGGAGAGGCCGACGCCCGGATCGACTGCCCGGCCGTGCCCCCGGCCCTGCGCGCGGCGGCCCTCGACGGCCGGCGCACCACCTACCTGGACCTCGGCGGGCCGCGGCCGGCGGTGTGGGCGGCGCGGCCGATCGGCGGCTCGCACGTCCTGACGGTGCGGCGTTCGCTGGCCGGCGAACAGGCCGAACTGGAGGAACTGGACGGCTGGTTGATCGCCTCCGGGACGGGGGTCGTGGCGCTGGCGGCGGTCGGCGGGGCGCTGCTGGCGAGCCGGCTGAGCAAGGACCTGCGGACCGCGGCGGAGACGGCGCGCAAGATCAGCGCGGGCGACCTGGACGCGCGGATCGGGCCGTCCGGAGTACCCGGCACCCGCAACGAGGTGACCGAGCTGGCCTCGGCGGTCGACACGATGGCGGCGAGCCTCCAGCGGCGGCTGGAGGCGGAGCAGCGGTTCACCGCCGACGTCGCGCACGAGCTGCGGACCCCGCTGACGGGACTGCACACCGCGGCCGAGCTGCTGCCGGCCGGGCGGCCGACGGAGCTGGTGCGTGACCGGGTCGCGGCGCTGCGGACGCTGACGGAGGACCTGCTGGAAGTGGCCCGGCTGGACGCGGACCGGGAGGAACCGCGGCTGGAGGCGCACCGGCTGCGCCCGCTGGTCGCCTCGATCACGCGGCGGTCCGGGGTGACGGCCGAGGTGACGGGCACGGACGGCGGGGACGGGGCGTGGGTGCGCACCGACGTGCGGCGCCTGGAGCGGATCCTGACGAACCTGCTGGTGAACGCCCGCCGGCACGGGGGCGAGCCGGTGACGGTGACGGTGTCCGGGACCTCGGTCACCGTCCGGGACCGGGGTCCGGGCTTCCCCGGGACGCTGCTGCGGGAGGGGCCGCGGCGGTTCGTGACGGGCGCGGCGGAGCGGGGGCAGGGCACGGGGCTGGGGCTGACCATCGCCTTCGGGCAGGCCCAGGTGATCGGCGCCGAGGTGACCCTGTCCAACCCGGCCCCTTCGGGCGCGGCGGCCACGGTGACCCTGCCGGCGGCGTGATGCGCGGGGCGTGCGGGTGGGGCGCGGGCGGGGCGTGCGGGGGCGCGGACGGGGCTTGGGCGGGGCTTGGGCGGGGCTTGGGCGGGGTGTTGTCACCCGGACGGGGTGGGGTGACACGGATGGCCGTTCAGGGCCTCTGACGTGGGCGGATGCCGGTCCGGCGGATGACCGCCCGGGTATCTGACGGAGGCTCAGCAGGCGCGGGGCGGGCACCCCGGTTTTCCTCGAGACACGACCCCGTGCCCTCAGGAGTTCCCATGCGCCGCAGCACCGCCCACGTGCTCACCGCCACCGCGCTGACCGCCGCCGCCTTCGCGGGTCCGGTCGCCGGAGCGGTCGCCGCCGCGGACCTCGGCATGACCGCGTTCGCGCCCGGGGACTTCGCCGTCCTGGAGGTCTGGCCGAAGTCGGCCGCGGCGGGCGCCACCGTCACGGTCAACACCACGGCCTGCGGCAAGGGCAGCCACGCCGAGGGCGATGCGAGCACGGTCGGCGGAGGACGGTTCAAGCTGGCGCCGGGCACCCACAAGGAGGTGGTCGTGGGGCAGTTCCAGGTCGCCCACGGCACCCGGTCCGGCACCTACGGCATCGGTGTGACCTGCGCGAACGGCAAGTTCGCGACCGGCGACCTGGCCGTCACCGAACGCGGCCCGCAGGGCCACGTACGCACCGGGGTGGGCGGTGGGACGACCACCGCCTCCGACCCCGCCAAGATCGCGGCGGGAGTGGCCGTACTGGCCGCTGCCGCCGTCGGCGGTACCTGGCTCCTGCGTCGCCGGGCGAGCGGCACGCGGAGCTGACGGACGCCCACCGCGGCTCCGGCCGCGGTCCGACCGGTACCGTCCCCCGTCGCCCGCCCCGCGAGGTCCCCCCCGTTCGCGGGGCCGGGCGACGGCCAGTCACAGGAACGGCGAGACGAGGGGGCAGCCATGGACACCTCCGGGCGGACCTCCCGACGCGGCGGTCTCGTCGCCCTCGCCGCCTGCGTCGGCGTCTGGCTCGTCAGCAGCGGCTCCGGCGAGACCGTCGGGCCCCCGCTGCCCTCACCCGGCGAGGCGCTGAGCGCGCAGGCCGCCTTTCCCGGGAGCATCGACCCGCTCCCCGGCTCCCCGCCCACCCGGATCCGGATCCCCTCGATCCGTGTGGACGCGCCGCTGACCGGCCTCGGCCTGGACCGCGACGGCGGCCTCGAAGTGCCGCCGCCGGCCCGTGGCGACCTCGCGGGCTGGTACCGCGAGGGGACCACCCCCGGCGCCACGGGCACGGCCGTCGTCGCCGGGCACGTGGACCACGCCACCGGCCCGGCCGTCTTCTACCACCTGGGCGCGCTGCGCCGGGGAGCCGCGATCGAGGTCGCGCGCGAGGACGGACGCACCGCCGTCTTCACGGTCCACGCCGTCGAGGTCTACGACGCCAAGGCCTTCCCCGACAGCCGCGTGTACGGAGCGTCCCCGCGCGCCGAGCTCCGCGTGATCACCTGCGGCGGCGGCTTCTCCCCGCGCACCGGCTACCAGGGCAACGTGGTCGTCTTCGCCCACCTCACGGGGACGTACTAGGGGAGGTACCGGCCGAGCCGGCGCGCGGGGCGGCCGTCAGGGTCAGGGTGCCCGGGACCGCGGCGAAGGCCTCGCGGAGACGGGCGGCCAGGGCGGCGCGCGACGGGGCGTCCGCGGACGCGGTCCAGGTGTCCAGGGCGCAGTGGAACGCCGCGACGAGGAGGTCCAGGGCCAGTCGTGGGCGCAGGTCGGCGGGGTCCGCGAAGGCGAGCCGCCGGCGCAGGGTCGCGAGCGCCGTGCCGGTGGTGCGGTCGCAGAAGGCCAGGCCGTGGGCGCGGATCGAGGGGGTCTCGGCGGCGAGCCGTCGGCCGAGCCGGACCCGGTCCGGCCAGCCGTCGGCCGTCATCGTGCCGAGCGCGGCGAGCAGGGCGTCCTGGAGCATCTCCACGACCGGGCGGCCGTCGGGTTCCCGGGTCTCCAGGTCGTCGAGGAAGGCCGCCCACAGGTCCTGGGCGGGTGCCAGCGCGACGTCCTCCTTGCTGGAGAAGGTGCGGAAGAACGTCCGCTTGGACACCTCGACCGCGTCGCACAGTTCATCGAGGGTCACCCCGTCAAAGCCCCGTCGGGTGAACAGGTCCAGGGCGGTGTCGATCAGCGCCTGCCGGGTGCGGATCTTCTTGCGTTCGCGCAGGGGCAGGCGTTCGGCGGGCGCGGGCGACGGGGGCTCGGGCGACAGGGGCTCGGTAGTCATCGGGGCCAGTGTAGCCAGGACGCGAATGCCTCCTATAGGTTTATGCCACTGAGTGGCACAAATGCGGCCGCCGGTCCGTGACGAGAGGCGAACCACCCATGCGAGCACTGCTGGTCGACCGTTCCGCGCCAGGCGGCCTGCGCCTCGGAGAGGCCCCCGCCCCCCGCCCCGCCGCACATCAGGCGCTGGTCCGGGTGCGCGCCACCTCCCTCAACTTCGGCGAGGTCCGCCACGGCCTCGAACACGCCCCCGACGGGGCGGTGCTCGGCTGGGACGCCGCCGGCGTGGTCGAGCGGGCCGCCGCCGACGGCTCGGGTCCGGCCGCCGGCACTCCCGTGGTCACACTGGGCGCGGACGGGGGCTGGGCCGAACTGCGGGCGGTGGACACCGGCTTGATCGGAACCACCCCCGTCGGCGCCGATCCGGGCGCCCTCAGTACCGTCCCCGTGGCGGGCGCCAGCGCCCTGCGCGCGCTGCGGCGGATCGGCCCGATCCTCGGCAGGCGGGTGCTGGTCACCGGCGCGACGGGCGGTGTGGGACGGTACGCCGTCCAGCTCGCCCGCCTCGGCGGCGCGCACGTCATCGCCTCCACCGGGGACCCGGACGCGCACGGCCCGGGGCTGCGGGCGCTCGGCGCGCACGAGGTGGTCGCGGATCCCCTCGCGGTCCACGAGCCGGTGCACGGCGTCGTCGACCTGGTCGGCGGCGGGCAGCTGGTCGACGCGTACGCCCGGCTGGCCGAGCACGGCACGCTCGTCGCCGTCGGACACGCGACGGACCGGGGCGAGACGTTCCCGCACGGCGCCCTCTTCGGCGACCAGGGGCGCCACGACCGGACCCTCACCACGTTCTTCCTGCCCGCCTGCACCGGCCTGGCGCCGGACCTGACCCACCTGGCGGCCCTGGTGGCCTCCGGCGGGCTCGACCCGCAGATCGCCTGGCGCGGCGGCTGGGACGGGGCCGGGGAGGCGGTCGGGGCCCTGCTCGACCGCCGGCTCCACGGCAAGGCCGTGCTCGACCTGGCCTGACCGTCAGGCCGTACTCATCCCCTGCTCATCCCCGCTCATCCCCACTGCTCCAGGCCGAGCTTGACGACGAGCGCGCCCACGACCGTGAGCAGGACGCCGCGGACGAAGCCGCTGCCCTTCTTGAGGGCCATCCGGGCGCCGATCATGCCGCCGGCGAGGTTGAAGACCGCCATCAGCGCGGCCAGCTGCCAGAGCACCATGCCCTGGTAGGCGAACATCGCGAGCGCGCCGGCGTTCGTGCAGGTGTTGACGATCTTGGCGGTGGCGGAGGCCGTGACCAGGTCGAGGTGGAGCAACGCGGTGAGGGCGAGCACCAGGAAGGTGCCGGTGCCGGGTCCGATGAGGCCGTCGTAGAAGCCGATGCCCAGACCCGCCAGGGCGATGGTCAGCAGGATCCGGCCGCGGGACACGGGCGAGGCGGAGGGGGCGGTACCGAAACCGGGCTTGAAGATCACCACGGCGCCGACCACCACCAGGACGACCATGATCAGCGGCCGCAGGGCGTCCTTGCTGATCCCGCCGGCGAGCGCGGCACCGCCCATCGACCCGGCGAGCGCGGCCAGGCCGATCCGGACGGCGGTCTTCACGTCCACCGGGGCCTTGCGGGCGTACGTGACGGCAGCGCCGGCCGTGCCGACGATGGCCACCGCCTTGTTCGTCCCGAGCACGGTCGCGGGGTGGGCGTTCGGCAGGCCAAGCAGCAGGGCGGGCAGGAGCAGCAGTCCGCCCCCGCCCACCACGGCGTCGATCCAGCCGGCCGCCGCGGCGGCCACGCACAGCACGATGATCATCGTCGTCGATATGTCAGGCACGGCCCGACCCTATGGAGCGGATCGGTGCAGCGGCCATCAATCGCCGGAAACTTGCGCAAAGGTTGAGCTTTGCCGGGCCGGGACCCGGTCCGGGGCCACCGGCGCCGCCGGATCCACGACGGCCGTCAGCCCGGTCGCGACCAGTACCCCGGCCAGCCCGAGCCCCGCCGCCAGCCGCCGCGCGGGCGGTACGCGGGCCAGCGCGTCCAGCCCGGCCCGCAGGACGGACTCCCGCCGCGGCTTGCGGTGCCGGGCCGGCCCCACCGGGACCGCGGGCGCCGTCGCGGACGGCGGCAGGGCGACGTGCAGGGGGTGACGCATGGGCGCGGTGACCTCTCGGCGGGCTCGTGGAGCGGGCGTACGGAACGGGGGCGTACCGAACGGGGCGTACGGAAGGGGGCGTTGGGGCGCAGCGGCGCCGGTGGCCGCGAGCGGGGTGGCGGAGCGCGGGCGGCCCGTCAGAAGCTGAAGCACTCCGAGTGGACGCGGCCGGCCGGCACCCCGGCCCGCAGCAGCGCGGCCCGGGTCGCCTCCGCCATCCCGGGCGGCCCGCACAGGTACACGTCGTGCTCCGCGAGGTCCGGCACCAGCCCGGTCAGCGCCTGCGGGGCGAGCGGATCGTACGCGGCCCCGGACGGCCCGAGCAGGTAGTGCAGCCCCGCCTGCCGCTCGGCGGCGATGGCCTCCAGCTCGGCCCGCAGCACGAGCTGCTCCTCGGCGCCGGCCCGGTAGAGCAGGGTGACGTCCCCCGGCCCGCCGGGCAGCGTCTCGAACAGGGCCCGCATCGGGGTGATCCCGACCCCGCCGGCGATCAGCAGCACCTTGGTCCGGGTCCGCCGGGCGGCGGTGAGCGCCCCGAACGGCCCGGTGGCGAGGACCCGCGTGCCGGGGCGCAGCCGGCGGATGCGGCGGGAGTGGCCGCCGAGCGCCTTGACGGTGATGCGCAGGCGGCCCTCGCTGACGGGTGCGGAGAGGGAGAACGGCAGGGCCGTGTACCAGAGCCTGCGCTGGAGGAAGCGCCAGCGCAGGAACTGTCCCGGCTCGGCGCGCAGTTCGCCGAGGTGCTGCCCGTACATGACGACGGAGACCACCCCGGGCCCCTCGGCTCGCACCTCGGCGACCCGCAGCGCGTGCCGCAGGGCCTGGCGTACCGGGACCACGGCGCGGTACCAGACCAGCAGGACGGCGACGACGGCGTGGGCGAGGGCCCAGAACCAGGCGGCCACCGCCAGGTCGGGCCCGGCGAGCTGGTGGACGAAGCCCAGGGCGGCGGCGAGGTAGACGAACAGGTGCACCCCGCGCCAGGTTTCGTGGGGGACGCGGCGGCGTACGGCGCGGGCGGAGGTCACGCCGACCGCGGCCAGCAGGGCGGTCCCGGCCGCGGCGGCGGCGAGCGCGGGGTAGCCGAGCAGGTCCCGGACGGCGGAGACCACGTCGACGCCCTCGTGCACGGCGTATCCGAGCAGGGCGAACAGCCCGTGCCCGAAGCAGAGGAGCAGGACGTGGCGCCCGCCGAGCGCGTGCCAGCGGGCGAGCCGGTCGGCGCCGACGCCGTGTTCCACGGCCGGTACCCGGGCCATGAGGAACAGCAGGACGAGGACCCCGTACCCGGCGAGCAGCCCGGTCAGGTGCGCGGCGGTGGCGAAGAGCGCGTCGAGCCGGGCCGAGGGGCGCACCTGGGCCGCCCAGAGCAGGGTCACCAGCCCCGCTCCGCCCAGCATCCCGCCCTTGACCCGCACCGCCGCATCTCGCATGGGGCCCACGCTAAGCGGCCTCCGGGCGCCGTCCGGGTGCTCCGGATGATCCTTAAGGCGGCCTTGAGGGACGCCTCACCGGCCCTTAATCCGGGCGCTGAGGCCGGTGTTCCGTCCGGGTAACAGGGGCGATGCCGAGGGGAAACAGCGGCCGCTCACGCTCGTGCCATGACCTCGGAGCAGCGTGTGGCGGTGATCGGCGGAGGGCTGGCGAGCCGGTACGAGGGCGACGAGTCCCCGCACGAACTGTTCCGCCCGCTCACCGACGACGGAGGCCACTGACATGACCGAGCCCCTGCCCGCGATCGTGCTCATCGGGCACGGCATGGTCGGCCAGCGCTACCTGGAGGCGCTCGCCGAACGCGGCGCCACCGCCACGCACCGGATCACCGTGCTGTGCGAGGAGCCCCGGCCCGCGTACGACCGCGTCCACCTGACCTCGTACTTCTCCGGGTCGAGCGCCGAGGACCTCTCCCTGACGCCGGCCGGGTTCCTCCGGGACAACGGCATCGAGCTGCACCTCGGCGACCCGGCCGAGCGCATCGACCGCGCGGCCCGCACCGTGACCTCCCGCTCCGGGCGGGTCTTCCCGTACGACGTGCTCGTCCTGGCCACCGGCAGCTACCCCTTCGTGCCGCCCGTCCCGGGCAAGGACGCCCCCGGCTGCTTCGTCTACCGCACCATCGAGGACCTCCTCGCGATCGAGGAGTACGCGAGGACCCGGACCAGCGGAGCCGTCGTCGGCGGCGGCCTCCTCGGGCTGGAGGCGGCCGGCGCCCTGAAGGGGCTGGGGCTCGCCACCCGCATCGTGGAGTTCGCGCCGCGCCTGATGCCCGTGCAGGTCGACGAGGGCGGCGGCGCCGCCCTGCTGCGCACCGTCGAGTCCATGGGCCTGACCGTGCACACGGGCGTCGGCACCCAGGAGGTGCTCACCGGCGAGGACGGCTCCGTCAGCGGAATGCGGCTCTCCGACGGCTCCACGGTCGACACCGGCCTGGTCGTCTTCTCCGCCGGGGTCCGCCCCCGCGACCAGCTCGCCCGCGAGGCCCTCCTCGACGTCGGCGAACGCGGCGGCATCGCCGTCGACTCCCGCTGCCGCACCTCCGACCCGCGCGTCTACGCGATCGGCGAGTGCGCGCTGGCCTGCGACGGCCGGGTGTACGGACTGGTCGCGCCCGGCTACGAGATGGCGGAGACCGCCGCCGAGGACCTCCTGGGCCGCGAGAAGGAGTTCACGGGCGCCGACCTCTCCACGAAGCTCAAGCTGCTCGGCGTGGACGTGGCCTCCTTCGGCGACGCCCACGGCAGCGCCCCCGGCAGCCTCGACGTCGTCTGGTCGGACTCCCGCTCCGGCGTCTACAAGAAGCTGGTGGTCTCCCCCGAGGGGGTCCTGCTCGGCGGGGTCCTGGTGGGGGACGCCGACGCGTACGGCCTGCTGCGCCCGCTCACCGGCAGCGTGCCGCCCGTCGCCCCCGAGCAGCTGGTGCTGCCCGCCGGTCTCGGCCCCGCGGCCCAGCTCGGCCCGTCGGCGCTCCCCGACAGTGCGGTGGTCTGCTCCTGCCACAACGTCACGAAGCAGGCCATCACCGCCTGCGCGACGCTGCCCGAGGTGAAGAAGTGCACCAAGGCGGGCACCGGCTGCGGCAGTTGCGTCAAGGTGATCGGGCAGCTGCTGCCGGCCGCCGCCGAGAAGGGGCTGTGCGGCTGTTTCCCGTACACCCGGGCCGAGCTCTACGAGATCGTCCGCACCCGCCGGCTGGTCTCGTACGAGGAGATCCTGGACGGCCACGGCCGGCCGGAGGCGCGCGGCGGTGACGGCTGCGAGGTCTGCAAGCCCACCGTCGGCTCGATCATCGCCTCGCTCGCCCCCGCGCTCGGCGCCAGCGGGTACGTCCTGGACGGAGAGCAGGCCGCGCTCCAGGACACCAACGACCACTTCCTCGCGAACCTCCAGCGCAACGGCTCGTACTCGGTCGTCCCGCGCATCCCGGGCGGCGAGATCACCCCCGACAAGCTGATCGTGATCGGCGAGGTGGCGCGCGACTTCGGCCTCTACACGAAGATCACCGGCGGGCAGCGCATCGACCTGTTCGGCGCGAGCGTCGACCAGCTGCCGCGGATCTGGGCCCGGCTCGTCGACGCCGGTTTCGAGTCCGGGCACGCGTACGGGAAGGCCCTGCGGACCGTGAAGTCCTGCGTGGGGCAGACCTGGTGCCGCTACGGGGTCCAGGACAGCGTGCGGATGGCCATCGACCTGGAGCTGCGCTACCGGGGCCTGCGCGCCCCGCACAAGCTGAAGTCGGCGGTCTCGGGGTGCGCCCGCGAGTGCGCGGAAGCGCAGAGCAAGGACTTCGGGGTCATCGCGACGGCGAGCGGCTGGAACCTCTACGTCGGCGGCAACGGCGGGGCCACCCCGCGCCACGCGGACCTCCTCGCCCAGGACCTGTCTGACGCCGAACTGGTCCGGCTGATCGACCGGTTCCTGATGTTCTACATCCGCACCGCCGACCGGCTGGAGCGGACCTCCACCTGGCTGGACCGGCTGGAGGGCGGGCTGTCCCACCTGCGGGACGTGATCGTGCACGACTCGCTCGGGCTGTGCGCCGAGCTGGAGTCGCTGATGGCCGCGCACGTGGCGCACTACCGGGACGAATGGGCCGAGACGCTCCGGGATCCGGAGCGGCTGAGCCGGTTCGTGTCGTTCGTCAACGCCCCCGGCGCCCCGGACCCGACCGTGAAGTTCGTCCCCGAACGCGACCAGGTCAAGCCCGACCTGGCCGTCCTGACCATAGGAGGAGCCGTCCGATGACCGTCGAACTGCGGGTGGCCGAAGGCTGGCTGACGGTGTGCGAACTGTCCGCGCTGGTCCCCGGGCGCGGGGTCGCGGCCCTGCTGCCCGACGGGAGCCAGGCCGCGGTGTTCGTCGACCGCTCGGGGCGCCCGTACGCCATCGGCAACCGGGACCCCTTCACCGGGGCGCACGTGCTGTCGCGGGGTCTGGTGGGCTGCGAGGCGGGGCGGCCGTTCGTGGCCTCGCCGCTGCTGAAGCAGCGCTTCGACCTGGAGTCGGGCCGCTGCCTGGACGACGGGGAGGTGGCGGTCCGGACCTACCCGGTGCGGACCGCCGCGACCTCGTGAGCGGTGCGGTGCTCAGCCCTGGACGGCGGCCGGGTCCATCCACATGATCTCCCAGGTGTGGCCGTCGAGGTCGTCGAAGGCCCGCCCGTACATGAAGCCGTGGTCCTGGGCCGGGCGGGGCTCGGTGGCCCCGGCCGCCACGGCCCCGTCGACGAGCTCGTCGACCGCGGTGCGGCTCGGGGAGCTCAGACACAGCAGCACCTCGGAGGTGCGGGTCGCGTCGGCGATCTCCTTGTGGGTGAAGTCCTTGTAGCGGGCCTCGGTCAGCAGCATCGCGACGATCGTGTCGCTGATCACCATGGAGGCGCAGTTCTCGTCGCTGAACTGGGCGTTGAAGGAGTAGCCGAGCTTCCCCCAGAAGGCCTTGCTGGCGTCCAGGTCCTTGACCGGCAGGTTGACGAAGATCATGGTGGGGGCGGTGGCCGACATCTCGGTCCCTCTTCTCTCGTGTGGTCCCGCAGCGCCGTTCCGTGCGGTTCGAGAGGTAGACGGGGGCCGCCGGGCAAACTCATCGGCGCCCGGCGAAGTTTTTTCGAAGATTCCGGCCGCTTCACGAAACCGCAGGTCAGAGCGCTGACCCGGCCGCCCCGCCCCGCGTTCCGGCCCGGGCGCGCCTTCCGCCGTTTCCGCCCGGGTCGGGCGGCTCCGGGGGCCGCGGGGCCGCCGCGGGGCGCCGCGGAGGGAACGGCCGGGTGTACGGAAGTCGCCGCCGGAGGATTGACCGCGTGCCGGTCGCTCCTGCGTCATGAGGAATTGACGTCACGTCAACTCGACGCCTCTAGGTTCCTCGACGCATGCGACCTCGCGCCCGACCGGACGCGGGGCCTTCCTCCCACAGGAGTGACCGTGGAACGTCGTACCTTCCTGCGCGGTGCTGTCATCGGTTCGTCCGCCGCCGCCTTCGGGGGCACGTTGATGCGGGGCGCCGCCTACGCGGCACCCGCCCAGCCCGGCGCCGGCCCCTACGGGGCGCTCGGCGCGGCCGACGCGAACGGCATCATGCTGCCCGCCGGGTTCACCAGCCGGGTGATCGCCCGCTCCGGCCAGACCGTCTCCGGCACCTCGTACACCTGGCACAGCGCCCCCGACGGCGGTGCCTGCTTCCCCGACGGCACCGGCTGGATCTACGTGTCCAACTCGGAGGTCAACCCGTCCGGCGGGGCCGGCGCGGTGAAGTTCAACTCCTCCGGCACCGTCACCGGCGCCTACCGGATCCTGTCGAACACCCGCCAGAACTGCGCGGGCGGCAAGACCCCCTGGAACACCTGGCTGTCGTGCGAGGAGGTGGACCGCGGCTTCGTCTACGAGACGGACCCGTACGGGATCACCGCCTCCGTCCAGCGCCCCGCGATGGGCCGCTTCAAGCACGAGGCGGCCGCCGCCGACCCCGTGCGCAAGGTGGTCTACCTGACCGAGGACGAGACGAACGGCTGCTTCTACCGGTTCGTCCCCACCACCTGGGGCGACCTGTCCTCCGGCACCCTCCAGGTCCTCAAGGCCGGCACGGCCTCCTCGGGCTCCTTCACCTGGGCCAACGTGCCCGACCCGGACGGCTCGCCGACGGTCACCCGCAGCCAGGTCTCGGGGTCGAAGAAGTTCAACGGCGGCGAGGGCTGCCACTACGCGAACGACACCGTCTGGTTCACCACCAAGGGCGACAACCGGGTCTGGCAGCTCAACCTCGCCACCAGCACGTACGAGCTGGCCTACGACGACTCCCTCGTCCCCGGCGGCGCGGCCCCGCTGACGGGGGTCGACAACGTGACCGGGTCCTCGTACGGCGACCTGTACGTCGCCGAGGACGGCGGCACCATGGAGATCTGCGTGATCACCCCGGACGACGTGGTGGCCCCGTTCCTGCGGATCACCG
Source organism: Streptomyces sp. NPDC044704 (assembly GCF_056433525.1). Classification (NCBI taxonomy): domain Bacteria; kingdom Bacillati; phylum Actinomycetota; class Actinomycetes; order Kitasatosporales; family Streptomycetaceae; genus Streptomyces; species Streptomyces sp. NPDC044704. Next base: position 408,953 of record NZ_JBWKGY010000006.1, read on the forward strand.
GCCAGTCCTCCTCGGAGATCACCGGCCCGGCCTTCTCCCCCGCCGGCAACCGCCTGTACTTCAGCAGCCAGCGCGGCACGACCGGCAGCTCCGCCAACGGCATCACCTACGAGGTGACGGGCCCCTTCCGGACCTGACGCCCCCGCCCGGGCCCTCCGCGGGGCTCCCGGGCCGAAGGGCGCGCCGCCGGCGCCCCGGAGGCGCGGGAGCCCCGTCAGGAGGCCACGGCGCCGCCCTTGAGGAGGGCCGCGCCCAGCGGGGTCACCGTGTGCAGGACCGCGTTGCCGTGGCGCAGGGTGGTGACCAGGCCCGCTTCGCGCATGACGCAGGCGTGCTGGCTCGCCGAGGCCAGGGAGACCCCGGCCCGGCGGGCCAGTTCGCTGGTGGTGGCCCCGTCCCCTATGGCCCGCAGCACCACCGACCGGGTGTGGCCCACCAGCTTGCCCAGGGTGCGCTGGCGCTGTTCCTCCGGCCGGGCGGACTCGCCCCCGCCCGAGGCGGAGGCCAGCTGGGCGGCGGCCGGGTAGACCAGCACCGGCGGCAGCTCCGGGTCGTGCAGGGTCACGGCGGTGCGCCGGCAGAAGAAGGACGGCTGGAGCAGCAGCCCGCGCCCGCGCAGCCGTACGTCCCGGTCCACGGGGTACTCGCATTCCAGGACGGGCGCCCGCCAGCGCAGCATCGGCGGCAGTGAGGCGAGGAGTTCGTCCGCGCCGCCGTCGAGCAGGGCCCGTCCGCGTGCGGCCCGCTCGGCCTCGATCTGGGCCTGGATGTGCGTCCAGTAGGGCTCCACGGCCGCCCGGTGGTATCCGCGCAGTTCGTTCAGCAGCCGGGGCATGTGTTTGGTGCCGCCGTCCATGAACTCCCGCAGCCGTGTCGGCGGCGGCGTCCCGAAGGCGGCGCCGAAGCCCGCTCCGGCGCCCGCGCCGACGAGGGACAGCTCGCGCCGCAGCCGTTCGGGGCGCAGCCCGCGCAGCGCGTCGAGGCCGACGTCCCAGCCGTACTGTCCCTCGGCGGGCGTCAGGAAATCCGGGAAATAGCCGCGCGCCGGTATCAAGGCACCGAGCAGCCTTGTTTCACTATTCAACCGGCTACGGGTTTCCGTCCGCCATTCGCCGAAGAGCCGGGCATCGCGCCGGTCTCTTAAGCGATGAAAACTAAGAATCGTTTCCCACAACGCATCGGGACGCCCTGCCATCCGTACGCGTGCCAGGTCCACTCCAGTGAAATGGATACGAAGCACCGAACCCCCAGCTGTGCAACCGCAATCCCCCCGCCCCATGAGTATGCATGCCGTCACACGTGGTCACCACGCCCTTTCGGCCACAGTTGAAACCCCTTTCGGCAGGGGCGTGACAAGCGAAATCCTGTACTCCGCCAGGCACACTCCGGTGCGACCGAAACGCTCCGTGAAGGCCGTGGGGGGCTTTGCGGGGCCTGGCGGTCGGTCGCACAGGGAAGCGCCGACGTGCCTGGCAGATAGGCGCCAGGCGGCGGACGGGTGGGGATCCGTCCGCCGCCTGGCGCCGTAAAACTTTGTTGAATACTTTGCGGAACGGGACCTTCGAATAGAAGGACGCGCCCGCCCCGGGCAGTCAGGGAACCCGGGGAGGGCGCGGTCTCGGGGGCCGGTGACGGCCCGGGATCAGCGGCTGTCGGAGCCCTTCGACTCGGCGGCCGCGCGGCCCGCCTCCAGGCGCGCCACCGGGATCCGGAAGGGCGAGCAGGAGACGTAGTCGAGGCCGACCTCGTGGAAGAAGTGCACCGACTCCGGGTCGCCGCCGTGCTCGCCGCAGATGCCGAGCTTGAGGTCCGGGCGGGTGGCCCGGCCGGCCTGGACGGCGCTGCGGACGAGGGCGCCGACGCCGTCCTTGTCGATGGTCTCGAACGGCGAGACCCCGAAGATGCCCTTCTCCAGGTACGCGGTGAAGAAGCTGGCCTCGACGTCGTCGCGGGAGAAGCCCCACACCGTCTGGGTCAGGTCGTTCGTGCCGAAGGAGAAGAACTGCGCGGCCTCGGCGATCTGGCCGGCGGTCAGCGCGGCGCGCGGCAGCTCGATCATCGTGCCGATCGTCAGCTTGAGGTTCGTGCCGGTGGCGGCCTCGACCTCGGCGATGACCTGGTCGGCCTCGTCGCGGACGATCTCCAGCTCCTGCACGGTGCCGACGAGCGGGACCATGATCTCGGCGCGCGGGTCGCCCTTGGCGTTCTTGCGCTCGGCCGCGGCCTCGGCGATCGCCCGGACCTGCATCTTGAACAGCCCGGGGATGACCAGGCCGAGGCGGACGCCGCGCAGACCCAGCATCGGGTTCTGCTCGTGCAGCTTGTGCACGGCCTGGAGCAGGCGCAGGTCGTTCTCGTTGGCGTCCTTGCGGGACTCGGCGAGGGCGACGCGCACCGACAGCTCGGTGATGTCGGGCAGGAACTCGTGCAGCGGCGGGTCGAGCAGGCGGACCGTGACGGGCAGGCCGTCCATCGCCTCGAACAGCTCGACGAAGTCCTTCTTCTGCAGCGGCAGGAGGGCACTGAGTGCCGCCTCGCGCTCTTCGTCGGTGTCCGCGAGGATCAGCCGCTCCACCAGTTCGCGGCGCTCGCCGAGGAACATGTGCTCGGTGCGGCACAGGCCGATGCCCTGGGCGCCGAAGCGGCGGGCGCGCAGCGCGTCCTCGGCGTTGTCGGCGTTGGCGCGCACCCGCAGGCGGCGGACGCGGTCCGCGTACGCCATGATCCGGTGCACGGCGGCGACGAGCTCGTCGGCGTCGTCGGCGCCGGCGTGCATGCGGCCCTCGAAGTACTCGACGACCGGGGACGGTACGACGGGTACCTCACCGAGGTAGACCTTGCCGGTGGAGCCGTCGATGGAGACGACGTCGCCCTCTTCGATGACCGTCTCGCCGACCGTCATGCGGCGGCGCTTGGTGTCGACGTCGAGTTCCTCGGCGCCGCAGACGCAGGTCTTGCCCATGCCGCGGGCGACGACGGCGGCGTGCGAGGTCTTGCCGCCGCGCGAGGTCAGGATGCCCTCGGAGGCGATCATGCCGTCGAGGTCGTCGGGGTTGGTCTCGCGGCGGATCAGGATGACCTTCTCGCCGGAGCGGGACCACTTGACGGCCGTGTAGGAGTCGAAGACGGCCTTGCCGACGGCCGCGCCCGGGGAGGCGGCGATGCCGCGGCCCAGCAGGGTCGTCTTGGCGTCCTCGTCGAACCGCGGGAACATCAGCTGCGCCAGCTGGTGCCCGGTGACGCGCTGGAGGGCCTCCGCCTCGTCGATGAGGCCCTGGTCGACGAGCTGGGTGGCGATGCGGAACGCGGCGCCGGCGGTGCGCTTGCCGACGCGGGTCTGGAGCATCCACAGCTGGCCGCGCTCGATGGTGAACTCGATGTCGCAGAGATCCTTGTAGTGGGTCTCCAGCGTCTCCATGATCGTCATGAGCTGGTCGTACGAGGCCTTGTCGATGGCCTCCAGGTCCGCGAGCGGCACGGTGTTGCGGATGCCCGCGACGACGTCCTCGCCCTGGGCGTTCTGCAGGTAGTCGCCGTAGACGCCCTGGTGGCCGCTGGCGGGGTCGCGGGTGAAGGCGACGCCGGTGCCGGAGTCGGGGCCGAGGTTGCCGAAGACCATGGAACAGATGTTGACGGCGGTGCCCAGGTCGCCGGGGATGCGCTCCTGGCGGCGGTAGAGCTTGGCGCGGTCGGTGTTCCAGGAGTTGAAGACGGCCTCGACGGCGAGGTCCATCTGCTCGCGGGCGTCCTGCGGGAACTCGCGGCCGGCCTCCTTCGCGACGATCTTCTTGAAGCCCTTGACCAGCTTCTTGAGGTCGGCGGCGTCGAGGTCGGTGTCGACGGTGACCTTCTTGGCGGCCTTGGCGTCGTCGAGGGCGTCCTCGAAAAGCTCGCCCTCGACCCCGAGGACGGTCTTGCCGAACATCTGGATGAGGCGGCGGTAGGAGTCCCACGCGAAGCGCTCGTCACCGGACTGCGCGGCGAGACCGGCGACCGACTCGTCCGAGAGGCCGATGTTGAGGACGGTGTCCATCATGCCGGGCATCGAGAACTTGGCGCCGGAACGCACGGAGACCAGCAGCGGGTCGTCCGACTGGCCGAGCTTCTTGCCCATCTGCGCCTCGAGGGCGGCAAGGTGTGCGCTGACCTCGTCGCGCAGCTCGGCCGGAGCCTCGCCGCTTTCGAGGTAGACCTTGCAGGCCTCGGTGGTGATGGTGAAGCCGGGAGGGACGGGGAGACCCAGGTTGGTCATCTCGGCGAGGTTGGCCCCCTTGCCGCCGAGAAGGTCCTTGAGGTCCCGGTTTCCCTCGGTGAAGTCGTAGACGAACTTCTGATCTTTGTTTTCCGACACGGGTCTCGACTCCTCGAGGACTCGGGTGGCTGCCCTGACGGCCAGGAACATACCCAGATCGAAGGCTTATGGGTACGTCCACTTGGTCGTCATGCGGCTGTAACCACCCGTGCGCCAGCAGATCGAAAGTAACTCATCGGTAGTCAGAGGGCGCCTAGATCGTTCACCTCCCGAAGACAGAGGGCCCTACAGAGGCTAGATCACGCTCGGATGAGCGATCATCGATACATTTGCGTTCAAGTCTTGAACGCACAAAGGGTGGCACCCAGTGCCACCCTTTGGAAGTCTTACCCGTGACCTTTCTGCTCATCTGAGCGAAACCTCTCCCATGCGTGGCGTATATCACGCGACACGGAGGGCGATTTGTCAGCCTCCGGAAGTGTCCAGCTCCGCGTCCTCGCTCACACCCGCGCAGTCGTACGGATCCTTCAGCCAGCCCTCAGGCAGGACAACTCGGTTGTTTCCGGACGTCCGGCCCCGGGGACCGTCCGCGCTCTCAGGCCACGACTGATCCAGATCGAGCTCGCTCAGATGAGCGTCCAGTTCGTCCAGGGAGGAGGTGACCGCCAGCTTCTGGCGCATCTCGGAGCCGACCGCGAAGCCCTTGAGGTACCAGGCCACGTGCTTACGGAAGTCGATCACCCCGCGCGCCTCGTCACCGATCCACTCCCCCAGCAGCTGCGCGTGGCGGTGCATGGTGGCCGCGACCTCGCGCAGGGCCGGCTTGTGGAAGTCCTCGGGACGGCCCTCGAAGGCCGCGACCAGGTCGTTGAACAGCCACGGCCGCCCCAGACAGCCGCGCCCGACCACGACGCCGTCGCAGCCGGTCTCGCGGACCATGCGCAGCGCGTCCTCGGCGCACCAGATGTCGCCGTTGCCGAGGACCGGGATCTCCGGCACGTGCTCCTTGAGCCGCGCGATCGCGTCCCAGTCCGCGGTGCCGCCGTAGTGCTGGGCGGTGGTGCGGCCGTGCAGGGCTATGGCGGTGACGCCCTCCTCCACGGCGATCCGGCCCGCGTCGAGGTACGTGAGGTGCTCGTCGTTGATGCCCTTGCGCATCTTCATGGTCACCGGCAGGCCGCCGGCGCCCGCGACGGCCTCGCGCAGGATGGCGCGCAGCAGGTTCCGCTTGTACGGGAGGGCCGAGCCGCCGCCCTTGCGCGTCACCTTGGGGACCGGGCAGCCGAAGTTCAGGTCGATGTGATCGGCGCGGTCCTCCTCGACGATCATCCGGACGGCCTTGCCGACCGTCGCGGGATCCACCCCGTACAGCTGGATCGAGCGGGGCTTCTCCGTCTCGTCGAAGTGGATCAGCTGCATGGTCTTGTCGTTGCGCTCGACCAGGGCGCGCGTCGTGATCATCTCGCTCACGAACAGCCCCTTGCCACCGGAGAACTCGCGGCAGAGCGTACGGAAGGGGGCGTTGGTGATGCCTGCCATCGGCGCGAGCACCACCGGGGGCTGCACGGTGTGCGGGCCGATCGCGAGGGGCGGGGGAAGCGTGGTCATCCGCCCATTGTCCCGCATGCCGGGTCGCGGGTGCGGACGTACGATCGGCCCCATGATCGAGCCGAGTCACCGGCAACGCACGCTCGTCCTGGCGGTCTGCTGCATCAGCCTGCTGATCGTCAGCCTCGACAACACCGTCCTGAACGTGGCGCTCCCCTCGATGCGCCAGGACCTGGGCGCCTCCGTCGCCGGCATGCAGTGGACCATCGACGCCTACACCCTCGTGATGGCCTCGCTGCTGATGCTCGCCGGCTCCACCGCCGACCGGATCGGGCGCCGCAAGGTGTTCGTCGCCGGTCTGATCCTGTTCACCCTGGGCTCCCTGCTGTGTTCGCTCGCCCCCGGCCTCGGCTGGCTCATCACCTTCCGGATGGTCCAGGCCGTCGGCGCCGCGATGCTCAACCCCGTCGCCATCTCGATCATCACCAACACCTTCACCGATCCGGCCGAGCGGGCCCGGGCCATCGGCATCTGGGGTGCGGTCGCCGGCCTCTCCATGGCGGCGGGCCCCGTGATCGGCGGCGTGCTGGTGGACTCGGTGGGCTGGCGGTCCATCTTCTGGGTGAACCTGCCGATCGGCCTCGTGGCCCTCTGGCTGACCCTGCGGCACGTCCCCGACTCCCGGGCCGCGCACGCGCGCCGGCCGGACCCGGTGGGGCAGCTGCTGATCATGGGCCTGCTGGGCTCGGTGACGTACGGGATCATCGAGGCTCCGGCCGCCGGCCTGCGCTCCCCCCTGATCCTGGGCTGCGCCGTGGTGGCCGTCGCCTCGCTGGTGGGGCTGCTGCTGTACGAGCCCCGGCGCGAGGAGCCCCTGATCGACCTGCGGTTCTTCCGCAGTGCCCCCTTCAGCGGGGCGACCGTGTGCGCCGTCAGCGCCTTCGCCGCGCTGTCCGGGTTCCTGTTCCTGAACACCCTGTACCTCCAGGACGTACGGGGGCTCAGCGCCCTGCACGCCGGGCTGTACATGGTGCCGATGGCCGGGCTGACCCTCCTGTTCGCGCCGCTGTCGGGGCGGCTGACCGGCAGCCGGGGGCCGCGGCTCCCGCTGCTGATCGCGGGGGGCGCGATGGGGGCAAGCGGGCTGCTGTTCGCGGCCTTCTCGGCGGAGACCTCCACGCCCCTGATGTTCGCCGGGTTCATGCTCTTCGGCCTGGGCTTCGGCATGGTCAACGCCCCGATCACCAATACGGCCGTGTCCGGCATGCCGCGCTCCCAGGCCGGGGTGGCCGCCGCTGTGGCCGCGACCAGCCGGCAGACCGGCGGGACGCTCGGGGTCGCGGTGATCGGCGCCGTGCTGGCCGCCGGGACGGCCGGTGGCGGGGAGTTCACGGCGGCGGCCCGGCCCGCCTGGTGGATCATCACGGTCTGCGGGCTGCTCGTCCTGGTCGTCGGCGCCGCCACCAACGGCCGCTGGGCCCGCGAGACCGCCCTGCGCACCGCCGAGGCCCTGGAGCCCGGCCCGCCCGGACACGGCACCCCCGTCGGCGCCCCGCGCCCGTAACCGCCTGCCCCCCCTGTCCCCTGACCCCTGTCCCCTCCCCCGCTTCCCGTCCGTGCCGGCGGGCGCACGGCCACACTGACGGGTGACAGATATTGAAATCTGTCACCCGTCATGCCATTCTCGTTTCATGACCACGAACCAGAGCACCCCGAACCGCCCTCGCACGCTCGGCACGACCGGCCCCGCCGTCTTCCCGCTGGGACTGGGCTGCATGGGCATGTCCGCCCTCTACGGCGAGGCCGACCGCGCCGAGTCGATCGCCACCCTCCACGCCTACCTCGAAGCCGTCCCCGAGGGCACGGACGCCCTGCTCGACACCGGCGACTTCTACGGGATGGGCCACAACGAGCTCCTCATCAACGAAGCCCTGCGCACGGCTCCCGCCGCGGCCCGGGACCGGGCCCTGACCAGCGTCAAGTTCGGCGCCCTGCGGACGGTCGAGGGCGGCTTCTCCGGGTACGACGGCCGGCCGGAGGCCGTCCGGAACTTCCTCGCCTACTCCCTCCAGCGGCTCGGCCGGGACCACGTCGACGTCTACCGGATCGCCCGCGTGGACCCGGACGTGCCGATCGAGGAGACGGTCGGGGCGATCTCCGAGGCCGTCCAGGCCGGTCACGTCCGGCACATCGGCCTGTCCGAGGTCGGCGCGGACACCCTGCGCCGGGCCGCCGCGGTGGCCCCGATCTCCGACCTCCAGATCGAGTACTCGCTGATCTCCCGGGGCGTCGAGGCGGAGATCCTGCCGGCCGCCCGCGAGCTCGGCATCGGCGTCACGGCGTACGGGGTGCTGTCCCGGGGTCTGATCAGCGGCCACTTCACCCGTGAGCGGGAACTGGCCCCGGGCGACTTCCGGGGCATGAGCCCCCGCTTCCAGGGCGACAACCTGGACCGCAACCTCGACCTGGTCGAGGCCCTGCGCAAGGTCGCCGAGGAGAAGGGCGTGAGCGTCGCCCAGATCGCGATCGCCTGGGTGCTCTCGCGCGGCGAGGACATCGTGCCGCTGATCGGCGCCCGCCGCCGGGACCGGCTGGACGAGGCACTGGGTGCCATGCGGGTGGAGCTGAGCGGGGCCGACCTCGCGGCCATCGAAGAGGCCGTACCCGCGGGGGCCGCGGCGGGCGAGCGGTACCCGGCGGCGCAGATGGCCCACCTCGACAGCGAGCACTGAAGCGGCTGTACGGTCGTACCCATGCCCCCCGCTGCCGCCGAGCCCCTGACCCCCGAGCGCATCCTCGAAACCACCGAGGAGGTGCTGCGCCGCTTCGGCCCCACCAAGGCGACCGTGGTCGACGTGGCGCGCGCCCTGGGAGTCAGCCACGGCAGCGTGTACCGGCACTTCCCCTCGAAGGCGGCGCTGCGCGAGGCGGTGACGGACCGGTGGCTGTCCAAGAGCGTCGTGATGCTGGAGAAGATCGCCTCGGCTCCTGCCGAGCCCGCCCCCTCGAAGCTGGAGGCGTGGCTGGAGGCGCTCTTCGAGGCCAAGCGGCACAAGGCCGGTGACGACCCCGAACTGTTCGCGACCTACACGGTGCTGCTCGCCGAGAACAGCGGCACGGTCGACGCCCACCTCACCGAGCTGATCGACCAGCTGGCCGGGATCATCGCCGAGGGCGTCGAGGCCGGCACCCTGGCCGCGCCGGACGTACCGGCCGCCGCCCGCGCGGTCTTCCACGCCACCGGCCGTTTCCACGACCCGCAGTACGCGGCGGACTGGCTCTCCCCGACGATCCTCACGGAGTTCGAGGCGGTCACCGCGCTCGTCATCCGGGGCCTGCGCGCCTGAGGGCCGCCCTCCGGGCAAGTTGTCCGGAATTCGATGGTCCGGACAGCTTGACGATCATTTTGGGCACGCTTGCCTTGTCCATGCCATGACCCCTGCCTACGGTCCCCTGTACCGCACGTCACGGCACAACGAGGGGAACCATGCCCGCCCAAGTAGCACGACCCGCAGCGCCCGCCCGGTCCGGTGCCGCCACCGCCCTCGGCTGGATCCTGACCATCCTGCTCAACGTGGTCGCGCCGATCCTCACGTACAACATCCTGACCGGGGACCGGGGCTGGAGCCAGTTCTCGGCCCTGCTGCTCAGCAGCGCGTGGCCCGTGCTCGACAGCGCGATCCACATCGCCTGGCGTCGCAAGCTCGACGAATTCGCCGTGGTCACCCTGGTGTTCATCGTCATCACCGCGGTGACCTCCCTCGTCGGCGGCCACTCGGCCCGGACCCTGCTGATCAAGGACTCGGCCGTGACGGGGCTGTTCGGGCTGCTCTGCCTGGCGACCCTGGCCGCCTCGCGCCCGCTGATGTTCTACTTCGGCCGGAAGTTCGCCACCGACGGCACGCCCGAGAGCACCGCCTGGTGGAACGGCCTGTGGGAGTACGAGGGCTTCCGGACCACCATGCGCCGCATGACCCTGGTCTGGGGCGTGGCCTACGTCGTCGAGTCGCTGATCCGCGTCGTCCTGGCGTACCTCGTGGACACCAAGACCATGGTGGCCGTCAGCCCCGTCATGGTCTACGGGGTATTGGCCGGCCTCGGCTTCTGGACGGCCTGGTACGGCAAGCGCTCCCAGGCCGAGGGCGAGCGGCGTGCGGCCGAGGCGGCGGCCGCCGAGGAGAAGGACGCGGCCAACGCCGCGTAGGGGCGGTACACGACGGTGGCCCGGTGCGCGGATCGCGCACCGGGCCACCGGTCGTTTCAAGCCGTTCCGGGCAGGACCCGGAGCGGGGTCAGCAGCCGAGCAGACGGCTGCCGAGGTAGCTCTGGATCTGGTCCAGGGAGACGCGCTCCTGCTTCATGGTGTCGCGCTCGCGCACGGTCACCGCGTTGTCGTCCAGGGTGTCGAAGTCGACGGTGATGCAGAACGGCGTACCGATCTCGTCCTGGCGGCGGTAGCGGCGGCCGATGGCGCCCGCGTCGTCGAACTCGATGTTCCAGTTCTTGCGCAGGTCGGCGGCGAGGCCCTTGGCCTTCGGCGAGAGCTGCGCGTTGCGGGACAGCGGCAGGACGGCGACCTTGATCGGAGCCAGGCGCGGGTCGAAGCGCATCACGGTGCGCTTCTCCATGACGCCCTTGGCGTTCGGGGCCTCGTCCTCGTTGAACGCGTCGAGCATGAAGGCGAGCATGGCGCGGTTCACGCCGGCCGCGGGCTCGATGACGTACGGGGTGTAGCGCTCACCGGCCTCCTGGTCGAAGTAGGAGAGGTCCTGGCCGGAGGCGGCGGAGTGGGCCTTGAGGTCGAAGTCGGTGCGGTTGGCCACGCCCTCGAGCTCGGAGAACTCGTTGCCGCCGAAGTTGAAGCGGTACTCGATGTCGGCGGTGCGCTTCGAGTAGTGGGACAGCTTCTCCTTCGGGTGCTCGTACCAGCGGATGTTCTCCTCGCGGATGCCGAGGTCGCGGTACCAGTTCCACCGCTCGGCCATCCAGTACTCCTGCCACTGCTCGTCCTCGCCCGGCTTGACGAAGAACTCCATCTCCATCTGCTCGAACTCGCGGGTGCGGAAGATGAAGTTGCCCGGCGTGATCTCGTTGCGGAAGGACTTGCCCATCTGCGCGATGCCGAAGGGGGGCTTCTTGCGCGAAGTGGTCTGCACCTGGGCGAAGTTGGTGAAGATGCCCTGGGCGGTCTCGGGCCGCAGGAACGCCTTGGAACCGGTGTCCTGGGTCGGGCCGAGGTGGGTCTCCAGCATGCCGGAGAACTGCTTGGGCTCGGTGAACTGGCCCTTCACACCGCAGTGGGGGCAGTTGATGTCGGCAAGACCGTTGGCGGGCACGCGGCCGTGCTTGGCCTCGTACGCCTCTTCCAGGTGGTCCGCGCGGTGACGCTTGTGACAGGCGGTGCACTCGGTCAGCGGGTCCGAGAAGGTCGCGACGTGGCCGGAGGCCACCCAGACCTCGGGGGCCAGGATGACGGAGGAGTCGATACCGACGATGTCCTCACGCCCGGTGACCATGGCCTTCCACCACTGACGCTTGATGTTCTCCTTGAGCTCGACACCGAGCGGGCCGTAGTCCCAGGCAGCCCTGGAGCCGCCGTAGATCTCACTGCACGGGAAAACGAAGCCACGGCGCTTGCTCAGGCTGACGATGGTTTCGATCTTGTCGGCGGCCACGGTGCTCTCTTCATTACGAGGACGAACGGCGAAGGCTTCAGGTTACCGGCGCCCGCACCCCCGTATTCAAATCGGGATCCCCTTCTACGCATACCGCCCAGCCCTCCGACCTGGGTTTTTGACAATCGTTTCCATCTTTGATGAAAATGGATGTCATGAACGTACGACGCCTCATACCCACGGCCGCCCTCGCCGGTGCCGTCGCCCTCGCGGCCACGGCCCTGACCGCCTGCTCCGGAGCCGCCGACGCGGCGGCCGGCAAGGACGGCAAGGTCCACGTGGTGGCGTCGTTCTATCCGATGCAGTTCATCGCCGAGCGGATCGGCCGGGACCACGTGAAGGTCGACACCCTGACCAAGCCGGGCGTCGAACCGCACGACCTGGAGATCACCCCGAAGCAGACCGGGCAGCTGGCCGAGGCCGACGTGGTCCTCTACCTCCGGACCCTCCAGCCCGCCGTGGACAAGGCCGTCGCCCAGGCCGTCGCCCACTCCGGCCTGGAGAACGTCGTCGACGCCACCACCCTCACCAAGCTGGAGGCGCACGGCGGCCCGGGCCACGGCGAGGCGGGCCACGAGCACACCGACGGCGACGAGCACGCCGGCGGCCACGCCGAGGGCGACGGCCACGAGCACGGCGAGGCCGGCGAGGACCCGCACGTCTGGCTCGACCCGACCAAGTACGCGGAGATCGCCACGGGCTTCGGCGCCGCCATGGAGAAGGCCGACCCCGGCCACGCGGCCGACTACCGGAAGAACACCTCCGAGCTCGTCGCCCAACTGAACGCCCTGGACACCGAGTTCGAGGACGGCCTGAAGAACAAGGCCTCCAAGACCTTCATCACCACCCACTCCGCCTTCGGCTACCTCGCCGAGCGCTACGGCCTCGACCAGGAGGGCATCTCCGGCGTCGACCCCGAGGCCGAGCCCAGCCCGGCCCGGATGAAGGAACTCCAGTCCGTGGCGAAGAAGGACAACGTCACCACGGTGTTCTTCGAGACGCTGGCCAGCGACAAGACCGCCAAGAGCCTCGCCAAGGACACGGGTCTGACCACGGACGTCCTCGACCCGCTCGAGGGCATCACCGACAAGTCCCAGGGCAGTGACTACTTCGAGGTCATGCGGTCCAACCTGAAGAACCTCCAGAAGGCACTCGGAGCCAAGTAATGACACCAGCAGTCACGGAGGTGCGAGCCATGCAGTCCACACCCCGCACGGCAGAGGACGACCAGCCCGTCATATCCCTGCGCGGAGCGACGGCCTCGCTCGGCTCGCGCCCCGTGCTGCGCGGGGTCGACCTCACCGTCCGCCGCGGCGAGGTCGTCGCCCTCCTCGGCGCCAACGGATCCGGCAAGTCCACGGCCGTGCGCGCCGTCGTCGGACAGGTCCCGCTGACCGACGGCGCGCTCGCCCTCTTCGGCACCGAGTTCAAGCGCTTCCGGCAGTGGTCGCGGATCGGCTACGTACCGCAGCGCACCACCGCCGCCAGCGGCGTCCCGGCCACCGTCCGCGAAGTCGTCTCCTCGGGCCGCCTGGCCCGCTCCCGCTTCGGGATCCTGCGCAGGGCCGACAAGGAGGCCGTGGCCCGCGCCCTGGCCCTCGTCGACATGGAGGCGTACGCCGACGCGTCGGTGAACGCTCTCTCCGGCGGCCAGCACCAGCGCGTGCTCATCGCCCGGGCCCTCGCCGTCGAGCCCGAGCTGCTGATCATGGACGAGCCCATGGCGGGCGTGGACCTCGCCAACCAGGAGGTCCTCGCGAACGCCCTGCGCGAGCAGGTCGCCGCCGGTTCCACCGTCCTGCTGGTCCTGCACGAGCTGGGCCCGCTGGAGCCCCTGATCGACCGGGCCGTCGTCCTGCGCGACGGCTGCGTCGTCCACGACGGCCCGCCCCCGGAGGCCGTGGGCCAGCACGCGCTGCCGGGCCACGACCACGTACACCCCCACGCGGCGCCGGGCGCCGAGCCCCTGCGGACGGGACTGCTGAGCTGATGGAAATCCTCGACTACGCCTTCATGCAGCGTGCCCTGCTCGCGGCCACCCTCGTCGGCCTGACGGCCCCCGCGATCGGCACGTACCTGGTCCAGCGCCGGCAGGCCGTCATGGGCGACGGCATCGGCCACGTCGCCATGACCGGCGTCGCGCTCGGCTTCCTCCTGAACACCAGCCCCGTGTGGACGGCCACGCTCGTCGCGGTCGTCGGCGCGGTCGGCATGGAACTGATCCGCTCCCGCGGCAAGACCAGCGGCGACATCGCGCTCGCCATGCTCTTCTACGGCGGCCTGGCCGGCGGCGTCATGATCATCAACCTGGCTCCGGGCGGTTCCACCACGAACCTGACCGGCTACCTCTTCGGCTCCATCACCACCGTCTCCGGCGAGGACATCACCGCGGTGGTCGTCCTCGCCGCGTTCGTCGCCGTCGTCACCATCGGGCTGCGCCGCCAGCTGTTCGCCGTCTGCCAGGACGAGGAGTTCGCCCGGGTCACCGGCCTGCCGGTGCGCGCGCTGAACCTGCTGATCGCCGTCACCGCCGCCGTGACCGTGACCGTCGCGATGCGCATCGTGGGCCTGCTGCTGGTCAGCGCCATGATGGTGATCCCCGTGGCCGCCGCCCAGCGCGTCACCCGCGGGTTCACCGCGACGCTGTCGGTGGCCATGGTGATCGGCGTGCTGGTCTCGCTGACCGGCACGGCCACCACGTACTACCTCGACGCCCCGTCCGGCGGCACCATCGTGCTGCTCGCGATCGCCGTCTTCATGGTCATGACGGCCCTGTCCACTCCGCTGGCCCGGCGGCGGGCGAAGGCGGCCCGCGCGGCCGAGGAGGTCTGCACCCGCGACGACGTCAAGGTCCAGTAAGGCCGGCCGCCTGGCACAATGGGCCGAGGCCGAAACGAGGAGGAACCGGTGGCGACTGCGCCTGGCGAGACGAACACCGCGCCGGTACGAGGACGGTCCACCCGGCAGCGGGCCGCCGTGGCGGCGGCGCTGGACGAGGTGGACGAGTTCCGCAGCGCCCAGGAGCTGCACGACATGCTCAAGCACCGCGGCGACTCCGTGGGCCTGACCACCGTGTACCGCACGCTCCAGTCCCTCGCGGACGCCGGCGAGGTCGACGTGCTGCGCACCAGTGACGGCGAGTCCGTCTACCGGCGCTGCTCCACCGGGGACCACCACCACCACCTGGTCTGCCGCAAGTGCGGCAAGGCCGTCGAGGTGGAGGGCCCGGCCGTGGAGAAGTGGGCCGAGTCCATCGCGGCCGAACACGGCTACGTGAACGTCGCCCACACGGTGGAGATCTTCGGCACCTGCGCCGACTGCGCCGCCGACGCCTCCTAGGGCCGTGACCGGAAAGGTCCACCGGGTCGCGACGCCCGGCACGGCACTAGATCCTGGCCAGGTTCCGGTCAAGAACCGCCCGGATCCGGTCGATGTCGCCGGGGGCCGCGGCGGCCCTCTTCGGGAGCCAGCGCAGGTGCCCGTTGTAGTAGACGAAGACGAACAGGTTCCGGGTCTCGGCCCAGCCCGTGTACTGGGCCCAGCGGTGGGCCACCACCGTTCCGTCGGGCCGGTGGCTGCTCATTCCCAGCTCCGTGACGACGCACCGGTACGCGCGGTGTTCTGAGGCCCGGGCGTACAGCCGGCGCGCCGCCCGCCACCGGTCGAGCAGCAGGCCGAGGGCGCCGCACAGGACCCCCGCCCCGGCCGCGACGGCCAGACCGGCCGGGTCCGTGGCCCGGCCGGCCCGGAGCACGATGATCACGGGTGCCACGAGCGGCACCAGCACCAGCCAGAGCAGCAGCTCGCGACGGCCCCCGGGGGCCGCGAGGGCGCGCCACCGCAGCGCCTCCCGAACGTCGGCGCGTGCCGAGCGGTAGCTCAGCTCCACCTGCTCTGCCGTGTCCATGACGGCAGAGCGTACCGGCGTGATCAGGCCTGGGGGGCCTCGGACTGGTTCGGGACCGCGCCGCCGAAGCGGCGGTCGCGCTGGGCGTACTCCAGGCACGCCGCCCAGAGGTTGCGGCGGTCGAAGTCCGGCCACAGCACGTCCTGGAAGACCATCTCGGCGTACGCGCTCTGCCACAGCAGGTAGTTCGAGGTCCGCTGCTCGCCGCTGGGGCGCAGGAAGAGGTCCACGTCCGGCATGTCCGGGTAGTACATGTACTTCGCGAAGGTCTTCTCGTTGACCTTCGACGGGTCGAGCCGGCCCGAGGCGACGTCCCGGGCGATGGCCTGCGCGGCGTCCGCGATCTCGGCGCGGCCGCCGTAGTTCACGCAGAAGTACAGGGTCATCGCGTCGTTGTCGACGGTCTGCTCCTGGGCGACCTGGAGCTCCTGGACGACCGACTTCCACATCTTCGGCATGCGGCCGACCCAGCGGATCCGGATGCCCAGCTCGTTCATCTCGTCGCGGCGGCGGCGGATGACGTCCCGGTTGAAGTTCATCAGGAAGCGGACCTCGTCGGGCGAGCGCTTCCAGTTCTCCGTCGAGAAGGCGTAGAGGGAGAGGTTCTTGACGCCCATCTCCAGGCAGCCCTTGAGGACGTCCAGGACGACGCCCTCGCCGACCTTGTGGCCCTCGGTGCGCGGGAGGCCGCGTTCCTTGGCCCAGCGGCCGTTGCCGTCCATGACGACGGCGACGTGGTTCGGGACCAGCTCGCCGGGGATCTTCGGGGGGCGCGCACCGGACGGGTGCGGCTCGGGAACCTTGTACTCGCGGCGAGAGCGTCCCAGAATCCCGCGTCGTGCCATGTGCCCAGCTCCTATTTCTCGACGTATCGCAGGGAGCGTAGCCCGCGCTCCAGATGCCAGTGCAAATAGGCCGAGACCAGCCCGCTGCCCTCCCGCACGTGACGCGCCTCGCAGGCGTCCGCGTGACCCCAGTCGCCCGTCAGCAGGGCGCTGAGCAGAGCGATGGCCTCCGACGAGGGTACGACGGAGCCGGGGACGCGGCAGTCCCCGCATATCACCCCGCCCGCGGCGACGGAGAAGTGCCGGTTGGGGCCGTGGATGCCGCATTTCGCGCAGTCGTCGAAGCTGGGCGCGTAGCCGTTGACGGCGAGGGAGCGCAGGAGGAAGGCGTCGAGGATGAGGTTCGGCGCGTGCTCGGCGCGCGAGAGGGTCCGCAGGGCGCCGACGAGCAGGAGGTACTGCTGCACGGCGGGCTCGCCCTCGTGGTCGGTGAACCGCTCGGCGGTCTCCAGCATCGCGGTGCCGGCGGTGTAGCGGGCGTAGTCGGTGACGATGCCGTTGCCGTACGGGGCGATGATCTGGGTCTGTGTGCAGAGCGGCAGGCTGCGGCCGATCAACTCGTTGCCGCGCGCGAAGAACTGCACGTCGGCGTGGGAGAAAGGTTCCAGCCCGGCGCCGAACTTGGACTTCGTGCGCCGGACCCCGCGGGCGACGGCGCGGACGCGGCCGTGGCCGCGGGTGAGCAGCGTGATGATGCGGTCCGCCTCACCCAGCTTCTGGGTGCGCAGCACGATGCCGTCGTCGCGGAACAGACTCATGCGCCCATTGTCCCTGTACGGGGACCCGTACCGGGACCCGTACGGGAACCCGTACGGGGACGGCTGCGCTGACAGCGCGGACCCCCCGCCCGGACCGGGGTCCGGGTGGGGGGTCGGCACCCCTTGGGAGGATCAGGACGCGGGGGTTCCCGCGTCGTCGGCCCGCTCCGCGCCGGCGGGGGCCTGCGCGGCGCCCGCCGGGGTCTTGTCCGCGTCCGCCGGGGACTCGTCCGCGTCCGCCGGGGTCTCGTCCGCCGCGGCCGGGGTCTTCTCCGCGCCCGCGGGGGCGGCCGCCGCCTGGACGGGGAGGTCGACCGGGACGACGGCGGCCGGTGCCGTGTCCTTGGCGAGGCCGTTGAAGATCAGGTTGAGGACGATGGCGGCCGTGGCGCCGAGGGTGACGCCGCTGTTGAGGAGCGAGGACAGGTCCGCGTCCATGTGCTTGGTGAAGAAGACCGGGACGGTCGCGGGGAGCAGGGCGAAGGCGAGGGAGACGCCGACGATCAGGGCGTTCTTCTCCTCCTTGAGGTCGACCTTGCCGAGGGTCTGGATGCCGGCCAGGGCGACCATGCCGAACATGACGGTCGCGGCGCCGCCGAGGACGCCGTGCGGGACGGCGGCGACGACGGCGGCGGCCTTGGGCAGCAGCCCCAGGACGATCATGAAGACACCGGCGGCGACGACCACGAAGCGGCTCTTGACCTTCGTCATCCGCACGAGGCCGACGTTCTCGGCGAAGGCCACGTACGGGAAGGAGTTGAGGATGCCGCCGAGGGCGGTCGCGGCGCCGTCGGCGCGCAGGGCGCGGGCCACGGTCTCGCTGTCGATGTCCTTCTCGACGATCTCGCCGACGGCGTAGGTGTCGCCGGTCGTCTCGACCATGGTGATCAGCATGACGATGAGCATCAGGAGGATCGGGAACCACTCGAACTTCGGGGCGCCGAAGTGGAAGGGGGTGGTGACGCCGATCCAGCCGGAGTTCCCGACGTCGCCGAACTTGGCGTCGCCGAGGAGGAAGGCGACCGCGGTGCCGCCGACCAGGCCGAGGAGGATGGAGATGCTGGAGAGGAAGGGCTTGCCGATCTTCATCAGGACGAGGATGAAGAGCATCGTGCCGCCGGCGTAGGCGAAGTGCTTGGGGTCGCCGAAGTCGGGGCTGCCGACGCCGCCGGCCGCGTCGTTGAGGCCGACGGGGATCAGGACGATGCCGAGCACGGTGATGACGGTGCCGGTGACGACCGGCGGGAACAGCCTCATGACCGTGCGGAACGCCTTGGCGGGCAGCCAGGCGAAGGCGAAGGTCGCTATGCCGGCGGTGATCACCGCGCCGTAGATGACGAGCAGGGCGGCGGTGCCGCCGCCGGCGCCGAGGCCGATGGCGATCATCGGGGAGACGGCCGTGAAGGTCACGCCCTGGATCAGCGGCAGGCGCGCGCCGACCCGGCCGATGCCCCAGGCCTGGATGATCGAGGCGATGCCGCAGGTGAACAGGTCCGCGTTGATCAGGTAGACCAGCTGCTCAGGGCTCAGCTTCAGCGCGTTGCCGACGATGATCGGGACGATCACCGCGCCGGCGTAGAAGGCGAGTACGTGCTGGAAGCCGTACAGCGCGAGCTTGGGGAGGGGGAGCACCTCGTCGACCGGGTGCGTGCTCTGCTCTCCCTTGACGGAAAGCCGGGCGGCGACACGTGCCATCTCTGCCTTGCCCTTCAAAGAGGTAGGTGAACGAGAGGAATCTGGTTGTCCCTGGCCGGAGTGGGTCGCTAACCCGTTGGTCCGCCGGGGTTGTCAGTGAGAACACGTAGATCGAAGCCCCGCTGTGTTTCCGGCGGTGTCTCGTCGTGTGACCGGAATTGAACGCCTGTGGGAGGGCTCACAGATATCGTCGACTTCTACAAACTGTGGAAGCCTCAGGACGTTCGATCTGTAGGTTTCTCCAGTGGCGCCGATCGCCGTACGGGCGTATGCCCGACGCGCCCTCAGGGGACCCCTTCCGGCTGCGCGCATGCGAAGCGGACGTACCCCGCACCCGCCCCGACGTGCCCGGACGCGTTCCGCGGGCCCGGAGGACGGGCAAATCGAGACATGCGGTTCCGGCCGTCCAAGGCGTGGATGGCCGGGCGCGGAGGAGGGCCGTCCACCCCCTTGCACGGGGCGCAGGGACGGCCGGTTCACGCTCACGAGGCCGGATCGTTACCCTCTCCGGGCCCGTTTCGGACGTTCGCGCCACCGTCCGTGCCCGCCCGGACACGCGAACGGGCCCGGCGGGGGATCCCGCCGGGCCCGGAGCCGTGTGCGCCGCGCACCCCTCGTGTACGAGGGGCCGGGCGGCGCTACGGCGCGCGTACCGCGGACAGCAGCCGCGCCACCTCGTCCGCGTCCATGCGCAGGGCCGCGCCCACGGTGGCCAGCACCTCACGCTCGGCGGGGATGTACGGCCCGTCCGCGAGCGCGATCCGGGCGCCCTGGAGCAGGATCGACGCGCGGCCCGGACCGGCCAGGTGCGGGGCGAGGGGCTCCAGCGCCTCGTGCAGCTCTATCGACAGGGCGGCCCCGCAGCACTCCGGGCCGTCGTACAGCCCGAGCCGGCCCTCGTCCGTGGCCAGCGCCTCCACCATGGACTCCAGCTGCTCCTCCGTGCAGTCCTGGAACCCGGCGGCCCGTACGGCCGACACGGAGGCCCCCAGGGCGCTGCGGGAGGCCGTACCGCCCGCGGCGAGGACCGCCAGGGTCACGGTGTGCACCGCGTCCCGCAGCAGGGCGGAGAAGCGGGTGGTGGTGAGGTGGTCCAGTACGTCGGTGTCGAAGCGCTCCTTGCAGGAGTGGCATTCGACGACGGGACCGGCCTGGCCCCGCGGCAGCAGCGGAACGCCGAGCACCGTGAACCGGCGGCGCCCGGTGCGCCTGCGGTAGTTGCGGTCACCGCCGCAGCCGGGGCAGAAGAACTCCCCGTCTCCCACGGTGCTCCAGGTGGTGCGGATGCCCCAGGCCGTCAGCTTCCGGCCGTCCCCACCCCGAACTGGCAGCACGTCGCACCTCCGTAACCTTCCGGCAACATCGCCGGGTTGGCGTGATGTTAGCCACATCGGTGAGGATGCGTCAGCCGTGTGACAAGACAACCTCGCGCGAGGGGGCGTACTTGGCCGGTCTGCGCCCCCTCCGCGGCCCTCGTACCCGGCGGCCCGTCCCGGCCGGGACGGGGTGCGGCGGAGCCCCGCCCCTCCCCCGCGCGGGCGGGATGGGGACGGGGCTCCGGCGGGTGGTTCAGCGGCCCGCGCGGTTGACGGCGGAGATGACCGCCTTCAGGGAGGCGCGGGTGGTGTTGGCGTCGATGCCGATGCCCCACAGGACGCGGCCGTCGATCGCGCACTCGATGTACGAGGCGGCCACGGCGGAGGCGCCCTCGCTCATGGTGTGCTCGGTGTAGTCCAGCAGGCGGGCATCGATGCCGATGCCGGCCAGGGCGTCGAAGAAGGCCGAGATCGGACCGTTGCCGGTGCCGGTCAGTACGGCCTCCACCCCGTCCACGACCGCCTCGACGGTCAGCGTGTCCGTGCCGTCCTTGTCGGTGGCCGTCGAGCCGGAGCGCAGCTGGATACGTCCCCACGGGTTCTGCGGGTTGGGCAGGTACTCGTCCGAGAAGACGTCCCAGATGGCCTTCGGCGTGACCTCGCCGCCCTCGGCGTCGGTCTTGGCCTGGATGATCCGGGAGAACTCGATCTGCATGCGGCGCGGCAGGTCCAGCTTGTGGTCGTTCTTCAGGACGTACGCGATGCCGCCCTTGCCGGACTGCGAGTTGACCCGGATGACGGCCTCGTAGGAACGGCCGACGTCCTTGGGGTCGATGGGCAGGTACGGAACGGCCCACTCGATGTCGTCGACGGTCTTGCCCGCGGCGGCCGCGTCGGCCTCCATGGCGTCGAAGCCCTTCTTGATGGCGTCCTGGTGGGAGCCGGAGAAGGCCGTGTAGACCAGATCGCCCGCGTAGGGGTGGCGCGGGTGCACTTCCATCTGGTTGCAGTACTCGCTCGTGCGACGGATCTCGTCGATCTGCGAGAAGTCGATCTGCGGGTCGATGCCCTGCGAGAACAGGTTCATGCCCAGCGTGATCAGGTCGACGTTGCCGGTGCGCTCGCCCTGCCCGAACAGGCAGCCCTCGATGCGGTCGGCGCCGGCCATCAGGGCCAGCTCGGCGGCGGCGACGGCGGTGCCGCGGTCGTTGTGCGGGTGCACGGAGATGCAGATGTGCTCGCGACGGGTCAGGTTGCGGGCCATCCACTCGAAGCGGTCCGCGTGGGTGGAGGGCGTCGAGCGCTCCACGGTGGCGGGCAGGTTCAGGATGATCTCGCGGCCCTCGGCGGGCTGCCAGACGTCACAGACGGCCTCGCAGACCTCCAGGGCGAAGTCCAGCTCGGTGTCGGTGAAGATCTCCGGGCTGTACTGGTAGCCGAAGGTGGTCTCCGGGCCCAGCAGCTTCTCGGCGTACTCCATGACCAGGCGGGTGCCGTCGACGGCGATCTGCTTGATCTGCTCCTTCGAACCGCGGAAGACCACGCGGCGGAAGGTGGGGGCGGTCGCGTTGTACAGGTGGACGGTGGCGCGCTTGGCGCCGACCAGGGACTCCACGGTCCGCTCGATCAGGTCCTCGCGGGCCTGGGTCAGTACGGAGATGGTGACGTCGTCCGGGATCGCGCCCTCTTCGATGATGGAGCGCACGAAGGCGAAGTCGGTCTCGCCGGAGGAGGGGAAGCCGACCTCGATCTCCTTGTAGCCCATGCGCACCAGCAGGTCGAACATCTCGCGCTTGCGGGCGGGGGTCATCGGGTCGATCAGCGACTGGTTGCCGTCGCGCAGGTCGGTGGAGAGCCAGCGGGGAGCCTTGGTGACGCGGGCGTCCGGCCAGGTGCGGTCCGGGATCTCGACCTGCTCGTAGAAGCCGTACTTGTGGATCGGCATACCGGAGGGCTGCTGGGTGTGGGTCGCGTTGGTGATGGGCGTGGGGCGACCGACAAAAGGCTGCTGGCTCATGGCGTTGGGCTCCTCGCGTGTCCGCGTGTAGTTCGCTGGGACGGCCGACGGGCGGTCGTAAAAACCGCAACACCAAACTCCGCGGGGAGGGGGTCGGCCTACGACTACAGACCCTCGCCGCGGCAGCTAAGGAGAAGCAGCCCGATACGCATGATGGGCCGAGCCTAGCCGAGCCGCGCCGTAACGCGAGGACCTGTTTCAGTATGCAAGACCCAGGGGTCCGATTTACACCCTTTGTGAGGTATTCCCTTTTCCGGGCGCGAGGTCGGCGCGAGGTCCGGTCGATCCGTCAACGCGGCATGACGGCTTTCAGACAAGAGAATGAATCATGCTCGCGGGTAGTGACAGAGTCATCACCCACTGCCACATTGCCGGTCATGGACGCCTCCCTTTCCCCAGGCCACACCCACCACCCCGTCTTCTGCACCGTCGTGCCCCCGCACCTGCTCGACAAGGCCGCGCGCTCCGCCGACAGCGGCCGGGCCGATGCCGCGCAGCGCACGCTGGAGCAGGACGCCTTCCTGCGCACCCGGCGCCGGATCAGCACCGTCCGCGGCATCGCCCCTGCGGCCGCCGTCCCCGCCGCCGACACCCCGCTGCGGACCGTCTACGACGCCCAGCACCGCACCCGGCTGCCCGGGAAGAAGGTCCGCGGGGAGGGCGACGAGCCGGGCCGGGACGCCACCGTCAACCGGGCCTACGCCGGGCTCGGCGCGACGTTCGAACTGTTCCTGCAGGGCTTCGGGCGGCGCTCCATCGACGACTCCGGGCTGGCCCTGGACGCGACCGTGCACTACGGCGAGGACTACAACAACGCCTTCTGGGACGGCCGCCAGATGGTCTTCGGCGACGGCGACGGCGACCTGTTCCTCGACTTCACGGTGGCGGTGGACGTCATCGGGCACGAGCTGACCCACGGCGTCACCCAGTACACGGCCAACCTCGACTACCACGGCCAGTCGGGCGCGCTGAACGAGTCCATGTCGGACGTCTTCGGCTCCCTGATCAAGCAGTACTCGCTCGGGCAGAACGCCGACGAGGCCGACTGGCTGATCGGCGCCGGACTCCTCGGCCCCAACGTCACCGGCGTCGCGCTGCGCTCCATGAAGGCGCCGGGGACGGCGTACGACGACGACGAGCTCGGCAAGGACCCGCAGCCCGGGACCATGGACGACTACGTGACCACCTCCCGCGACAACGGGGGCGTCCACATCAACTCCGGCATCCCGAACCACGCCTTCTACATCGCGGCGACCGAACTGGGCGGCCGGGCCTGGGAGCGGGCCGGACAGATCTGGTACGACACCCTCACCGGCGGCGAACTGGCGGAGAAGGCGGACTTCGCCGACTTCGCCCGGCTGTCGGAGGCCGCGGCCGTCGCCCGGTACGGGGACGGCGGCGCCGAGCACCGGGCCCTGCAGAAGGCCTGGACGGCGGTAGGCGTCCCGCTGGCGGGGTAGGACGCTCCCCATGCGCATCGAGGTGGTCAGAACGGGCGGTTTCGCGGGCATCGAACGCCGGGCCGAGGTGGACACCTCCGGCCGGTCCGACGAGGACGAGTGGCGGGCGCTGGCCCTGCTGGCCCTGCGGCCGGACCCGCAGGGCCGGCCGGGCCCGGGCGGGGTCCGCGACGGGTTCTCGTACCGGATCACGGTCGACGGGCGGACGGTGTCCTGCCACGACCCGCACCTGTCGGAGGCCCAGCGGAACCTGATCGCGCGCGTGCTGAAGGAGGGCGCCTGAAACCCGGGTGACCGGCCGGTCCCCCTTTGCTTGGATGACCGGATGACGAACACGATCTTGGACGCGCTGGAGCGGTACTACGACACCGTCCCCCGGCACGGCGGGGCCCGCGCCGAGGACTTCGGACCGCTGACCCTCTTCGTACAGGAGGGCACGGGCTGGCCGTACTACGCGCGGCCCGCCCTCGGCGGCCCCGCCGCCACGGCGGCGGACGTGGAGCGGGTACGGGAGCGGCAGCGCGAGCTGGAGCTTCCCGAGGCCTTCGAGTGGGTGGCCGAAACCAGCCCCTCCCTGCGGGCCGCCGTGGAAGCGGCCGGACTCCACGTCCACGCACACCCGCTGATGGCCCTCGACGCGGACGCGGAACCCCTCGCCCCGCATCCCGACGTACGGATCCTCGACGCCGCGGACCCGTTGCTCGCGGCGGCCGTGACCGTGCCGGCCCTGGCCTTCTCGGCGCCCGGCACGGCACTCGGCGAGGCGGGCCCCGCGGAGCTGGCCGTGGCGCTGGCCGGCCCGGAGGTGGAGCAGCGCCGCGCCCGGGTCGCGGAGATGCTCACGGCGTCCCGTACGGCGATGGCGGCGGCCGTGCGGGACGGGGTGGTGCTCTGCTCGGGCATGTACAACCCCGTCGGGGACGTCGCCGAGGTCGTCGCCGTGGGCACGCTGCCCGCCGCCCGGCGGCAGGGGCTGGCCCTCGCGGTGACGGCGGCCCTGGTGGCGCGGGCCCGCGAGCGCGGGGCGCGGACGGTGTTCCTGTCGGCCGGCGACGAGGACGTGGCCCGGATCTACGGCCGCGCCGGGTTCCGCCGGGTGGGAACGGCCCTGATCGCGGAACCCCCGCAGGCGTAGTCCGGCCCCGGACGGAGCCCGGCCCTGCGGCGGCCGCCCCGCCCACGTGGTGAAGGTCCGGCGGCTGCCCCAGGCCGTGTCGTCAGGAGATCAGAAGCCGAGCTTGCGGAGCTGCTTGGGGTCGCGCTGCCAGTCCTTGGCGACCTTCACGTGCAGGTCGAGGAAGACCGGCGTGCCGAGCAGCGCCTCGATGTGCTTGCGCGACTTCATGCCGACCTCCTTCAGGCGCGAGCCCTTCGGGCCGATGATGATGCCCTTCTGGCTCGGACGCTCGATGTAGACGTTGGCGTGGATGTCGAGCAGGGGGCGGTCGGCCGGGCGGTTCTCGCGCGGGATCATCTCCTCGACCACGACGGCGATGGAGTGCGGGAGTTCGTCGCGCACGCCTTCCAGCGCGGCCTCGCGGATGAGCTCGGCGACCATGACCATCTCGGGCTCGTCGGTGAGGTCGCCCTCCGGGTACAGGGGCGGGCTCTCCGGCAGCAGCGGCGCGATCAGGTCGGCCAGCAGCTGGACCTGGCTGTCGCCGACCGCCGAGACGGGCACGATCTCGGCCCACTCGAAGCCGAGCTCGGCGCCGAGCTGGTGCACGGCGAGGAGCTGTTCGGCGAGCGCCTTGGACTCGACCAGGTCGGTCTTGGTGATGATGGCGATCTTGGGGGTCTTCTTGATCCCCGCGAGCTCCTTGGCGATGAACTTGTCGCCGGGGCCGAGCTTCTGGTCGGCGGGCAGGCAGAAGCCGATGACGTCGACCTCGGCCCAGGTGGTCCGCACGACGTCGTTCAGGCGCTCGCCGAGCAGGGTGCGCGGCTTGTGGAGACCGGGCGTGTCGACCAGGACGAGCTGCGCGTCCTTGCGGTGCACGATGCCGCGCACGGTGTGGCGGGTGGTCTGCGGCCGGTTGGAGGTGATCGCGACCTTGGTGCCCACGAGCGCGTTGGTCAGGGTCGACTTGCCCGCGTTGGGGCGGCCGACGAAGCAGGCGAAGCCCGCGCGGTGCGGGGCGGTGGGCTCGGGGGAACGATCGCTCATACGGGCCATTCTCCCCGATGCGGCTCCCAGCGCCGACCAGGCCACCGCCAGGAGCACCGAAGCGAGGGCCAGTGCGGTCGTGAGCGGGGGGTGCGCGGTGTGGTCGGCGGCGCCCCGGGCGGTGGCTCCCCCGGCCTCGGCCGCCACCGTCAGCCGGCTCCATTCCAGGTCGGGCGGGTCGTCCCAGTGGGCGCTGAGCGTGACCTGCCGGCCGGGCAGCAGTTCGGCGGGCAGGCCGGTGAGCTCGCGGCGGAGCAGGGTCCGGCCGAGGAATCCGGCGGCGGTGAGGGTGGCGCGGGGGCGCAGGGTGACGTTGCCGAGGTTGTGGAGGGTGTACGTGATCACCGCGCCGCTCCCGCTGCCCGCGACCCGGACGTCCTGGACGGCGAGGGCGGGGGCGGTGGGTCCCGTCACCCGCAGGTACATCCGGGCGGCGACGGCCTGCCGCACGCCGATGCCCCGGGCCGTGGTGGTGGCGGGCAGGTCCTCGACCGCGACGACGGCTCCGGGGTGGTCGCCCGGTGCGGCCCGCTCGGGGACGGTGACGGTGAAGGCGACGTCCGCCGTGCCGCCGGCCGGTACGGTGATCCGCTCCCGCGCGAGCCGGGTCCAGGCGGCGGCGCCGAGCCGCGGCTCGTCGGGGCCGCGCAGGGCGAAACCGCCGTCGCGGGCGGTGTTGTGGGCGTCGGCGGCGTAGAGGAGGAAGGTACGGGGCCGGTCGGTGCGGTTGGCGACGGTGACCGTGTCCCGGAGCTCACCGCCCGGCGGGGCGGAGAGGTAGAAGTAGGGGCGCTGCCCGACGGTCGTGGCGGCCGGGAGGACGGACCACTGGCCGTTGTCCGCGGCGGCGGCCGGTCCGGCCGTGGCGGCGGACCCGAGCAGGACGAGGCCCAGCACGGCCAGGACGGCCGGCGCGGCCAGGACGGCCCGTACCCGAACGGCCCGTACCGCCGTCACGACAGGGTCAGCGTCAGGACCGCCGTGTACGCGCCCGGCGGGGTGTAGGGCGGCACCCGGAGGGTGACGGCGGCGTCCACCGTGAAGGTGCCGCCGGTCAGCGGGGCGTCGGCCGTGGAGGCCAGTACGGCCCCGTCCGGGCCGACCACGCCCGCGCTGCCCGCCGCGCAGGTGCCGGGGCTGCCCTCGGCGGCGGTGCAGGACGGGGTCCAGGACAGCGAGGCCCCGGGGATGCGGACGCCGCCCGGCCCGGTGAAGTCGGTGACCTTGCCGACCAGTGACCAGCCGGCGGGCCCGCCCCGGGCGTCCTTGACGGTGACGGTGCCGATCCGTCCCGGCGCCGCGCCGCCGTCCCCGTACGGGACCGCGCCCAGGGTCACCGACTCGCCCGCCTGGGTCATGGCGAGGGTGCCCGGTTCGACGGTGGCCGTCACCTTCTGGGCCGCGGCTTCGGGCGCGGGCGGCGGCGGGGCGGGCTCGACGACCGTGTACGCCGCCGGGGCGGTGCCCCGCTGCGCCGACCAGGCCGTGCCCTCGTACGCGACCACGCCGGTCGTCGCGCGGTCCGTCAGGGGCAGCTCCGCCTGCACCGCCCCGTGCGCGTCGGCGGTGGCCGCGACCCGGTCGGCGGTCTCGGCGGCCCCCGCCCGGCCCGCCACGGTCACGGCCGCGCCCGGGGCGAAGCCCGCTCCGGTGACCTTGACGCGGGCGCCGGGTGTTCCGTAGGCCGACGCGAGGGTGACGCCGCGCAGGTTGGCGGTGGGGAGCGGGGCCGCGGTCAGCCGTTCGGAGACCGGGGCCGCCGTCGCCGGGGTGCAGACGGTGTCCAGGTCCAGCAGGTGGCCGGTGTGCAGGGTGTAGGGGCCGGGGGCCAGGGCGATCGGGCCGGGCGCGGTGACGGTGAAGGTGCCGGTCATGGTGACGGCGGGCAGGGCCCCGCCGGGCTGGACCGGCTCGTTGCGCTTGGCGCCGGTGACGGTGACCGCGCCGCTCTGCGCGCCCCCGAGCAGGACCCGTCCGGTGGGGGTGAGCACGTCGGCGGGCAGTTCGGAGGGGAGCGGGTTCACCGCCGGGGTCGCGGCCACCTGGTAGGTCACCGTCACCGTGTCCCCGACGCGCGGCGCCGGGTCGTCGACGGTGATCCGGGCCGTCGTCGGCCCGTCCGCGGGCGGCAGTCCGGCCTGCTGCGGCGGCAGGCAGTGCGTGGGGAACTCGACCTGCCCCGGGGGCGTTTCCCCCACGGCGGCGGCCGGTGCGCTCAGCGCGCCCCCGGTCACCGCGGCGAGTACGGCCATGCCGACGGCCGCCGACCGTCTCCTGCTGCGCGCGCCTGTTCGCACTGCCCGCCCCCCGCGTTCCGCCGCCCCGACAGGGGGCCATTCACGAGCGGGCGGCGGGAGAAGTCAAGGCACGGACCCGGCAGGGTCTGATGGCCCATCAGGAGCTGGCAGGGTGGCGGGAGCCATCCCCTTGCCGGAGGCGCGGAAGGTGCGCCGGTAGGCCGTCGGGCTCACCCCCAGCGCCGCCTGGACGTGCTTGCGCAGCGACTGCGCCGTCCCGAAGCCCGCCTCCCGCGCCACCTGCTCCATCGGCAGCTCCGTGCGCTCCAGCAGCCGCCGGGCCCGCTCCACCCGCTGGCCGGTGATCCACTCCCCCGGGCTGACCCCGGACTCCTCGCGGAACCGGCGCGTGAAGGTCCGTACCGACACGGCCTCCTGCCGGGCCAGATCGCTCAGCCGCAGCGGTTCGTGCAGCCGGTCCAGCACCCAGGCGCGCGCGGCCGTGGTGCTGGCCAGCTGCGGCTCGGGCACCGGGCGCTCGATGAACTGGGCCTGTCCGCCCTCCCGGTGGGGCGGTACGACGGTCCGCCGGGCCACCTCGTTGGCGACGGCCGCTCCGTGGTCGCGGCGCACGATGTGCAGGCACAGGTCGATCCCGGCGGCGACCCCCGCGGAGGTGAGGACGTCCCCGTCGTCGGTGTAGAGCACGCCCGGGTCCACCTTCACGGCGGGGAAGAGCCGCTGGAAGTGCTCGGCGGAGGCCCAGTGGGTGGTGGCCGGACGGCCGTCCAGGTACCCGGCGGCGGCCAGTACGTAGCCGCCCGTGCAGATCGAGACGAGCCGGGTGCCGGGCCGGACGTGCGCGAGGGCCGCCGCGAGCTCCGCGGTGAGCACCCCGTGCTCGTGCACCGCCCCCAGCTCGTACGAGGCGGGCACCACCACGGTGTCGGCCGTGGCCAGCAGCTGCGGGCCGTGCTCGACGTGGACGGCGAAGTCGGCGTCCGTGGACACCGGTCCGGGGGCGAGTCCGCAGGTGAGGATCTCGTAGAGCGGCCGCCCGGACGGATCCTTGGCCCGGCCGAAGATCCGGTGCGGGATGCCGAGCTCGAACGGCAGCAGCCCGGCCAGGGCGAGGACGACGACGCGGTGGGGGTGGTGGGCCCGAGGATTCCGCTCCATGGCCCGATCGTACCGAAGCATGACGGTCAGGCCACTGTCGGCGGGTGCCCCGCAGGCCGGAAGCTGTCGGCGTGACGCAGACAGCACCCACCTCCACCACCCCCGCCGACGGCGGCCCCCGGGCTCCCCGCCGGCCCGGCCGCATCCACCGCGCCTGGTACGCCGCGGCCGTCTCCTTCGTGACGATCATCGGCGCCGCCGCGTTCGCCTCCCTGCCCGGACTCCTCATCGAACCGCTGCACGAAGAGTTCGACTGGTCGCGCGGCACGATCGGCTTCGCCGTCTCCGTCAACCTCGCCCTCTACGGGCTCACCGCGCCGTTCGCCGCCGCGCTGATGGACCGCTTCGGCATCCGCAAGGTCGTCGCCCTGGCCCTCACCGTCATAGCCGGCGGCTCCGTGGCCACGGTGTGGATGACCGCGCCGTGGCAGCTGGTGCTGTTCTGGGGCGTCCTGGTCGGCCTCGGCAGCGGCTCGATGGCCCTGGCCTTCGCGGCCACCGTCACCAACCGCTGGTTCACCGCCCGGCGCGGCCTCGTCACCGGCGTCCTCACCGCGGCGGGCGCCTCCGGTCAGCTGGTCTTCCTGCCGCTGCTGTCCTGGCTGGTCGAACACCACGGCTGGCGCCCGGCGGCGGTCACGGTGTCGCTCGCGGCGCTGTCCGTCGTGCCGTTCGTGTGGCTGCTGCTGCGCGACCACCCCGCGGACGTGGGGCTCGCGCCGTACGGGGGCACGTACGCGGAGAAGCCCGCGCCGGTGCCGGGCGCGGCGCGGCGGGCGGTGACGGTGCTGGCCAAGGCCGCCCGTACGGGGCCCTTCTGGCTGCTGGCCGGTACCTTCGCGATCTGCGGGGCCTCGACGAACGGCCTGGTCAAGACCCACTTCGTGCCGGCGGCGCACGACCACGGCATGCCGGTGACGGCTGCCGCCGGGCTGCTGGCGGTGATCGGGGTGTTCGACGTCGTCGGCACCATTGCCTCCGGCTGGTTCACGGACCGCTTCGAGGCGCGGCGGCTGCTGGCGGTCTACTACGCGCTGCGGGGGATCTCGCTCCTGTTCCTGCCGATGCTGCTGGCGCCGAGCGTGCACCCGCCGATGGTGTTCTTCATCGTCTTCTACGGCCTGGACTGGGTCGCCACCGTCCCGCCGACCATCGCCCTGTGCCGGGAGCACTACGGGGAGGACAGCGCGATCGTCTTCGGCTGGGTCCTGGCCTCGCACCAGGTGGGCGCGGCCCTGGTCGCCTTCCTCGGCGGCGTCGCCCGGGACGTCTTCGGCTCGTACGACCTCGTCTGGTACGCGTCGGGCGCGCTGTGCGCGGCGGCGGCGCTGATGGCGATGGTAATCCGCCGCAGCCCTGGCCGGGCGGGGGCCGGCTGAGGCCGCTGCCCTGGCCGGGCGGGGGTCGGATGGAGCCGCTGCCCTGGCCGGGCGGGGGCCGGATGGGGTGGGTGCCGTGCCCGGCGGCTGCGGGTGGGGGCCGGTGCCTTGGCCGGGCGGGCCGGGTGAGCCGGTGCGCTCCGGCGGGCGGCTGCGGGTGGGGCGGGGGGGGGGGGGGGGGGGGGGGGGGGGGGGGGGGGGGGGGGGGGGGGGGGGGGGGGGGGGGGGGGGGGGGGGGGGGGGGGGGGGGGGGGGGGGGG